>NZ_KB913028.1:709350-1079965 GCF_000384135.1 Succinispira mobilis DSM 6222
TTTGGGGTTGAGGACTAGCAAGAAGATGGTCAGGCTTAGCTAAATTACCTGGAAAGGTAAGCCGCAGAGAGTAAAAGCCTCGTAAGCGAAAAGCAGAGCCATCGGGCTAGTATCCAGAGTACCACGGGACACGAGGAATCCTGTGGGAAGCAGGGGGGACCACCCTCCAAGGCTAAACACTCCTTGGCGACCGATAGCGTATAGTACCGTGAGGGAAAGGTGAAAAGAACCCCGGGAGGGGAGTGAAAAAGTACCTGAAACCGTATGTCTACAAGCAGTCGGAGCGAAAGCGACGGCGTGCCTATTGAAGAATGAACCGACGAGTTACAGGCACTAGCAAGGTTAAGTGGAAAACACGGAGCCGCAGCGAAAGCGAGTCTTAATAGGGCAAAAGTTAGTGTTTGTAGACCCGAAACCGTAGTGATCTATCCATGGCCAGGTTGAAGCGCAGGTAAGATTGCGTGGAGGACCGAACTCGTAAGCGTTGAAAAGCTTTGGGATGAGTTGTGGATAGGGGAGAAATTCCAATCGAACACGGAGATAGCTGGTTCTCCCCGAAATAGCTTTAGGGCTAGCCTCAAGAAGTAAGTATAGACGGTAGAGCACTGGTTGGGCTAGGGGCCGTATTGGTTACCGAACCCTGTCAAACTACGAATGGCTATACTGGTATCTTGGGAGTCAGACTATGAGTGATAAGATCCATAGTCAAGAGGGAAACAGCCCAGACCATCAGCTAAGGTCCCAAATGTCGTACTAAGTGGAAAAGGATGTGTCGCTACATAAACAACCAGGATGTTGGCTTAGAAGCAGCCACCATTTAAAGAGTGCGTAATAGCTCACTGGTCTAGTGGCGCTGCGCCGAAGATTCCCGGGGCTAAAGTACGAAACCGAAGCTATGGCTTGATACTTAAAGTATCAGGGGTAGGGGAGCGTTCTCATTGGGTAGAAGTTAAACCGGAAGGTTTGGTGGACTGATGAGAAGTGAGAATGTCGGTATGAGTAGCGAAAAGAAAGGTGAGAATCCTTTCCACCGAAAGCCTAAGGGTTCCTGAGCAACGATCGTCGTCTCAGGGTAAGTCGGGACCTAAGCCGAGGCAAGAAGCGTAGGCGATGGACAACAGGTTGACATTCCTGTACCGGCACAAGTCGTTTGAGTGATGGAGTGACACAGAAGGGTAGGCAATCAGGAGGATGGAAATTCCTGTTTAAGCGTGTAGGGAAGTTTATAGGCAAATCCGTAAAACTTTGAACCTGAGGCGTGATGACGAGCAAGCAGAGATGCGAGCGAAGTTGCTGACCCCACACTGTCAAGAAAAGCTTCTAGCGAGACAAGTGCCGCCCGTACCGTAAACCGACACAGGTAGGCGGGTAGAGAATACTAAGGTGCGCGGGAGAACCCTCGTTAAGGAACTCGGCAAAATGTACCCGTAACTTCGGGAGAAGGGTAGCCATAAGAGTAAAAGTCAGAAACGACTTAAGCTTAACGTGGTCGCAGAGAAGAGGCCCAAGCGACTGTTTACCAAAAACACAGGTGCCTGCAAAAGCGAAAGCTGAAGTATAGGTGCTGACACCTGCCCAGTGCTGGAAGGTTAAGGAAGGATGTTCGAGCAATCAAAGCATTTGACCGAAGCCCCAGTGAACGGCGGCCGTAACTATAACGGTCCTAAGGTAGCGAAATTCCTTGTCGGGTAAGTTCCGACCCGCACGAAAGGTGTAACGATTTGGGCACTGTCTCAACGAGGGACCCGGTGAAATTGAAATACCTGTGAAGATGCAGGTTACCCGCGACTGGACAGAAAGACCCCATGGAGCTTTACTGTAACCTGACATTGAGTTTTGATACATTATGTACAGGATAGGTGGGAGTCAGAGATGTATGCACGCCAGTGTGTACGGAGACGACGTTGGGATACCACCCTTAATGTATCGGAATTCTAACTGAAAGAGTAACGACCTTCAGGACAGTGTCAGGCGGGCAGTTTGACTGGGCGGGTCGCCTCCTAAAAAGTAACGGAGGCGCCCAAAGGTTCCCTCAGCGCGGTCAGAAATCGCGCGAAGAGTGTAAAGGCAGAAGGGAGCTTAACTGCAAGACAGACAAGTCGAGCAGGTACGAAAGTAGGGCTTAGTGATCCGGTGGTACCGAGTGGAAGGGCCATCGCTCAACGGATAAAAGCTACCCTGGGGATAACAGGCTAATCTCTCCCAAGAGTCCATATCGACGGGGAGGTTTGGCACCTCGATGTCGGCTCATCACATCCTGGGGCTGTAGTCGGTCCCAAGGGTTGGGCTGTTCGCCCATTAAAGTGGTACGTGAGCTGGGTTCAGAACGTCGTGAGACAGTTCGGTCCCTATCCATCGCGGGCGCAAGAGATTTGAAGGGAACTGCTCCTAGTACGAGAGGACCGGAGTGGACGAACCGCTGGTGTACCAATTGTTCCGCCAGGAGCATAGTTGGGTAGCTACGTTCGGAAAGGATAAACGCTGAAAGCATCTAAGCGTGAAACCAGCCTTAAGATGAGATCTCTCATAGAGTTAATCTAGTAAGACACCTTGGAGATTACGAGGTTGATAGGTTGGATGTGTAAGTAGAGTAATCTATTGAGCTGACCAATACTAATATGTCGAGGGCTTGACTTAAACAAGAATAAATATATCTCGTGGTAAAAAATTAATCTGTGAAGGTTTTGAGGGAGTTTACCCAATTGGAAATTCACCTCGATAATCTGGTGGCGATAGCTAAGAGGATACACCTGTTCCCATACCGAACACAGTAGTTAAGCTCTTATACGTCGAAAGTACTTGGCTGGAGACGGCCTGGTAGGATAGATAGTTGCCAGTTAAGCCTTACGTCTTGGCGTAAGGTTTTTTATTCCTCGATAGCTCAGTTGGTAGAGCAATCGGCTGTTAACCGATCGGTCGTAGGTTCGAGTCCTACTCGAGGAGCCAAATGAAATCAAAGCTAGATAACTTAAGTTATCTAGCTTTTTTATGTGTAGTTCAAGCATTAATTTCCTGCGATTAGTTAACTAAAATAGTCTCTACTCTAGCATAAATATAAATAGTAAATTAAGTAGTAGGCAATAAGCATTAAGTTTAGTATAATGGTTATTAAAATATATTTTGGAAATATAATTAATATTATGGAGGCATGTAAAGTGCAATATTCGTTTGTGAAGGTAGCAAGTGTTTCTATTGAAACGCAAGTTGCTAATGTAGAAGCAAATTTAGAGAAAATTATTCTAAAGACTAGAGAGGCTGCCGAAAATGGAGCTAAAATAATTGTTTTTCCAGAATTAACTTTAACAGGCTATAGCTGCCAAGATTTGTTTTATAGTAGTAGTTTACAAGAACAAGTTTTGAAAGGTTTGGAAAAACTCTTAAAAGCAACTAAAATGTTAGATGTATTAGTATTTGTAGGGGCGCCACTTGCTTGGAAAAACGAGTTGTACAATTGTGCTGTGATTATGCTAAAAGGCGAAATTTTGGCGGTTATACCTAAAATGAATATTCCCGAATATGGTGAGTTTTTTGAAGGACGCTATTTTTCTTCGGGAGCTAACTTAATAGAGAATAAAATTAATTTATTAGGGAAAGAGATAAATTGTAGTAGTTCGATTATCTTACAACATAAAAAATATAATAATCTGCGAATTGGTTGCGAGCTGTGTGAAGATTTATGGTCGCCATTATCGCCAAGCACAGTTCACGCACTTCAAGGCGCAAATATTGTTTGTAATTTATCAGCAAGCAATGAGTACTTAGGTAAAAGCAAGCAAAGAGCGGAGTTGCTAAAAGCTCACACGCAAAAAACTAAATTAGCTTATATTTATACTTCCGCAGGTCGGGGAGAATCGACTATGGATGTTGTTTATTCAGACTACAAGGCTATTGTAGAACTAGGAGAAATCTTGGTTGAAGCTGACTATGATCAAGAAATTATATATGCACAAATTGATTTAGAAGCAGTTCATAATTTCAGAAGAACCAAGACTGCTTTTCAAAATAAATTGCTGAAACTTCCCGAATACACTTTGATACACTTTGAGATGCAAATTATTGATATTAATGAAGGTGTAGGTCGTTATAGCGAAAAACAGCCGTTTTTGCCCAAATGGGTGGATAAAAATAATGCTTTACAGGAGTTATTTGAATTACAGAAGATTAGTTTAAAACGTCGATTGAGAGCAGTAGATACTAAGTGTATGATCATAGGCTTATCTGGGGGATTGGATTCCACTTTAACAACTTTAGTCGCTCATAGTTTGGTTCAAGAAGATCCTAAATTGCAACTAAAGCTAGTAACTATGCCTGGATTTGGAACCAGTTCGCAAACTAAAAGTAATGCTGTTAGGCTAGCGGAAGGGTTAGGTCTACAAATACAAGTTATTGATATTGCTAAAATTTGTGAAGCACAATTACAATTGTTAGAACATACTGAGATAAACGATATAACTTACGAAAATGTTCAAGCTCGTCAAAGGACACAAATTTTATTGAATTTGGCTAATAAATGCCAAGGAATTTTATTAGGGACAGCAGATTTATCAGAAATAGCGCTAGGTTTTTGCACTTATGGTGGGGATCATTTAAGTATGTATAATGTTAACGCTAGTATCCCCAAGACTTTGGTAAGATTATTGGTTTCGTGGTATGCTGAGCAAAAAGCCAGTATTTTAAAACAATTGTTGATGGAAATTGTGGATACAGTAATAAGTCCAGAATTGTTGAAAACTGAGGATACACAAGTACAGGCGACCGAAGAAATTGTCGGAAATTATGAAGTAATTGATTATATTTTACATTACCATTTGCAACATAATTTTTCACGCGAAAAAATTACACATATGACTTATTTAACTTTTGCTGAGCTGTATTCAGCTAAAGAAATTGAATTAGCTTTAGAAAATTATTTTAAACGGTTTTATCGTAATCAATTTAAACGTAGCTGTATGCCCGATGGAGCTAAATTGACTTGTGTTTCGCTATCACCACGTTCAAGTTGGCGTCAAATTAGTGATTTGTAGAAAATAAGAAATTGTAAATGGATGGATGGAAATGAGAATTATAATAGTAGGTGCTGGTAAAGTTGGTTATGCTCTAGCAAGACATTTGGCGGAAGATAATAATGATGTCGTGGTAATTGAAGAAAATGAAGAACGCCGCGATATTGTACAAAACAATTTAGATGTAATGACTTTAGGCGGCAATGGAGCTAGTGCAGTTAATTTACTTGAAGCTGGAGTGAAAGATGCTGGTATGCTAATCGCAGTTACGGCGAGTGATGAAGTAAATATGATTGCGTGTATGACGGCTAAGCGACTAGGAGTAAGTAGAACTATTGCACGGATACGCAATGAAGATTATGCCCAACAAGGAGATATCTCTATCAGTAAAACTTTGGGTATTGATGTTGTTATAAATCCAGAGTTGGTAACAGCCTTAGAAATCAATAAAATTTTGAGTACTCCTTCTAGTTTAGATATTGAGGATTTTGCCGATGGAAAGGTGCGAATGTTAGAAGTAAAAATGCGTCCTACTTCTAAAATTATTGAAATTCCTTTGCAAGATTTGGTTTTACCTAAACATATTTTAGTTGCGGGAATTTTGCGCAATAACAAAATGATTATTCCACGCGGCCAAGATATTTTAAAAGCTTCAGACCATGTTTTTTTTCTAGGGGAAACGGAAACAGTAAAGGATTTTGAGCAAAATTTTATAACAACACGCTCCACAAAGTTGAAAAAAGTATTCATTATTGGAGCGGGGCGAGTGGGACGATATTTAGCTGTAATGTTAGAAAATGCGGGATTTGATTTAAAAATTATCGATAGTGATAAAATAAGATGTGAATTAGTTGCCGGACAATTATCGAAGAGTATGGTTCTCTTTGGAGATGCTACTGATAAAGAATTGTTAGTGGAAGAGGGAATTGCGCAAGCAGATGCGGTAATTTGTTTAACGGAAGATGATAAATTAAACATGTTAGCAGCCTTATTGACCAAAAATCTTGGCGCAGAGAGAACTTTTGCTAAGGTTGGCAGAGTTGAATATATTCCCATAATGGAACAAATTGGGATAGATGTAACTTTTACGCCACAATTAATCACTGCTGGGACAATACTGCGGATGGCGCGTAGTGATGATATTTTATCGATGTCTTTAATTGAAGGTGATCAAGCGGAGGCAATGGAAATTTTATTAACTGAAGATAGCCCTGTTATTGATAAGCAACTTAAGAACATTGATATGTTTACCGAATGTCTAGTAGGTGCGATAATTAGAAATGGAGAGGTTATTGTTCCAACGGGTGAAGATTACCTGCTAAATGGTGACCGAATAGTTGTTTTTGCATTGCATAATGTTGCCAAAAAAGTTCTAGTGATATTTAAAGGTAGGAGATAGTAGGTATGAATTGGCATTTTGTAGGGCAAAGTTTAGGCAAGTTTTTGCAAGGCTATGCTTTAATTTTAACTACAGCACTAATGATGGGAATTTATGATACCGATAAAGGTGTTAAAGCTTTTACAATAACAGTTCTAGTAACTTTTTTATTAGGTAAAATATTAGCTCGCTTGAAAGTTGCTGGGGATAAGAGTATCGGTATTCGCGAAGGGTATACAATTGTATTGGGAATTTGGTTTTTAGCTACAATATTTGGGGCAATGCCCTTATACATTTATGGGGCAACGCCAACCTTGATAAGTGCCTGGTTTGAGTCTGTGTCAGGTTTGACGACTACGGGTGCGACTGTTATTGGTAATTTAGGGGAAATGCCCCGTTCGATCTTATTATGGCGTAGTATTATGCATTGGATTGGTGGCGTGGGCATAATTATGATGTTTGTGGCGGTTTTACCGCATATGGGCGTAGGTGTGATAAATTTAGTTAAAGCAGAGGCTTCTGGACCTACGACGGAGCGTTTAGTGCCCAGGTTGAAAGATACAGCAATAAGGTTATGGATAATTTATAGTTGTTTAACTTTGGCTGAAATTGTGCTGCTGCTATTTACGGGGATGAGTCTGTTTGATGCGGTAAATCACTCAATGTCAAGTATGGCTTGTGGCGGTTTTTCAACAAAAGATTCTAGTGTTAGCCATTTTGGTAGTTGGCAGGCAGAACTTATAATTGCGCTGTTCATGACGATTGCGGGCGGAAATTTTAATTTATATATGCATGTTTGGCGTAAGGGCTTTAAGGTTCTTTGGCATAATACAGAATTTAAGACTTATATTGGAATTTTGCTGGGAGCAATAGCGATTGTGACAGCCGATATTTTTGTAGTAGAAAATTACATGTTTAATATTACTTATTTTCGTGATACAATATTTCAGGTAGTATCTTTTCTTACGGGGACAGGGTTTGCATCTGCTAACTTTGAAGTTTGGCCAGAACTATCAAAAACAGTGTTAGTAATTTTGATGTTTTTAGGTGGTTGCGCTGGTTCAACTGCTGGGGGCTTAAAGATAATACGTGTTGTGATTGTTTGTAAGCAAATTTGGGCAGAAATTAAGCGGACTTTGCATCCGCGGATGATTATGACGATAAAGCTAGACAATCGAATTTTAGAAAGTAGTGTGTTAAATAGTGTTTCGCAATTTTTCGCATTATATATGTTGACAGTTGCAGTATCTGTACTGTTAGTTACAGCCTGTGGGTTAGATTTTAACAATGCATTAAGTGCTACTTTATCGACACTGGGGAACGTTGGTTTAGGATTTGGCGTAGTTGGACCATCGAGTAATGCCGGACAATTGCCTGAATCCGCTAAATTTATTTTATCTTGGTGTATGTTATTAGGACGTTTAGAATTTTTTACTTTATTAGTGGTATTTCAAGCGGACTTTTGGCGTGGAAAAAAGGGTTGGTAAGGAGGTTTATTTATGTATAAATTATTAAAAAAATATTTGTTTATGATTTTGACAGTAACTTTTATGATGAACTTAGGTTCAGCCGAAGCCAGAGAAGCAAATCAAGTTAATACAATTAGTGTACGTTCTAGAGTAGAACAAGCAGTACAGGCAAATACAGCAGTAATTACTGTAGGTATCAGGGTGCAGGATTCTAAATTGCAAATAGCACAGGATAAGGCAAATTTAGTTATGCAGAATCTTGTGCAAGAAATGCTTACTTTAGGTGTAAGCAAGTCAGATATGCAAACTAGTGACTTTAATCTTAATTATAACAAAGAAGACAAAAATAGCTTTAGAGGCTATACTTTAGAAAACAATTTAGTAATAAAAGTACGAGATATTGATAAAGCTGGAATAGTGTTGGATAAAGCACTAGAATCAGGCGCAAATCAAATTCTTGGAATTAATTTTACCTATGAGGGTGCAGAAGAATTAAAAGATCAGTTACTTAAATTGGCAATAGAAAATGGCCGTAAAAAAGCGGATATTGTGGCTAGTGCTGATGGTCGAATTGCAGGTAGACTCTTAGAAGTTAATATCTATACTGATAGTTATCAAAAAGCAGAAATGCGAGTGAATAAGATGATGTTAGATAGCAGTGCTTTAGGTAGTCAAGTTTTAGCTGGTAACGTAGTTATAAGTTCGGAGGCAACTTTGCTATTTGAGCTTAACTAATATATTAAAATAATTTGTGAATTTACTAGGAGGAACTGGCATGGAAAAGCTTTTAACTCAAGCACAAGCACTAAAACAAGAAATTATCGCAAGACGTAGAGATCTACACAAACATCCAGAATCAGCTTGGACGGAATTTAGAACAGCTAGTATCGTGGCTCAAGAGCTAACGCAGTTGGGATTTGAAGTTTTGGTTGGTGACCAGGTAATTGTGGCTTCAGAAATGATGGGTGTTCCCGATGCACTTACTTTACAAAAATGCCAAGAACGAGCTCTAAAAGAGGGCGCTGATCCTAAATGGGTAGATAAAATGCAAGGTGGGAAAACAGGGGTAATGGGTGTTATGAAGTTTTCTAAGCCTGGCAAAACAGTAGCTATTCGTGTGGATATGGACGCTAATGATGTTGAAGAAAGTAAAGATGCACAACATCAGCCTAACCAAGAAGGATTTGCTTCTGTACATGCCAATGTAATGCACGCCTGTGGTCATGATGGACACACGGCCATGGGGTTGGCTATTGCTAAATTAATTGCCGAAAATAAGGATTTATACGCAGGTACAATAAAATTAATTTTTCAACCAGGGGAAGAGGGTGTGCGTGGTGCTAAAGCCATGGTCGCCAGTGGAATAGTAGATGATGTAGATTATTTATTTGGAATGCATGTAGGCTTTAATGCCAATCGTAATGATACTATTGTTTGTATGACCGATGGTTTCTTAGCAACGACGAAATTAGATGCTAGATTTAAAGGCTTATCAAGTCATGCTGGTTCGGCACCACATGAAGGGAAAAATGCTCTACTTGCAGCTGCTCAAGCTAGTATTTCGATGCACTCGATTGCTCGTCATGGGCAAGGAGCATCAAGAATTAATGTAGGTGTACTACAAGCTGGAACCGGTAGAAATGTGTTGCCAGATGTTGCTGTGGTGAAGCTAGAGACTCGCGGTGCGAATACCGAAATTAACGAGTACATGATGGTTGAAGCCAAAAGAATGATTCAAGCAGCAGCAATGATGTATGATGTGGAAGTTGAAGTAGAAGAAATGGGTGGAGCACCTTCTTGCTCTTTAGACCGGGAAATGGGCGAAGAAATTCAAAAAATTCTTTTAGCCAGCGGTTACTTTGCACCTGAAGGTGTAATTAAAGAAGTTAGTCTAGGAGCTAGTGAAGATTGCTCTTACTTTATGCAACGGGTACAAGAAAAAGGTGGTAAAGCAGTTTATATGATGGCTGGTTCAGAATTGAAAGCGGGACATCATAACAGCAAATTTGACTTCAATGAAGAAACATTAGTGCGTGGTGCAGCTAGTTTAGCTCTTTTAGCTGAAAAATATACAAATAGATAGTTGTAAGACTCTAGTTAATTTAAATAAAACCTATTTAAATTACAAAGGTTATATGTGAATTTATAACTTGAACAGCCATGAAGGTTATTACCTTCATGGCTGTTTTTAAATTATGTGAAAGGTGTGATTATTATGCATATGGCCGATGCGCTGCTGTCACCTGGGGTGGCTCTAAGTTTTACTGGTATAAGCGCGGTTTTATTGGTGAAAAATTGTAGAAAAATTAAAGCAGAATTAAGTGAAGAAAAAATTCCTTTGATGGGAATAATGGGAGCGTTTATCTTTGCGGCGCAGATGATTAATTTTACAATTCCTGGGACTGGTTCTAGCGGTCATCTAGGTGGAGGTTTATTACTAGCGGCATTACTAGGTAAAGAAGCGGCTTTTATTGTAATGAGTTCAATATTGATAATTCAAGCCTTGTTTTTTGCAGATGGAGGTTTATTGGCATTAGGCTGTAATATTTTCAACTTAGGATTTTTTCCTTGTTACATCGCCTATCCTTATATTTATAAGCAATTTACACAAAAAAGTTATGAACGAAGAAATTTAAATATATCTAGCATTTTAGGGGCAATAATAGCTTTGCAAATGGGTGCCTTTATGGTGGTATTACAGACGATGCTTTCCGGAAAAACCCAATTGCCATTTATAAACTTTGTGACGCTTATGTTACCAATTCACCTAGCAATCGGACTAGTAGAGGGGTTAGTTACTGCAGCCGTTTTAAATTACATCTATCAAGTACGCCCTAATATTTTAGTGCCCAATCTAGTAGTGGAAAAACAATTTAGCATGAAAAAAGTAATTATGATCATAGGCCTCAGTAGTATCTTAGTAGCGGGGGGATTTTCTTTAATGGCCTCTGAATATCCTGATGGTTTAGAATGGTCGATAGATAAAATAACTAGTGGGCAAGAATTAGAAACTCAAGGAGAAATTTATGCTAAATTAGCGGCTTTACAAGAAAAATTTAGTTTTTTGCCAGACTATAATTTTACCGAACCGCAGACAGTAGGAACTAGTGTTGCCGGACTTGTTGGTGCTAGTATAACTTTTATAGTATTATTATTTACGGGGAAATTATTTCGACTAAATAAGGATAATTAAATATTAATGTTTAAATTAAGAAATATTCAACAAAGATTAATTACAATCAAAAAGTTGACAGAGCTTGAATCGAGTGTACACAATCTTGATGCGGCAAGTAAGGTGTTAATTACAATAGGTTTTGTTCTAGCTATTATTTCCCTAGATTATTTTGAATTGCCTAAATTAATGTATTTTGCCTGCTATTTAATATTTTTAATTAGACTAAGCACGATACCACTAAAAACATTTTTAATTCCAGTAATGATGAGCTCAATATTTGTGGGTAGCCTTGGATTAGCTAGTTGGTATTGGGCAGAAACAGAGCAAATATTGTTTTTAAATACAGTTATAGTTGATAAGAGTGTTTTAATTGGGCTTACATTGCTTTTAAAAACGATACTAACAGTATGTGCGACTACTTTGTTAGCCGTAACAACTAAAAAATTAGAACTGTACCAAGGATTGTTACGCTTGCGCGTCCCAGAAATTTTTATTTGGCAACTTATGCTATTGGGAACTTATTTACAAGTAATCCTTAATGAATGCATAAAAATGCTAGAAGCTTATGCACTACGGAGTAACACGCAAACTATTTTATGGCCGGATTATCCGTTGTTATTGGGACAACTCTTTTTATTAAGTCATAAAAGAGCGATACAAATATATCAAGCAATGTTGTGTCGCGGGTTTAGTAATATAAATAGCTTTACTGTAGAGAGTAGGTTTAATTATCTAAGCATTACTGTAAGTTTTATTTTATTTTTTTATTGGAGTATAAATTAAAGGAGGCTTAATAATGCTAGCAATAAAAGACTTGCAGTTTGCCTATACGAAGGGAGTTTTAGTATTAGATAACTTAAACTTAACAGTTGCAGACCAAGAAAATGTGGCTCTGTTCGGAGATACTGGTTCGGGTAAATCGACACTGTTAGGTTTGCTAACGGGATTGTTAACACCAGTTCAAGGTTCTATTTTTATTGATAAAATAAAAATAGAACGAAAGAATATTGCTCAAGTTAGGCAACAGGTTGGTTTAGTTTTTCAAAATCCAGAAAATCAATTGTTTATGCCGACTATTTATGAAGACTTAGCCTTTGGCTTGCGTAATAATGGTGTTGATGCAAACGAAATAGCCAGAAGGGTATCAGAATTAGCTCAAGAGATGGGGATTGCTAAACTTTTGAGTAAAAATTCTTTTGAACTCTCGGGGGGAGAACAGCGGATGGCCGCTTTAGCTTGTGTTTTGATTATGCAGCCTAAAATATTATTGTTAGACGAGCCGACGGCTTTTTTAGATTTGAAATCTAGGAAAATTTTGCAGGATTACTTAAAAAAAATAAGCGTCACTAAAATTATAGTGACGCATGATTTAGATTTTGCCGTTCAGCTTTGCCCACGAGCTATTTGTTTAGCCGCGGGTAAAATTATAGAAGATGCAGCTAGCGCTAAAATTGCAGAACAACTGAAAATTAGCAATGCTTAATTTAAAGTAAATTGCTTTAGCACACTGGGGATACTTTGCGAAGTTTGAATTAAAGTTTGCAAAATACCGTTATAAGAAGCTAGGCTACTGCTATATGTAGCTGTGGTTAAAACTTGATTGGTATTTAAATCCAATAATACATAACTAAAGATTAAGGAACGTTTTTCCGTATCACTATTTAAAGCTGTATCTACTTGATTTATTAGCAAATATCTTGCTTGATGTGTTTTAGCAACACTATTTATTTGGGGTAACATTTCATAAATATTAGTTGTAGATACAGTTAAATTGTTATTTAAAAGGATATAACTGGGGACAAATTTGCGCATTTGGTCATCTAAGAGAAGTTTTAGATAGGGATAGTCAGGGATTTTTTTTAATGCGGCTGTATAGTCGTTATAGATGGCCACTAAGGCATAATCTGCTGTTAGTTGACTATTTGTGGGAGGGGCTAAAAGCTTGCTATTTAGGGCTTGCTGATATAAGTCATAATATCTTTTTAAGCTTTCACTAAAATAGAAACTCATACTGTGTTGATCTGCATAGCTATATTTGGTTAATTTGGCCTTGTACTCTAGATGTTTTCCGAAATTTTTATAGCCGCCCACAAACTTATTTAAGCTTATGGGTATGAGATCTTGGCTACTAGTGATTCGTAGTAGCGGTAAACGATCTTGAAATTTATTAGCGTAAGCGGAATTGCCTACCTCGGGAGCGCCAAAGGTAATAACTTGGATTCGCTCGGCAGGTACACCTAAATCTAAAAGGCGACTGGCATATAAAGTAGCCACGGCTCCACCCAAGCTATGACCAGTTATTATGATGGGGGCGCTGGGATCCTCGACTAGGAAATCAGTAAGCTTTTTACCTTGCTGGTCAGTTACTTCTAGGGCTAATTTAGCATATTCATTGAACCCTTTATGAACCATAGCTTGGTTTTGTTTATCGGCAATATCAGTTGGAGAAGTTTCTACTTGATAAGGGACTTTGGCAGTTTTGAAGTTTAAAATCCAATCTTGTTTACTTTCAGAACCGCGGAAAGCTAAGATATAGAAATTAGTATTTTTTACTGGGTTTATGCGTTGGGCAAAGATGAAGTTTGTATTGAGAATTTTACTTTCAATGATAAAGGGCTCTAAATCAAGAGAGTAATATTTACTCAGGTTAAATAGACTTGCGGCAGCACGATCGGAGTAGGTTGCCTTGCAATTACCGGCAGCTAAAGCTATTAATTCTGCTTCAGATAGTTCATTTAGCAGTTGGCTGGCTAGAGTTGCGGGTTGATTAATCAAGAGACAAGATAATAAAATAAAGATGCAAAGCGCCTGTTTTAACATAAAAGACCTCCTTACTTAACAACAGCTTAATTCTATCAAAAAAAAAGCTTAAATAAAAGGATTTTAACAAAAAGTAGCGAATATATAGCATGAAAGGGTTAATAAAATAACGATTTCAAGTCAAATGTATTGGAGGGGAAAATTATGGGATTAGGCCGAATGATAATAAGTGAAGAAGTATTTGTGGAATTGGCCAAAACGGCAATGAATAAGGTTGAAAATGTAGTTACAGACAGCCAAAGTAAAGATACCTTAGGGCAAATAGTGAAAAGCGTAGCACAACGGTTAAGCCCGCATATTCATGTAAAGAAAAACGATCGTGAAAAAGACAAACCAGAAGCTGACATTGAGGCTGGTTTTGTGGCGACAGTGGCTTTTGAATTAAAACTGACAATAGTTTATGGCGTAAGTATTCCAGAAGTAGTAAATGTTGTTCGTCAAAAAGTAAAAGAAGAAGTTGAAACAATATCTGGATATAAAGTTGATAGAATAGATGTAATTGTAGAGAAGTTAGTAAAACCAGAAAAATTAATGCTGGCTACTGAAGAAGAAAAATAAATAAATATAATGGCGAGGCAATGTATACTTACAACAGCCTTGCCATTAATTTTTTTCTCGTAGTAATTTGCAAATAATGACAAATAAAATATTTTTTAGGTTGCATATTGTCTTTTTGTAAAAGAGGGTGTATAATACTAAACATCTTACAAGTTAATATGATTATGGATGAAGTATATGGGAGAATGGCAGTGATGTCTACCGAAGGATTTAAACTCTCAGGTGCCTTGAAAAAGGTGGAACCGTATATGGACATAACTCTGGAGAGCCCCTTTAAGTAGGGCGCCGAAGGTGCACGGGTTTAGGCCCTTATCTCTCAGGCAAAAGGACAGAGAATGTAAAATTTAAATGTAGTGTTAGTGCTATGTTTTCTTTCTCTATTCCTGTTTGCGAAGTTTATTAAATTAAACTTGTAACAGGTTTTTTTATTTTATAGGAAAGAGGCGATTTATTTTGGATTTCATGCAATTATTGGACAGTATTGACAACTTTATTTGGGGGCCGCCTTTGTTGGCACTCTTGGTAGGAACAGGTATTTGGCTAACATTAAGACTAAGTTTGTTGCAAATTATCCGTTTACCTTTAGCTTTAAAATTGATTTTTTCAGCGAAGAGTGATGGTAAAGGAGATATAAGCAGTTTCCAAGCTTTGTGCACGGCTTTAGCCGCTACAGTAGGTACTGGTAATATCGTCGGAGTAGCGACTGCGATGAAAGCTGGTGGACCAGGGGCATTATTTTGGATGTGGATGGCCGCATTTTTTGGTATGGCGACTAAATATGCCGAAGGTCTATTAGCGATAAAATATCGTTCGGTGGATGCTAATGGACAAGTTGCTGGTGGCCCGATGTATTATATAGAACAGGGATTAGGCAAAAAATATCGTCCGCTAGCCGTGATGTTTGCAGCGAGCGGCGTACTAGTTGCATACTTTGGGATTGGGACTTTTGCCCAAGTAAATGCTATTGTAGATGCTACTAAAGGCGCTTTTGGTGTACCAGAATATGTAACTGCAATTATCTTGACAGTACTGGTTGCAGCTGTAACAATCGGAGGTTTACAATCGATTGCTAAAGTGTCTAGTAAGGTAGTTCCGTTTATGGCAGTAGTATATGTTGTAACAGCTATGGGCGTATTAATAGTCCACGCGGATAAAGTTCCAGGGGCGATAAAATTAGTTATTGATAGTGCCTTTAATACTACAGCAGCAACAGGTGGTTTTTTGGGCGCTACAGTAATGATGGCAATGCGTAATGGGATTGCGCGCGGTGTGTTTTCTAATGAATCAGGCTTAGGTTCGGCACCAATTGCGGCAGCAGCGGCAAAAACAAAATGGCCGGCAGAACAAGGTTTAGTATCAATGACTGGGACTTTCATTGACACAATTATAATTTGTACCATGACAGGGTTGTGTTTGATAGTAAGCGATGTTTGGGTAGGCGATTTAAAAGGTGCAGCCTTGACGCAAGCAGCTTTTGCTAGTGCTTTTCCTGCAACTGGTACAGCTTTATTAACTTTTGGGTTAATATTGTTTGCCTTTACTACAATCTTGGGTTGGAACTATTACGGCGAACGTTGTATAGAGTACCTATTCGGAGTAAAGAGCATTATGCCGTACCGAATTGTATTTATTGGTCTTATCGCTTCAGGAGCATTCTTGAAGTTAGAGGCAATCTGGTTATTGGCAGATATTGTAAATGGTTTGATGGCAATTCCAAACTTGATTGCTTTGCTAGGGTTGACTGGTGTGGTTGTCGCGGAAACTAAGCGATACCTCGCTTATGTGAAAAACAATGAAGTTGAGGAAGAAATAGAAGACTTAGAAGTTGAACAAATAAAATAAGAAAAAAACAAAGACATTGTGCAGGAAAAAGCTTGCACAATGTCTTTACTTTATGTATACTAAGACATTATAATTAATTAAGGTTAGCAAAGAGAAAGGGAGACGAGGCTGTGAAAAAACATGATATGGTACTAATTTTAGACTTTGGTGGACAATATAGTCAATT
Organism: Succinispira mobilis DSM 6222; assembly: GCF_000384135.1. Classification (NCBI taxonomy): domain Bacteria; kingdom Bacillati; phylum Bacillota; class Negativicutes; order Acidaminococcales; family Acidaminococcaceae; genus Succinispira; species Succinispira mobilis. Next base: position 725,762 of record NZ_KB913028.1, read on the forward strand.
AATTGCTAGAAGAATTAGAGAATGTGGGGTTTATTGTGAAATAGTTCCATATGATTACAGCATAGATAAAATAAAAGCTAAAAATCCCAAAGGTATAGTGTTTTCTGGTGGACCGAATAGTGTGTATGGGGAAGACACTCCTAAAGCAGATCCACAAGTATTTGAATTAGATGTACCTGTTTTAGGAATTTGCTATGGACATCAGTTTATGGCCCATACTTTAGGCGGCAAAGTAGAAAGTGCGGTTATTCGGGAATATGGTAAAACAGCACTTACTTTACAAGAATGTGAACTTTTTGCAGGTATTGCTCTAGAAAATGAGTGTTGGATGAGCCATACGGATTTTGTTTCTGGAGTGCCAGCTGGTTTTGAAATAACGTCAACAACAAAACAATGTCCTGTTGCAGCTATGGCTAATGTTGCGAAAAACTTATATGGAGTCCAATTTCATCCGGAAGTAGAGCATACACCATTTGGTAAAACCATGCTTTCTAACTTTTTATTTAAAATTTGCGGCTTAAGCGGCGACTGGAATATGATGTCTTTTGCAGAAGAAAAGATTGCAGAGATCAAAAAATATGTTGGTGACAGAAAAGTATTATGTGCTTTATCTGGTGGGGTAGATTCATCAGTAGCGGCGGTTTTGGTTCATAAAGCTGTAGGTAAACAATTAACTTGCGTGTTTGTCGACCATGGTTTATTGAGAAAAGATGAAGGCGATCAAGTTGAAACGATTTTTAGAAAACAATTTGACATGAATTTGATTCGGGTTGATGCTAAAGAGCGTTTCTTAGGTAAATTAGCAGGCGTTTCTGATCCAGAACGGAAACGTAAAATTATTGGCGAAGAATTTATTCGGGTGTTTGAAGAAGAATCTAATAAATTAGGTAAAATTGATTTCTTAGTTCAAGGCACAATTTATCCAGATGTTGTCGAAAGTGGTACAAAAACTTCAGCAACAATTAAAAGTCATCATAATGTAGGTGGCTTGCCAGAAGATATGGATTTGGAATTAATTGAACCGCTACGCGAATTATTTAAAGACGAAGTGCGCGCAGTAGGTGAAGAAATTGGGATTCCACATCATTTGGTATGGCGTCAACCATTCCCAGGGCCAGGACTTGCTATTCGGGTATTAGGGGAAATTACTGAAGAAAAATTAGAAATTACACGTGAAGCAGATGCGATTTTCCGTGAAGAAATTGCGAATGCTGGTTTAGAAGGAAAAATTTGGCAATACTTTGCTTGCCTGCCTAATATTCGTTCTGTAGGTGTAATGGGTGATGAGCGGACTTATTGCCATACAGTAGCTTTAAGAGCAGTTACAAGTTCTGACGGGATGACTTCAGATTGGGCACATATTCCTTATGAAGTCTTAGATATTGTATCGAGAAGAATAGTAAATGAAGTAAAAGGCGTTAATCGTATTGTATATGATGTAACGAGCAAACCACCATCTACAATCGAGTGGGAATAAGATTTTTAAGTCGAAAAAGCCTGTAACCATGGGGCTTTGCGGGGTTTTGATATCCATCTTGGCAACAAAATGGCAACATAAATTATAAAAAGATAAACAGGTAACTGATTTTTTGAAAATCGGTTACCTGTTTTTTGCGGTTTGCCCTGAATGGGCGATAACTTGGTGGTGAAAGTCCACTACAGGCTTGGCAGTAGGAACTTAGCAGAGGGCAAGGGCGTCCATCGTGAGGTGGAGTCTGAAGTAAGCCTAATGCAAACTCTCGGTCTGACGAATAGAAATTACATATAAGGCATTTGCAGGGTGGACGAGTTTGCTGCACAAAACAAAGTCCAATACTGTCCGTAAATGTAGCAGATATATGAGGGGAAGGTTATCGTTCTTAACGGGGGAGGTCTTGCAAGGCTTCGAAGGACATCGGCAACCCCATGACACCCAAAGAACCCATGTAGTGATGTATGGCTAAATTGCAAGAAGTCAGCAGAGGTCATAGTACCGAAGGTTTTTTTTCGGGAAGGACTGAACAATAGTAGTTTTTTTGAACGAGAGGATGGTGAAGCCATGTTAAGAGAGCAGAAAACGGCTAAGGTCGGCTGCCGTTATGAGGGTATGTTGGAAACCAAGAGTAATAATGGAGCGCGGAGCATGGTGACACTTGAAACCGCAGAGAAAGACGGTGCAAACAAATTACTCGAAGAAATACTGCATAGAGATAACCTCAATATAGCCTATCTAAGAGTAAAACGAAACGGCGGAGCGCCTGGCATTGACGGAATGACAGTAGAAGAAATGTTATCCTATTTAAAGAAACATAAGGAAGAATTGCTGGCAAGCATACGAGGTGGCTGGTATAAACCTAAACCCGTGAGAAGGGTAGAAATACCAAAACAAGATGGAGGAAAGAGGAACCTTGGAGTACCAACGGTAATAGACCGCATGATACAACAGGCTGTAGCACAAGTGCTACAGCCGATATTTGAACCACTATTCTCCGAAAATAGCTATGGTTTTCGACCTGGGCGCAATGCATATCAAGCAATAAAGAAAGCCGAAGAATATTATAAACAAGGATATGTCAGAGTAGTAGACATTGACCTTGCAAAATATTTCGACACGGTGAATCATGACATTCTAATAAATAGGCTACGAAAAGAAATAAAAGAGGAAGCTGTAATAAGTCTAATACGCAAGTTCCTAAAGAGTGGCGTAATGATAAACGGCATAGTTAATAAGATGCAGGAAGGGACACCACAAGGTGGCAACCTATCACCGCTGTTAAGCAACATATATCTTACCGCATCTGACCAAATGCTAGAAAGCAGAGGACATAAATTCGTAAGATATGCGGATGACTGTAACATTTACGTCAAAAGCCAGAGAGCCGCCGAGCGAGTTATGACCAGTTGCACAAAATACCTTGAGAATAAGCTAAAGCTCAAGGTGAACCAAGAAAAGAGTAAAGCGGGAAGTCCGTTAAGACTCAAATTTCTAGGATTCTCACTCTATAAAACAGGGAAAAGAACGGGAATACGTCCTCATGGTAAGCCAATAGAGAAATTCAAGTCAAAAATCAGGCAACTAACAACAAGCAGGAAACAAGCCAAACCGATAGCGGAAATTCTTAAAAGCATAAAGAATTACACGATAGGATGGCTAGGTTATTATTCCATAGCAAATATGAGTTCAAGGATAAACACTTTGAACGAATGGACACGAAGAAGAATAAGACAAATCTTCTGGAAGCAATGGAAGAAACCTTCTGCGAGGTTCGAAAACCTCAAACGGCTAGGAATACCAAAACGAAAAGCCTGGGAATGGGCAAATTCTCGTCTCGGCTACTGGCGTATCGCCGATAGTTGGATATTGCATAGGTCATTAACAAACGAATACCTCGCATCCATTGGCTATGATGACATAGCTAAAAGATACGAGGCATTGCACTCAAACTATTGAACCGCCGTATACCGAACGGTACGTACGGTGGTGTGAGAGGTCGGCTATTCAACTAATGGGTAGCCTCCTACTCGATTTAAGGTAATGGTCTAAATCGAAGATTTTCAATAGATTATTTATAAAAAATAAAGATACTATTTTTAAACAAGCACTTAATTGTATGTTCAGTAACTCTGAAGTATAATATCATTGATAATGTAAAGGTTAAGTAGGTAAACAAAAAATAATTAAAAAAATGAAATATTTTTTTGGGGAAAATTAATTTTATTGGAGGTTGTAGATGCAGATTATTAATACACATTTTTACAATCAATTTAGAGATTTATGCGCAAAATCATCTGAGAGTATAAAGCTTTGCTCACCTTTTGTAAAAAAGAATATAATAAATGATATTTTTTCTTTAAAGAAAAAAAGTGTTGATTTATCATTAATTACTAATGTTAATCTTAATAGTTTATATAAGGGAGCCTTAGATATCGAAGTGTTAGAGGCTTTAGCAGAGAGAAATCTACCAATTATAAACGCACAACGTTTGCATGCAAAAATATATATTTTTGATAATATAAAATGTGTTATTACTTCGGCTAATTTAACATCTGCTGGCTTGAAAGCCAACCTTGAATATGGTGTATTTATTGATGACAAAGAAATAGTAAATAATGTTGTATCTGATTACCAAGATATTTGTAAAAATGAAAATAATGGTATAGTTGAAAAAAAGCATATTTTAAAAATAAAAGAAATTTTATTAACTTTACCTAATTTTCATAGTGAAAAATTATCTAGATTTGAAGCAGATAATTCAACAGAAATCGAAAATATTATTCAAATAGGCAGTAATAATCTGCTAAATAATTTTTCGGGATGGAAAAATTTGGTTTTGACATTAATAGTTAGATTAGACAAGGATATTTTTACAAGAGAAGATTTGAAATATTACCAAGACTTTTTATTGAAAAAATATCCTAAAGCTAAAACACCATTACAGACGGTTAGCCGTGTATTACAGGAACTGAGAGATTTAGGGTTGATTAAATTCTTAGGTAATGGCTATTATCAAAAACTTTGGAGGTAAAATGAAATATTTTGTTGAAATAAAAGAAACTCTTACTAAAGTAGTAAAAATAGAGGCAAATAATGCAGAAGAAGCATTAGATGTAGTTGAAAAACAATATAAAAATTCAGAAATTATATTAGTTGCGGATGATTATGTTAAAACTGAGATATTGGTAAAATAGTAATATTCATTTGAGTTTAAGAAATTTTTAATGCATAAGGAGTGAAATTGTGGATAAAGAATTTGTGAGGCGAATTTTAGCTGAATTTGTTAATAACTCTGAGGATAACTTTATAAAAGTAGAAAAAGCTTTAAAATCAGAAGTCATAGGTCTGAAAATGTTTGAACAACCTAGTTGCTTTATTGCCAGTGCCACAGATCCTTTGTTTGAAGTGCTAAAAAGCGACCAAGGAATGGGGGAATATTTTACCTGTCCCAAAGAATGGTTACCTACTGCTAAAACTGTTATTGCAATATTTTTACCTTTTACTAAAGCTGTAAAAGTAGCAAACTCGATGGCTGAAGAGCCTGCTGAGGAATGGCTACATGCAAGATTAGAAGGTCAAGTCTATATAGACAAGTTAACTGCATACCTAAGAGATGAATTGCTAGAGCTTGGTTATAAAACGGTTGCACCATCACTAGATGAGCGGTTTTGGTCCAAGACAAAGTTTAATCCACAAACAGCACATCCTGATGTAGCTTATACTAGCAATTGGTCAGAGCGGCATGTGGCTTTTGTTTGTGGTGCGGGAACGTTTGGTTTGTCTAAGGGATTGATTACAGCGCAAGGGATGGCAGGAAGATTTACTAGTTTAATAACAGAGTTGGAACTTCCTCGAGATAGGCGAGACTATCAAGATGTTTATGAATATTGTAGCGAGTGTGGCGCTTGTATTAGAAAATGTCCAGCTCAAGCAATTTCTTTAAAAAATGGCAAAAATCATCAAATTTGTGCTCAATATTTAGAGGAAATCAAAGCACGCTATGCTCCTTATTATGGTTGTGGAAAATGTCAAGTCGGCGTTCCGTGCGGTGACAAGATCCCGAGTAAAAATAAAAAATAATTTTTCTGTGAAATATTTTAAAACATGTGAAAAAATTTGATGTCTTCTTGTAAAAGATGGCCCATAACCACATCGTTAATTATGAAAGCAACAATTGTCTGTGAGAGTAATTCATTAGTGGGTGTGTTTTTGAGAATATTAGCTAGTTTAAGTAAAAGTTTTTGATGTAATTCACAGTGTTTTGTTAAATCTGGATAATTAATTTCCCGCAGTACTTGTTCTTCAGATTCAAAGTGTACTTGGACATTTTTTATTAGCTGTGAAAAAATACTCGTAAGTTTCTCAGCTTTTTTGGGTTCGAGAGCGGTTTTCATAATCATAACGCAAATATCCAGTAATTCACGATGTTGCTTGTCAATTTTAGAGTGCCCGCTATTAAAACTATCACTCCAAGTCAAGTTTAGTGGGTCAACTGTCTCAATACTGGTACTTACTTCAACCCGATTTCGACCATTATGTTTGGCGCTATACAAAGCTTTATCAGCACGTTTAAACCAATTGGCGGGGATTTCGGTTGCTTGCCATTCAGCGACACCGATACTAATGGTAACAGAACCTGTTTCTGGGTGAGGAATTTCTGCAATTGCTTGTCTAAGTTGTTCGGCACGTTCTTTGGCTGTAGTTAGTGAAGTTTTGGGCATTAAGATTACAAATTCTTCCCCACCCCAACGTGCAAAGAGGTCGGTAGCGCGAATAATATTAGTGGTTGTCTGGGTAATCCGAATAATTATTTTATCGCCAATATCATGACCATAGGTACCATTAACTTTCTTAAAGTTGTCAATATCAAAAAGCAATAAAGCCAAAGGCTGTTTATTATAATCAGCAATTTTTATTTCCTCGAGTACACGTTGTTCGAAATAATAGCGATTTTTAATTCCGGTCATTTTATCGATGGATATATTTTCATGGAGCAGTTTGTTTTGAGCCTCGAGATCAGAGACGAGTTCTTGATATTTGTTGGCGCGATACTGTAAAAGGAGCTCATTATTTATTTTTTCCGTGGCGTTTCTGATGATGGAGATCATCTTATGAGTCCCATCTTGGGGATTTGTAATTACTCGGCTATTAACTTCGATAAAAATTTTTTCAGCAGAACTGTTATTAAGTTGATAAAAGGTGGTGCCTAAAGGTTCAGCATTTTTTAGTTTGCTGATATTGTCTTGGACTTTAGCGTGTTCTGTAGGAACAATGAAGTCAATTAAATATTTGCCGATTAAATTGTCAACCGAAGTAACATCAATGATGTTTTTGGTGGAGGGGGAAGCCATAATAATTTTTTCGTCAGTATCAGAAACAATAATTGCCTCTGGCGAAGCCTGAAGAATTGATTTATAGAAAAATTCACTTTCGGCGAGCTGGCTACTTAATTCTGTAAGTTCTTCTTGACGTTGTTGCAATTTTTTATTAACTTTGTAGAGCTTACGCATCCAAAAAACTGAAACCAAAAAGATTAGAAAACAAGCACTAAGTACGAGGAAAAATAAATGGCAATCAAAGCCTTTTTGAATTTTTATAGAGATATGGTGATTGATCGCTTCTTGAACTTCTTGGGGCGTGATTGTAGCAATACCCTTATTAAGGATATTTTGCAAAGTAGTGTCTTGTTTGGTTATTCCAATTCTAAAATCGTTAACATAATTAGGCATTTCGCCAGCAACTTTTAAATTGAAATAGCCGTATTTATTAATATGATAAGCGGCCATACTTAGGGAACGCAAAGTCATATCGGCTTTTCGTTCTTTGACCATTTGTATTGCTTGGGGCTCGCTTTCGACTAAGATAATTTTTAAACTTGGATAATCTTTGCGGAGTTTTTCTTCAATGCTAGTACCGGTAGGCAAAACCATTGTTTCCTGAGTAAAGCGTGAAAGGTCGGAAATATAGTCGTGTTCTTCACGCGTAATTAGAACATTGGGGTCTGAATAATAGACATTAGAAAACAACAACCATTCGCGGCGATCTTTAGTTGAGTTCAACAAACTAACCGCATCGGCCTTGCCTTCTTGCACCAGACGAATTGTTTCATTCCAGTTTTTAGTAGGCACGACTTCAAAAATAAGTCCGGTACGTTCGCTAATAAGTTTAAGTAAGTCTGGAGCAATGCCCCGATAATTAGATTTTTTATCAAGTTCTTCGTAGGGATACCAATCTGGATCAACAACTAGTTTTACAGGGCCGTGGTTTTGGATATAGGCTTTTTCTTTAGCGGTCAATTCTAAAACCGGGGCGGCTTGTCAGGGGAACAGTTATTCATGAGAATGAGTAATGCTAAGAAAAATAAACTTTTTAAAAACTAATAATAAATAAAAAAGCCCTTTGAAATTTGACGTCGCATTAACGCCAGATTTTCAAGGGCTTTTTAAAAATTTTAGCCAATAAACTCCTTTAAAATAGAATTATCAGGGATGTTAAATTTATCAATTTCTAAAACATGATTTAAAAGATTTAAGAGGCGGCGAGCTTCGGAGTATTCATCTTGTTCGCTGGTAACTTGATTTAGGAGTTCGGTAGCATACTGCTTAATTACCAATAGTTCATAGAGTAAAGAAGTATTAAACATAATGTCGGCATCTTCCTGGTAAGGAAAAATATTTTCCTCTTCACCAGCACGCACACTAGGCCATAGTCTCAGAGTTTCCCGAGCATCATGGGCCCTAAATTGACTATCGCGGACAATGCGACGTAGCAGACGACAATCAGTAGTACGAATACGATTGTAGGGATCTAGGGATATTCCTGTTATGGCACTAACATAGATTTTAAGTTTGTATTCAGCGGCAATACTAGCGGTCAACTGCTCATTAAGAGCATGAATTCCTTCTACTAAGATAGGTTGACCTGGTTCTAACTGAATACTATTACCACGATATTCTGTGCAACCAGAAACAAAGTTAAAGGTTGGAATTTTCACACGTTCGCCACGTAAAATGCGGCATAAATGTTCATTGAAAAGTTTTAAGTCGATGGCATGAATACTTTCAAAATCATAGTCACCATTGCTTTTGCGTGGTGTATGAGAACGACTGAGAAAATAATCATCAATAGATAAATTTGCTGGTTTTAGACCATTAACGCGCAAGTGTATATTTAGTCGTTTGGTAAAAGTTGTTTTCCCAGAAGAAGAAGGACCGGCAATAAGAATAAGTCGCTTGTGAAGGCTGTCGCTTTTTATTTTATCAGCAATTTCGGCAATTTTCTTTTCATGCAAGGCCTCGGAAATACTGATAATATCATTGAATTCTTGGCTAACCACTTTATTATTTAGATCTGAAACTGTATCACACTCAATTAGTTTTGCCCAATTAGAAGCTTCTTCGAAAATATCAGCTAATTTAGTTTGATTTTTATAAGGCTGAAGTACTGTGGGTGCGTGGTACTTAGGGTAGCGAATTAAAATTCCCTGACGATAGGCTAAAACATCAAAAATTTTCAAAATGCCAGTAAAAGGAACTAAGGGAGAAAAAAAGTAGTTAGAAATACCTAGACAGCTATAATAGGTGATTTCATCTTGTTTAAGATATTTTATTAAGCCGATATTTTTTTCAAGATTTAATTTGTGAAATAAGTCACAAGCTTTTTGTTTGGGCATTCGATTATATTCAATAGCGGTATTGGAAGCTACAATTTCTAACATTTTTTCTTTCAACTGGGCGATAAAATTAGCTGTTATTTCAATTTCAGGAGCTAGTTCACAATAAATGGCATCCCCGAGATTATGTTTAGCCGAGAAGTTTAAATTATATTTTAATTGCTTGAGGGCAATTTGTAAAAGCATAATTAAGCTGCGCGAATAGATGCGCATGCCAATTGGTGTTTGCAGTTCTAAAAAACTAATTGCTGTTTGGTCGGTGTCAAGTTTAAAATGAAGACTTTTTTCTTCGCCATTGACAATAGCGGCAACAATAGGAGTAGAAAAACTTGAAGAAAATTCTTGACTAAGTTCTAAGAGACTAGTTTGGCTAGTGATAGTACGGGTAAACGTTTTGTTAATAAGAACGGTTATATTATTCATAAATAGCCAACCTCCAATTTGTTAAAAAGGCTACTTTTAAATTAGTGTTCCCTTGAGTTAGGGGACGAGCATATTTTAAAAGTAGCCTAAATTTTTTATAAAAATGTGAGTGAATTAATTAAGCAAGAGAATCAATAGCTTTTTTAATTTTGCTGGCCATACCTTTTATTTTATTTAAAGGTACAGCACAAACGGCAACTCTAACTCCGCGTGCTAGTGGTACTGCGAAAATATTATCTTCGTGTAATTTATCACAAACAGCATCGGAATTATCAGTTGGAATTGATAAGAAGAAACCAGCTACGTATGGTAACATCAACAATCCAGCTTCTTTAGCTTCAGCGGTGAATAAATCAGCGCGAGCTTTAATCATTTGATAGTAATCAGCCCGCTCTTTTTCTACTGCAGCAAGTAGTTTAGGATCATTGTAAATTGTAGCCAATGTTGTCATACAAGGGCGATTGATATTTGACCAAGTAGCACGACTCGTAAATTGGTTAATATCGTCGAATTCTTTGATTACTTCAGCGCTAGAAGAAATAGCTAGTAGCGCGCCAGTGCGTTGTCCATAAAGGGTAAAGCCTTTAGACATACTGTAAGGTACAAGCACTAAGATATTAGAAGGTAGGTTAGAAAATTTCTTGAAGAATTTACGCACTTCTTCTTTTTCACCAGCAAAATCAAGATAAGCCACATCCACAGTTAAGATGATGTTTTTACCTTTAGCTGCTTGTTCTTTTAAAATATTTAAAACGCCATCCCAGTCATGGTCGCTCAGACTATAACCAGTTGGATTATGTGCAGGAGTATTGATTATTAATACTAAACTATCTTGTTTTTCTAAAATTGTAGCTACTTTAGCTTTTAAAGCTGGGAGATTATACTGCAAGTTATCATCTAACATTTGATATGTATCAAGCTTGCGTAACATATCTTTGCAAAAAACGTTATAAGGACCCCAATACCAGTCAGAAGTTAAAATAGTATCTCCTTCAGAGGTATAATTCCAAACCACATGATGCAAAGCACCAGAACCGCCAGAAGTTGCTACTGCCGAAATATGACCTTCAGGAATAGATTTGCCGAAGGCAGCTACTTTTACACTTTCTAAATAGGCAGGTAGACCAGCAATTGGTGCATAAGCTATTAGGTCATTAGTAGAAAGTTTTCTATAAGTTTCTTCTACTGTTGGTAAGCAAACTAATACTTCGTTTTCATCTAAAATTGCTCCAATTGTAGCATTAGTTACATTTTCTTTACCAAATTGGGCGGCAGCTTTATTAGCAGCAGCACTTGCACCAAAAATTTTATCTTGGGCAAATTTTCCTTTGGCATGGGGAGCAGCGATACTGATTGTCATAATTATAAACCCTCCTAAAAATATTGGTTAAATTTAAAATAACTCGTAGTTATTTATTTACTTCAAAAAGAACACAAAAATTCGCAAATCTGTTTAGAAGTATGTTTATAGTATACACTTTTTGCGAATCGTAGACAATAAAAAAAGCTATTGTTTGCTTGGATAATGAAAAATTATTATGTATATTTACTGTTGAAAATAGGCTACTTCCAAGAAACAGAAAGTAGCCTATTAGTTTATGAAATTAAAGAACTTTTACTTCTACACTGTCTTCCCAAAGACCATGAATATTACAATAACTAAGGGCAATAAAAGTACCGTTAGTGTTTATTTTGGTATTTAGACAAAGACAAGGATTAGTGAAGGTATCGCTTTCGCCATGAGCTGTAAATACAGCTTTACCTAACTCAATTGCAAATTTACCTCCTTCAGGTTTGAAAAATAATTGAACCCATTGGATATTATGTTCTAAAGTGTTAGGATGTGCAATATCCTTACCTACACAAGCTTGAACAGTGAAAAATTCTCCTGCTTTAATCTCCGCAGGTACGGTAATAGCAGGTACGTGTTTTTCTGCTTTCCAGTCGGCAGTTTGAATGCAATCGGCTAATTTCATTGTTTATCCCTCCCAAATTATCATTCGCCTGTAAAATAATACAGGCATCTATCTAAAATACTATCATATTTGAATAGTTTTGTGTAGAATTCTGAAATAAATATTTTTTGGGAATTTGTAAAATAAAACTAGAAATTTTATTGTTATTGTGGTATTATTTTTGTGTAAAACTATTATCCTTTAAATTTAGCACTGAGAGGCTAAAAAGGTGTTGAAATTAATTTTTTATAGTTGTATTTAAATTTCAATTCCCTTTGAGGTCGCTAAGACTTTGAAGGGCTTTTATTTTGCCGTTTTTAAGGATAGTTTAAAATTAAATTTTTAGGAGTGAGAGCCGTGCAAAACAATATTATTCAAGTTGAAGACCGTCCAGCTTTATTAAAGGCAATTCCCCTTAGTTTACAGCATCTGTTTGCGATGTTTGGGGCAACTGTTTTAGTACCATTTTTATTTAAAATTGATCCTGCAATCTGTTTAATGATTAATGGAATCGGAACATTGTTGTATATTTTGCTAACTAAAGGAAAAATCCCTTCTTATTTAGGTTCTAGCTTTGCGTTTATTTCACCAGTGTTAGCGATAATACCAGTTTATGGTTATGCAGCTGCGCAATCGGGATTTATTGCTTTTGGCTTAACTTTTTGTCTGCTAGCGCTATTGATTAGATTGGTAGGAACTAATTGGATTAATGTTCTTTTCCCGCCGGCAGCAATGGGGGCGATAGCTGCTGTTATTGGTTTAGAGTTAGCACCAGTAGCTGCTTCTATGGCTGGCTTGACTGCTGAAATCGCTGATCCTAAAGCAATAACTGTTTCTTTGGCAACTTTAGCTGTAGCTGTTATTAGTTCCGTAGCTTTTAGAGGATTCTTAGCAATAATTCCAGTGTTGTTAGCTGTTATTTTTGGCTATATATTATCTTTTAGTTTGGGACTAGTTGATTTAGCACCGGTTTATGCTGCCCCTTGGTTTAAAATGCCCGTGTTTCATGTACCGGAATTTAATTTACAAGCAATTATAATTATTTTGCCAGCTACTTTGGTTGTTCTGGCTGAACATATTAGTCATTTAGTTGTAACAGGTAATATTATCGGGCGGGACCTAATGAAACAACCAGGGTTAGCACGCTCTTTGTTTGCCGATGGAGTTTCTAATGTGTTTTCAGGATTTTTTGGAGCTACTCCTAATACTACTTATGGAGAAAACATTGGAGTAATGGCAATAACAAAAGTTTATAGTGTTTGGATTATTGGTGGGGCAGCTGTATTTGCGATTATTCTTTCGTTTGTGGGTAAACTTTCAGAATTAATTAGAGGTATTCCTACACCTGTAATGGGCGGTATTTGTATCTTGTTATTTGGAGTTATTGCAGCTTCGGGAATTAGAATGTTAGTAGATAGTAAAGTTGATTATAGTAAAACACAAAACTTAGTTTTAACGGCGATAATTTTGACGGTGGGTGTTAGTGGCGCTAAATTAACCATTGGTACTGTAGCTTTACAGGGAATGGCTTTAGCTACTGTGGTTGCGATAGTTATGAGCTTGGTGTTTAAAATTTTCGAGTATCTAGGAATAACTAAATCTTTGCTAGCTAAGTAATAAAGAAATTACTGAAAATTAGTGTCAAATTAAAAACTTTTATTACAAAAAATAAATAAAAAAGGATTTTTGCTTTTGGTGTAGAATACTATCATTAATAGAAGTTGTAATCTAAAATTATTAACTGATTTCAACACTAACTATCCAGAGAGGATGTGTGACTTATGATGGTAAACGTTAAAGGTAGAAACATTGAAATTACTCCTGCTTTAAAAGATTATGTAGAAAAACGCGTTAGTAAGGTTACAAGATATTTTTCAGATATCAAGGATATTAGTGCTTTATTAAAAGTAGAGAAAAATAAACAAATTGTTGAACTAACTGTTAATGCTGGTTATGTTTTACTTAGAGCTGAAGAAGGCACTAAGGATATGTATGAAGCGATTGATTTGGTAGTGGAAAAAATTGAAAAACAAATATCTAAACATAAAACTAAATTAACTAGACGCTTTAGAGATAGTGCTAGTTTTAAAAGTGAGTTAGTGGTTCCTTCTAAACAAGAAGAAGCAGATAATGAAGAGTTTAAAGTAGTGCGAAGCAAACGTTTTCCAATTAAACCAATGTCTATTGAAGAGGCAATTATGCAAATGAACTTGCTTAATCATTCCTTCTTTGTATATATTGATGCGGAAGATGATAGTATGGGAATTGTTTATAAACGTCACGATGGAAATTATGGTTTAATCCAACCTGATATTAAAAAGTAAATAAAAAAATTACTCGCCCGTTAGAAATCATAAAGATACTAATTGGGCGAGTTTTTTTGTATGAATAAAAGCCTAAATAATCTTTAGTACAGGAAGATTAGGCTTGCTTTGTTTTTGACTTTTACAGACCTTTCTGTTACAATAAATAATTAGCAAACTATTGAAAAATAGCTGTTTTTACGAGAGTTAAACAATAGATAAAGATGATGAGGAGTGGTTTTTTTGCTCGGTTTTTTAAAGAAATTATTTGGCGACTCTAATGAAAAAGAATTAAAGAGAATGCAAGTTTACGTAGATAAAATAAATGCTCTTGAGCAAGATATGATTAATCTTACAGATGCAAAGCTTATTGCAAAAACTGATGATTTCAAGTGGCGCTTAGAAAAAGGTGAAACTTTAGATGAGTTGTTGCCTGAGGCGTTTGCAGTAGTTCGAGAAGCTTCAAAACGTGTTTTAGGGATGCGCCATTTTGATGTACAACTTATTGGTGGTATTGCTTTACACGAAGGTAAAATTGCAGAAATGCGAACTGGTGAGGGTAAAACTTTAGTATCCACTTTAGCTGCTTATTTAAACGCACTTTCAGGTAAAGGCGTGCATGTAGTTACGGTAAATGATTATCTAGCTAAACGTGATAGCAATTGGATGGGTAAGTTACATAAATTTTTAGGTATGAATGTGGGCTTAATTATGCAAGGAATGGATTTTCCAGAACGTAAAGCTGCTTACAATGCTGATATTACTTATGGAACTAATAATGAATTTGGTTTTGACTATTTAAGAGATAACATGGTTATTTATCCAGAACAAATGGTACAAAGACCTTTGAATTTTGCGATTGTTGATGAAGTGGATAGTATTTTAATAGATGAAGCGAGAACACCATTGATAATCTCTGGTCCAGGGGAACGCTCTACGGGCTTATATAATGTTTTAGCTGAAGTTGTAAAAAAATTAACTATTGAAGAAGATTATAAAATAGATGAAAAAGCTAAAACCGTAGCGCCAACGGAAAGCGGGATAGCTAAAGTTGAAAAAATGATGAATATTACCAATATGTTTGATGGTGAAAACATTGAAGTTTCGCATCTGTTTAATCAGGCTTTACGGGCTAAAGAATTAATGCGTAGAGATCGTGATTATGTTGTAAAAGATGGTGAAATTGTAATAATTGATGAATTTACAGGCCGGATGATGTTTGGTCGTCGTTATTCAGATGGATTACATCAATCTATTGAAGCTAAGGAAGGTGTAGTTGTTGAACGCGAAAGCCAAACTTTGGCGGCAATTACTTTTCAAAACTACTTTAGAATGTATGATAAATTAGGCGGGATGACTGGTACAGCAAAAACAGAAGAACAAGAATTTCAAAATATTTATGGCGTAGATGTTTTAGTAATTCCTACGAATAAACCTTCGATGCGTAAAGATTTGCCAGATGTTGTTTATAAAAATAAACGTGCTAAATATAAAGCAGCGATTAATGAAATTACGGAATTACATGCAAAAGGGCAACCAGTATTGGTGGGCACTACTTCTATTGAGCAATCTGAAAATCTTTCTAATATGTTAAAAAAGCAAGGCGTACCACATGCAGTATTAAATGCTAAACATCATGAAAAAGAAGCGGAAATTATTGCTAAAGCCGGTCAAAAAGGAGCGGTTACCATTGCCACTAACATGGCTGGTCGTGGGACTGACATTGTACTAGGTGAAGGTGTAGTAGAGCTTGGGGGCTTACATATTGTAGGTACGGAACGCCATGAAAGTCGTCGGATTGATAATCAATTGCGGGGTAGAGCGGCACGTCAAGGCGACCCTGGCTCAACTCGTTTCTATTTATCTTTAGAGGATGATTTGATGCGTTTATTTGGCTCAGATAGTATCTCTAACATCATGGAAAAATTGGGGATGGAAGAAGATGACCCAATCGAACATGGTTTAGTTACGAAATCTATTGAGCAGGCACAAAAGAAAGTAGAGGCACATAACTTTAGTATTCGGAAATATGTTTTGGAATATGATGATGTTATGAATCAACAACGGGAAGTAATCTACGCACAACGTAAGAAAATTTTAAGAGAAGAAAATCTTCCAGAAAATATTAGTGGCATGATTAGTAAAGTCGTAGAGCGGACCGTGGAAATGTATGCTCCTAAAGAAGTTTATCCCGAAGATTGGGATTTGGTAGCGATGATTGCTTATGCTGAAGAATATTACATGCCTACTGGTAAGTACACCCCTGAAGACTTAGGTAAATATAGCCGTGAAGAGCTTGGTGAATTTTTGCAGCAAGTTGCTGATGATAATTATCAAGAGCGCGAAAATGCCTTGGGCGAAGCAACCATGCGTGAATTAGAAAAAGTAATTATGTTAAAGATTGTGGATCAAAAGTGGATGGAACATCTAGATGCGATGGATATGTTGCGTGAAGGCATTGGACTTAGAGCCTACGGACAAAAAGATCCTTTGGTGGAATATAAATTTGAAGCTTATGATATGTTTCAAGCCATGATAGATGCTATCCAAGATGACATTGTTAAGTATCTATATAAAATTAATTTTTTCAGCCAGCCGCAATTAGAAGATCACTTAGCTGAAGCAGAAACAGTACATGGTGAATCTCAAGAAGAAATTAAAAAAAAACCAATAGTTAATAAACATGATATTGGGCGAAATGATGATTGTCCCTGCAAAAGTGGCAGAAAATATAAAAACTGCTGTGGAAAAAACAAATAAATTTGGTTAGGTGGAGCAAGTGTTATTAGATGATTATAAATTAGAATTAGTTAGCTTAAGTAATAAAGCCAAGCAACTTAGGAGGTCTCTTTGAAATTGCTAGCAAAATAGAGCGAATAGAGCAGCTAGAATATGAAATGGGCCGACAAGATTTTTGGGATGAAGTAGAAAAGGCCCAGAAAATTGCTCAAGAATTAAATGCTCTAAAAAGCAGCGTTGACCTATTTGCTAAGTTGGAAAATCGCTTAGAAGATGCCAATGTTTTATTAGCAATGGCGCTAGAAGAAGATGATCAAGAACTAGGTAAGGAAATAGCTTGTGAGGTAGAGAGTTTGCAAAGTGATTTGCATAATTTAGAGTTGGCCACTTTGCTTAAGGGTGAGTACGATAAGAGTAATGCAATCATTACTTTACATGCAGGAGCAGGCGGAACCGAGGCTCAAGATTGGGTACAAATGTTGTTGCGAATGTATGGACGCTATGCTGAACGAGCTGGTTTTAAATTGGAATTATTAGACTATTTGGCCGGCGATGAAGCTGGTGTTAAAAGTGCAACTTTGCAGATTAATGGCTATAATGCCTACGGCTATCTAAAGTCGGAAAAAGGTGTGCATCGGTTAGTGCGTATTTCTCCATTTGATGCTAATGCTAGACGACACACTTCTTTTGCGGCTGTGGATGTGATGCCAGAGGTAGCGGACAATATTGAAGTTGTTATTAATAGTGCTGATTTGCGTATTGATACTTATCGAGCTAGTGGAGCAGGTGGACAGCATATCAATAAAACGGATTCTGCGGTACGGATCACACATATACCCACGGGAGTTGTAGTGCAATGTCAGAGTGAACGTTCCCAGATTCAAAATAGAGAACGCTGTATGCGCTTACTTAGAGCAAGGTTATTTGAATTGGAATTAGAAAAACAAGCTAAAATTCGCGACGGTATTGCCGGAGAATATCAAGCTATAGAGTGGGGAAGTCAAATTCGCAGTTATGTTTTTCATCCCTATAATTTAGTTAAAGATCATCGTACAGGCGCAGAAACAGGAAACTCTCAAGCAGTCATGGATGGTGATTTAGATATTTTCATACAAGCATATTTGCGCAAGGGATAGGTGGAGAGGTTCTTGCAATTAAAAAAACAGAACATATTTTTATATGTATTAATTATTGCAGGCTTGGCTTGCGCATTGCTGATAAATTTTCAGCGTCATAAAGTTGAGCAGGCTAACAATCAAGTTGAAATGCTTATGGAATATGAAGACCTGCTAAAATTAGCTGCAAATACTGGTCATAGCTCTAGAGAGACTTTGGCTGATTTCAAAGCTAAGGGTATTACTAGTTTAGCGGTTTATGAAACAACTTTAGAAAAATTAGTAGCCAAAGGCACAGTAAGTGTTTTAAGTAATGGCGAAGTTGCAAATTGGCAACGCTTAGATTTAGATGCACGCTTGCCTTGGGCAAAGAACTTAACTAAGGAACAATTGTCGGAAACTGGTGTTTATGTTATCGGTGAACAGGGTGTTCACTGGCAAGAACTAGTAGCAGACGTACAACAAAGATTTGCAAAAAGCAAAATAATTGCAGATGGACAAAAACCAGTATTGTTTATTGCTGGTGACTATAAGAGTATTATTGAACAGCACTTGGGCTTTTCAACTCAAGAAATGCAAGCAGTAGTACAAGCTGGTTTTTATTTAACCGTAAGGCCAACTAACTATCAAAACGTGAACAAAGAAAATATAAATCACGTTTTTGCACGCCTAGATGCCGCTAAAGTGCCAGTTACTTCGATGTTATTTTCGGGGAAACAATCTTTGGGAGCTGAAGCTGAGTTAGAGTTAACAGCGCAAAAATTAAAAGAACGCCATATTACCTTGGCTATGACAGAACATATTGTTCAGTTGCAATTTGCACCAATGGCGGGGATCGAAAAATTAGCAAAAATGCTAGATTATAATGTAGCTAGGCTATATGTTATTGATCCTGCTGAACAAAAGAAAATTTCAGTAAAAGAAGCGGTACGCAGATTTGCTTTGACTGATGAAGAACGAAATATTAGAGTGAATTTTTTGAAAACCTTTGAACAAGCAGAGTTAGATCAAGATTTATATGCAATGAACCTTGATTACATAGATCAAATTGCTCAAAAGGTTCAAGCGCGTGGTTTTGCTTTAAACAAGGCGGGCGTTTTTAGTGAGTTTTTTCCTAGTAAATTGTTGTTGATTCCGATAATTGCAGGTGCTGTAGCCGCTTGTGTGTTGTATTTAAGCTGTTATTGGCAGTTTTCTTATTATAGACAAAATTTACTGGCCCTGATATTGACGGTGATATTAAGTGCTTTGTTGTTGATAACTAATGGTACTAGCGTGCGACAACTGATTGCATTTGCTAGCGCTGTAGTTTTTCCAACTCTGAGCATGTTGTATATTATAACCATTTGGGATAAAACACAACAACCGTTAAAAAGTTTTGCTAGGATTTTATTAAATGCTAGTGGTCAACTAAGTTTAGCGGTGACCTTGTCGTTAATTGGCGGTATGTATTTGGCTGCTATCTTGAGTGATTTGAGATTCTTTTTGGAATTAGATATCTACCGCGGCGTTAAGCTAACTTTTATTATGCCAATTGTTTTAGTGGCCTTGTATTATGTTTATAAACATAATTTGTTTAATAACAAGAGTACAAAAGCTGGATTTGCTGGTTTATTGAGCCAATTAAAAACATTTTTGAATTATCCAATTTATGTGAAGAGCTTAGTTGTTGCGGGAATATTATTATTTGTAGCTTGGGTTTTTATTGGTCGTTCGGGACATACAGCTGGTGTACCTGTGCCAGCAATTGAAGTCAAGTTGCGTCTTTTTTTAGAAGAAGTAATGTATGCCCGTCCACGTGAAAAAGAATTTATGGTCGGACATGTTGCTTTCTTTTTAGCAGCTATCGCGAGCTATAGATTTTATCCGCGAATTTTAACTTTTATATTTGTGTGCTTGGCTACTATTGGACAAGGATCTTTAGTGCAAACATTTGCACATATGCGAACTCCAGTTGTTATGTCGGTGATTAGGGCTTTAGATGGCTTAGCATTAGGGATAGTTTGCGCGGTATTAGTTAGTTTTATTTTTAATATAATTTACCCCTATGCAAAAAAACTGGAAAGTGAGTTAAATACCGATGAATAGGGTATTGATTTCAGGCTATTATGGATTTGCCAATGCTGGAGACGAGGCAATGTTATCGGCCATTATAGCCTCACTAAAAGATATAAAGTCTGATATTGAGATTGTGGTTATCTCTGGTAATCCAGAAGTTACTGCAAAAGCATATAATATAAAAGCAATTCCGAGGTTTAGTTTTTGGCAAATTTTAAAGCAACTTTGTAAAGCTGACTTGCTTATTTCAGGCGGTGGGAGCCTATTGCAAGATATAACTAGTGAACGGAGTTTGTATTATTATTTGTCGATTATTCAAATGGCAAAAATTTTAGGCAAAAAAGTAATGCTATACGGACAAGGCATTGGCCCATTGCAAGGCAGTTTGGCAAAGAAAATTACAGCTTTGGTTTGTAACCAAGCAGATTGTATTACCGTGCGTGACGAAGGATCTGCTTTAGAACTAAAGGCTTTGGGCTTAAAACAGCAACAATTGTTTGTTACTGCTGATCCAGTCTTTGCGATGCATGCTGTTAGTAAAGATTTAGGACAAAGAATTTTAAAAAAATATAATTTTAAAGGGGCTAAGCCTGTAATTGGAATTTCAGTAAGACAATGGTTAAAATTAGAAAATTATAAGTATGTATTAGCTAAAGTTGCTGATTATGCTGTGACAAAATATGATGCGCGAATAGTTTTTTTACCAATGCATTATCCTCAGGATTTGAAAGTGTCACAAGAAATTGCCGATCTGATGCTACATAAGCAAAGGGCGTTAGTTTTAGAAGAATTGTATAGTACAGAAGAATTTTTGTCGGTGATTGGCAACTTTGATTTATTAATTGGAGTGCGGTTGCATGCACTAATATTTGCCGCGGTTATGCAAGTACCAATAATTGGAATTTCTTATGATCCCAAAATTGATCGATTTTTGCAAGGGGTGCAAGCTACTGCTGTAGCTTGTTTAGACACTTTAAGTCTAGATGTTTTAATAGAAAAAGTGGATGCTGTTTTGCATAATATCGAGCAAGAAAGGCAGATACAAAGCACTTGTGTCAAAAAATTGCGGGAAGCAGCACAAGAAAACGCACAAATTGCTATGGATTTGTTACTTAGAAAATAAATATGTTAAAGATAGGCTACAAAATTTGGCCTATCTCTAACTTTATAATAACGATTTAGCGTAATTTTAAGGTGGTGTGAATGTGATAAAGTTTCAAAGTGCCAGTGAGTGTGTCCGTTACTTTTATAATAGTTATCTAATTGAGCGCAATCATGAAAATCTAGCTGTAATTTTAAATGAAAAAAGTAGTTTTTTTGGAACAAAATTAATGGAAGTTGCCAGTTGTTATGAAGAGACAGTTGAACTATTACATGGACGAAATAATACTGAGGCAAAAAATTTTGAGGTGAAAGAATTATGGCTAACTGAAACACCACTTAGCCAAGAAATATTTTTAGTAAATGGCGAGTTGGAATTAACTAATACAGCGATGGGTAACCTTGACTTGGAGGGGAAAAATCGAATCCGTTTGACAGCTATTTGTAAAAAAAATGCAGATACTGCAAAAATTACGCATTTTCATTTATCCGTACCAGAGCAAGGGGTTGCTAGTGAGCTACTAAATCCTTTGGCGGAGTTACTAAAAAAGAATAAACAGTTAGAAGATATTTTATTAATGCAGACGCAAGCTCTTGAAAAACAGGCGCAATTAGATGTGATGACCAATATTTTGAATCACAAAGCAATAGTAGCTACTTTACAAAACATGACTACGACAGAAAAGTGTAAGTATAAAGAGTTAGCAATTTTAATTATTGACATTGATGATTTTAAACTAATTAATGATTCGCAGGGGCGTGCCGCTGGCGATGCAGTAATTTTGGATCTGGTGGCTTTAATTCAAGATAATATTCGTCCCAGTGATATATTAGGTCGTTATGGTGGGGATGAATTTATGTTATTACTACCGAATGCAGATCGCAAACAGGCTAAAATTGTGGTAGAGCGGCTTAAAAGAGTAGCTTTAAATCGTAATTTCAAAGATTATGATGGGGTGGTTAGTGTTAGCATTGGTTGTGCACAGTACGAAACTGGTAAAGATATCGAAAATCTTATCAAAGAAGCAGAAGAAAACTTGGAAAATGATAAAAAAGATAAATTGTACTCTTGATATTTAACTATTATCTGAGGTGAGATAATTATTCTTACCTCTTTTTATTTTAAAAGACAAATAAGTTTGGGTGAAGTCAGAATTCAAGGAGAAGATAATGCTATTACTAACAACAATTATTACAAGCCTACTAATGATTGGTTATTTATGGGTTGTGCGAGAAGAGAAATTTACAACTAAGAAAATAGTTATAATTGGAATGTTTAGTGCAATGTCTTTTGTTCTTTACCTTATTCAGTTTATAAAATATCCACAAGGTGGTGGAATAAGCCTATTTTCTATGTTACCAACCTTGGTATTAGCAGTTTTATATGGTTATCGTCTTGGTTTAACAGCTGGCTTGATTTTTGGTTTACTTAAGTGTTTAAACGGCGCAGTAATTGTTCATCCGGTGCAATTTGTTTTGGATTATTTGCTAGCGAATATGGCGTTAGGGTTAGCGGGAATTGGTAAAAAAAATAATCGAGTGAGTCTATTTTTAAGTGCTTTTTTAGCTATGATGTTAGGTGTATTTTTTTTGATTGTGTCTGGAGGCGTTTTTTTTGCCGAATATGCACCTGCGGGTATGAATATTTGGTGGTACTCATTGCTGTATAATATGTCTTCTGCAGGTATAGAGAGTCTGTTAACGGCGATAATTTTCACCTTTATTCCGTTGAAACGCTTGGAAAAAATTTTAAATTTATCGAAAAACAGCTAGTGAGTGAGAATTAAAATGCATTTTATTTATAAAAAAATATTCTGAGATGGCAAAAGTCCTGTAAATAATGTTAAAAAAGTAACATTATTTACAGGACTTTACTTTTTGAAGAATAACAATGCATTAATATTTAATAAAAATGTAGAAATAATTAAAAAAAACTATTGCATTTTTAATATATTTTGCTGTATAATTAGGGCTACAAATTCTTGAAAATGAAAAGAATTATAAAAACATAGGGAGTGATTATATGCTAAAAGTTAGTATTATTGGAGCAACAGGTTATACAGGTGTCGAATTATTGAGGTTATTAGCTAATCACTCGGACACTACTGTTTCGCATATAACTTCTGAAAGTCAAACAGGAAACTGTATTGCGGATATATATCCACAGTTGCGTAAAAAATATGATCTGCAATTGAGTAGTTTAAATGATGTTGAAAAAATATGCAGTGAAAGCGATGTAGTGTTTATTGCCTTACCACACGGGCATGCAATGAAAATATATAAACAAGTTCAGCATACTAAAGCAAGGATAATTGATTTAGGGGCAGATTATCGTTTTAAGGATCCTGCAGTTTATGAACAATGGTATAAGGTAGAACATACGGACAAAAGCACGGATGCGGTATATGGTTTGGCCGAATTATATCGCTCGCAAATTAAAACGGCTAAGTTAGTTGCCAATGCTGGTTGTTATACTACCGCAAGCATTTTAGCTTTAGCTCCTCTAGTTAAGAATAAGCTAGTGGATTTGCAAAGCATAATTATTGACGCAAAATCAGGAACTACTGGTGCTGGACGGGCTTTGAAATTGGGCAGTCTGTTTTGCGAAGTGAATGAGAATTTCAACGCCTATGGGGTTACAAGCCATCGGCATACACCGGAGATTGAACAAGCACTAGGAGAAATTGCCGGGCAGAATTTAGTTTTAAATTTCACACCACATTTATTACCAGTAAATAGAGGGATCTTGGCAACTTGCTATGTAAATCTTTTACCAGGGGTTACAGAAACTTTGATAGAACAAGCTTATACAGAAATGTATAATAATGAATATTTTATTCGTTTGTTGGGTAAAGGCATGTGTCCAACTATTAAACAAGTTCAAAGTTCGAATTTTGTTGACTTGGGTTGGCAAATTGATAAGCGGACGAATCGAATAATTGTAATGTCGGCAATTGATAACCTAGTAAAAGGTGCTGCTGGACAAGCTATTCAGAACATGAATATTATGTTTGGTTTACCAGAAGAACAAGGTCTAGATTTTTTACCAGTATATCCATAAAAATTTAAGTAATAAATAAGAAAACAGGAAAAATTAAGGGGAATAAAATGAAAAAAATTGATGCAACGATTAGTGCACCGCAAGGATTTTGCGCTGCAGGCGTTAAGGCCAATATAAAAAAGAGTGGCAAACATGATGTGGGGTTGCTTTATTGTGAAACTCCTGCTAGTGTTGCCGGGGTATTTACACAAAATAAAATGGCAGCAGCGCCAGTACATATTAGTAGAGCGGCAGCAGGCAGAGATTATGCTCGGGCATTGATTGTCAACTCAGGTTGTGCCAATGCTTGTACTGGGGACCAAGGCATGTTAGATGCTCGGGCAATGGTGCAAATGACGGCAAATGCGTTGGATATTTCTACTAATGAAGTTTTGGTTTGTTCAACTGGTGTTATAGGACAGTTATTGCCGATGGGCAAAGTTGCTGACGGGATCCGTGATGTTGCTAAAGAAATTGGAAAACAAGATGGTTCGGAATTTGCCTTAGCAATTATGACTACCGACACTTTTATGAAAAAAGCGGCATATGAAATAGAAATAGACGGTCATAAAGTTTTACTATCAGGGGTAGCTAAAGGAGCTGGCATGATTCATCCTAATATGGCTACTATGCTTTGCTTTATTACTACTGATGTAAATATTTGCCCTAAAGTTTTGAAAAAAATGGTTAGTGAAATAGCCAATAAATCTTTTAATATGATAGTTGTTGATGGTGATACCAGCACTAATGACACCATGTTGGTGATGGCCAGTAATTTAGCCGGTAATTGTCAAATTGATAGTGAACAACATCCAGATTACAATAATTTTTATCAAGCGTTATTAGCGATAAGCCAAGATTTGGCGAAACTAATTGTTCGTGATGGTGAAGGTGCGACAAAATTTTTGGAGATAAATGTAAAAGGTGCTAAAGATTTTGCACAAGCTAAAATGGCAGCAATGAGTATTGCTAAATCCCCATTGGTGAAGACGGCATTTTTTGGTAAAGATGCTAATTGGGGGAGAATAATTTGCGCGGCTGGTTATTCTGGAGCTGATTTAGATCCTAAAAATGTCACTTTACACATTGAGGACTTGTGCATTATGAAAAACGGCTTAGATACGGAGTATAATGTACAGCGATTAACAGCGATTATGCAAAACACTGATATCAAGATCACTTTAGATTTGGCGGTTGGCAATGAAGAAGCTACCGTTTGGACATGTGATTTTAGCTACGATTATGTTAAAATAAATGCAGAATACCATACGTGATATTATACAAAAAATGAGGAGCTGATAAAAATATGTTAAATGAGAGCATGGCGCAAGTTAAGACTTTGGTGGAAGCATTACCATATTTGAAAAAATTTAAAGGGGCAACAGTAGTAATAAAATATGGTGGGCACGCAATGTTAAATAGTGAATTGAAAGAGCAAGTTCTTCAAGATATTATTTTCCTTCAATTCGCAGGTCTAAAACCAGTTGTTGTCCATGGCGGCGGCCCTGAAATAACTAGTTTGCTGAAACAACTAGGTAAAAAATCAGAATTTATTAACGGCTTAAGAGTAACAGATGAAGAAACGATGGCTATTGCCGAAATGGTGCTGGTTGGGAAAATTAATACCGAATTAGTGGCGATGTTAAATAAGCAAGGTAGTAAAGCAATCGGTTTAAGTGGTAAAGATGGCAACTTAATTGTGGCAAGAAAATACTTATCCGATATATATGAAAATGGTGAAATAAAGTCGGTTGATATTGGGTTTGTTGGTGATGTAGAGCAAGTTAATATTGAATTGATAGAAACATTATTAACTGCGGGCTATATTCCAATAATTGCACCAATTGGAGTAGGTATTAATGGCGAAAGTTATAATATTAATGCTGATAGTGTTGCCGGTGAAATTGCAGGAGCTTTGAAAGCTGAAAAACTCTTATTGTTAACTGATACCAAAGGAATTTATTCGGATTTTGGTGACGAGGATAGTTTTATTACTACCTTATCCTTTGAAAGTGCACAAGAATTGATGAATGAAGGTAAAATTGATGGGGGAATGATACCTAAAGTTAAAGCATGTGTTACAGCTTTAGCTGCGGGGGCTAAAAAGACACATATTGTTGATGGGCGTCAACCACATACAATTTTATTGGAAATATTTACAGATTCAGGTGTGGGTACAGAGGTGATTAGATAATGAATTTAACCGTTCAGGAGAAAACAGAAAAATATTATATGCCCTCTTTTTCTAGAACAGATTTGGTTTTAGAAAGAGGAGAGGGCTGTTATGTTTATGACCAATCTGGTGAGGCGTATTTAGATGTCTTGGCCGGTATTGCTGTTAACGCTTTAGGTTATGCACATCCAGTGGTGATTAAAGCCATTACTGAACAGTCTCAAAAGTTGATGCATACTTCTAATTTATTTTATAGTAAAATTCAGGCGGATTTAGTAGAAAAATTAGCTAATGTTACGGGCTTTGATAAAGTGTTTTTATGTAATAGTGGGGCTGAGGCCAATGAGGGTGCAATAAAATTAGCGCGTAAATATGGTCATCAACTTAGTCCTCAAAAATATAAAATTATTACAGCGGTACATTCCTTTCACGGGAGAACTCTAACAACTTTAACGGCCACTGGACAAACTAAATATCAACAAGGATTTGAACCATTACCAGCTGGTTTTGCCTATGTTGAGTTTGGAGATATTAGTGCTTTAGAACAACTAATCGATTCTGAAGTATGTGCAGTGATGTTGGAAGTAATTCAAGGTGAAGGTGGCGTAAACGTTGCTACACAAGAATATCTTAAAAAAGTGCAAGAACTGTGTGCGCGCCATCAAGCTTTGCTTATTTTTGATGAGGTACAAACAGGGGTTTGTCGTACAGGCGAATGGTTTGCCTATCAAGGGGTTGGTGTGAAGCCCGACATTATGACTTTAGCTAAGGCCTTGGGAGCAGGGTTTCCGATTGGTGCTTTTGTAGCAGACGATAAAATTGCAAATGCTTTTAAAGCAGGAGATCATGGCTCGACCTTTGGGGGGAATCAATTGGCTTGTGCAGTCGCTTTGGCAGTTTTGAATTATATGCAGGTAGAGCAAATGCCGCAGCAAGTTCGGGAAAAAGGTCAGTACTTACAAGAAGCATTGACAAATTTACAAAGTAAATATCCAGCTTATATCAAAGATGTAAGGGGAAAAGGCTTATTAATTGGTTTGCAGCTAAACTTAGATGGAAAATTGTTTGTGAAAAAATGCTTGCAGAAGCATTTGATTATTAACAATACAGCCGACAATGTTATTAGAATTGCGCCGCCGCTTATAATCAGTAAAGCAGAGATAGACAAACTGGTGCAGATTATTAATGAAGTTTTGCAAGAAATGATTAAAGAAGCTTAAAAAGAAGGAGCTGCGCATTAGTGATGAAAAATTATCGCTAGCGTCAGCTCTTTTTACTCTTTGAAATTTTTAAATTTAGATATAAGAAGGTGCTGGCACACTAGTTTAATGCGCCAGCACCTTCTTTGTTTATGTTTTACATTTATATTAGTTTTTTAAAGCTTGTTTAGCATGAGCTACATAGATTTTTTGAATTTCAGAGTTGCGACCCAAGCCGCCTAAAACTACACTTACTTTATAACCATCGGCACTAAGAAGATTTTTCCAAGAATCATCTTCATCGCCAGCCATATCATTATTAGCGTGGTCACCAGCAACTACCATTAGTGGCATAAGGATTACTTCTTTGATTTTACGCTTGGCAATTGTTGCTTGCATATCTTCGAAATTAGGATGATCATCTTCTTCAACCACACCAATTACAGCGGGGATATTTAATTTATCAAAAGCAGCCTGTAATTTATCATATGCCACATTATGCATATGTGGTGAACCATGTCCCATAAACACAACGCTTTGATCTGAATTAAGGTTTTTAGGCATTTGAGTTGTTAAAGCTTTGGCTACGAGATTGAAGTCTTTATCTTCAGTTAGCAAAGGTTTGCCAATAACTAATTTTTGAAAAGTTTTGTTTGTTTGATATTCTTTAATTGCAGGTAAAATCTTGTTGTTATACTCTTCTGCTGGTGTAAGCAAAGTTGTTTGCACTAGTACATCTGTATAGCCTTGAGCGGCAAGTTTATCTAGTGCTGTTTTCAAGTCATCAATAACAATACCATCACGTTCTGCAATACGTTTTTTAACGATGTTAGAAGTAAATACGCGATAAAAATCGCGATCTGGGAAAGCTTTTTTTAGAGCATTTTCAATGCCTTCGATATCATTTTTTAAAGTGTCTGGAAATGTTGTACCAAAACTAGCTACAACTAAAGCTTTTTTAGTAGGTGCTGCTTGAGCACTGGCACTCATCGTGAAAGATAACATTAAACACACCGCCAATAATAATTTTATAAATTTTTGCATAATCCAAGAAACCTCTTTTCTTAATTTGTTAGTCTTAAAAAACAAAAAAATCCTGCCCAAAGGCAAGGATAGAAAAAACTAGCTTCTAACCCCCTCCCTATCCTTCGTAGGTAAATTTCGGTGATTGTACATAGGCAGTTCTCCTGACTTGGATTCATCGTACATTTGCGCCTTCCCAGTTTTACCAGTGGCATTGTGCAAAATACTCCTCCATACAGTGGCGGGACCGTATCAGCTTTTACTGATTTCTCTATTGAGCCCTTGCGGGCACCTATGTTTTTATTCATCTAGAACTGATTATAGCTAAAAATTTTTTTTGTGTCAAGTAAAGAGCCAATTAACCGGAAGGAAGAGTTGCTAAAAAAAAGTTTAAATGTTACAATTTTAACAAGAAAATGGCTGAATAAAGCTAAATTTAGCCTAAAGATAAGGAGATAAGATATGGGAACAGAGATTGTCATGGCTAAAGCAGGAACACTAGAGTCGGGAGATATTTCAATTGTTGTTACGCCCAACAATAGTGGTAATAATAATATCGATTTAGATAGTATTGTAATGCTACAATATGGAGAAACCATTACAAAGTTAATGCATAAAGTTTTAGCAGATTATCAGGTTTTGGGTTTAGATATTAAGGCTTTTGATCGAGGGGCAGTAGACTTTACGATTGAAGCACGGTTAGTTACTGCCTTATTGCGTAGCGGGGCAATTAAGGAGGCGAAAATCTAAAATGAGAATGAGACGAAGCTTATTGTTTATGCCAGGCAATAACCCAGCGATGCTTTTAGCGGGTAATTTATTTGAAGCTGATGGGGTTATCTTAGATTTAGAAGATGCCGTGGCACCAACGGAAAAGGATGCGGCAAGAATTTTAGTAGCACAGGCTTTGAAAACTATTGATTATGGAACTTGTGAAAAAGTTGTGCGGGTGAATCCGTTAGATACTTATGGTCTAGAAGATATTCCGTTTATTGCAAAGTGTGCTCCCGACACTTTGTTGATTCCTAAAGTAGAAAGTGGCGCAGATATAAAAAAAGTTACAGAACTTTTGGATGGACAAGGTGCGATAGCTAATAATATTAAGTTAATTGCTTTGTTAGAAACTCCGCGTGGGATAGCTAATGCTTATGAGATTGCAGGTGCAAGTTCTCGGTTAGTTGCTTTAGCCTTAGGGGCGGAGGATTATACAGCATTTTTAGGAGCAAAAAGAACTAAATCAGGGGAAGAGATTTTTGCAGCAAGGATGGCAATTGTTAATGCCGCAGCGGCATTTAGCTTGCAATCTATTGATACGCCTTTCACAGATGCGGCTGATGATGAGGGTCTAGTTGAAGATACTCGCTTAGCCAAAGCGCTAGGTTTTAAAGGCAAACTATCAATTAATCCCAGACAAATAGAAGGCATCCATGCAGTATTTAATCCTACACTGGAGGATATAAATTGGGCTAGAAAAGTTGTTAATGCTTTAGAACAGGCTAAAAACGCAGGTTTAGGTGTGGCTTCTTTGGGGGGCAAGATGATTGATGCACCAGTTGCAAATAGAGCCAATATCGTCTTGGATTTAGCGTTAAGAGCAGGTTTAATTAGCAAGGAGGATTTATAAAATGCGTGAGATAGATTTTCAAGGAGCGTTTTGTTTACAACCAGAGATGCGTAGATATGCACCGCTAGTTAAAAGAAATTTACCTAGTGACAATAAGCTATTGGCAAGTATTGAAGATGCTTTTAAAACTCTGAAAATTACAAGTGGTATGACCTTATCTTTTCATCATCATTTACGTAATGGCGATTATGTTTTAAATATGGTATTAGCAGTAGCCGCTAAGTTGCAGTTAAAAGACTTAAAAATTGCGGTTAGTTCTATTTTTCCTAGCCATAAACCATTAATTGAACATATTAAAAATGGTGTAGTAACTGAATTAGATACTAATTACATTTCAGGCCCAGTGGCTGAGGCGGTTTCACAAGGAATTTTAGCTAAACCAATTACAATGCGTACTCATGGAGGACGGGCCAGAGCCATAGAGTGTGGACAATTAAAGATCGATGTTGCGTTTATTGCAGCTCCTGCTGCAGATTGCTACGGCAATCTTAACGGTGTATATGGAAAATCAGCTTGCGGCTCATTGGGTTACGCAATGCCAGACGCACAGTATGCTGAGAAAGTAGTTGCGATAACTGACAATTTAATGCCTTATCCGCTATATCCAGTTTCGATAGCTCAAGATCGTGTAGATTATGTATTGGTGGTTGAAAGCATTGGCGATGCCGCGGGTATTGTCTCAGGGACAACCAAAATTACCAAGGACCCAGTGGGTTTGATAATTGCAAGAAATGCTGCTCAAGTAATTAAAGGCTCGGGCTTGTTAAAAGAGGGATTTTCTTTTCAAACAGGTGCAGGTGGAGCTTCATTAGCTACTGCTCATTTTGTAAAACAAATTATGCAAAAAGAGCAAATTAAGGGAAGTTTTATGCTTGGTGGAATAACAAATTATATGGTCGAAATGTTAGAAGAAGGTTATTTTCAGGCAATTATGGATGTTCAAGGCTTTGAACATGGTGCAATACGCTCGCTTTTAGAAAATCCTAACCATTTGGAAATTAGCGCCGGTGTTTATGCAAGTCCTTTTAATAGTGGTGCAGCTGTCAATAAATTGGATGCAGTTATTTTGGGGGCGACAGAAATTGATACTGGCTTTAATGTTAATGTCACAACTGGTTCAGATGGAAAATTGATGGGGGGATCTGGTGGACATAGTGATGCTGCAGCTGGAGCGAAAACTACAATTATTGTCGCTAATCTATTGCGCGGTCGATTGCCAATAATTATTGATAAAGTAACAACTAGAACTACACCAGGCGAAACGGTAGATGTTTTAGTGACAGAGCGGGGAATCGCTGTAAATCCTAAACGTAAAGACTTACAAGAACAACTGAAAACAGCAGGGATTAAGGTTTTTGCCATTGAAGAATTAAAACAAATTGCAGAAAATATTGCAGGGAAACCAGCGGTTTATAAACCAGCAGGAAAAGTAATTGCCCAAGTTGAATATCGTGATGGCACAATTATTGACCAAGTATATCAAACTAAGTAATGAGGTAGTTTTTTGATGGAAATGAAAGAATTAATTATCAGAATTAATTTTCTGGCAAACAAAAAAAAGACTGTAGGCTTAACTGAAGCAGAACAAGCGGAACAAATTAAAGTTAGACGCGCTTATTTAGATCTCATCAAAGGTCAGGTAAAAGCTACATTAGATCGAGTAATTATTGTCGATCAAGAGCAATAGGAAATGAACCTAGAAAGGCAATGGAAGAACTACCGTTGTTTGGCTAGGTTTTTTTTATAGATAAATATCGGAAAAAATCTTATAATTCAGCTTGCTAATGTGATATAAATCACATACAATAGATTGTGTAAGGGATATACTGTACTCAAGTTAAAAATATTTAAATTTTGAGGAGGGTTAAATATGTTTTGTTATCAATGTGAACAAACAGCAGGACAAAAAGGTTGCTCGGTGGCAGGAGTATGTGGCAAAAGTAATGAGGTTGCACTATTACAAGATTTATTATTTTACACCAGTAAAGGCTTAGCCTGTTATGCTCATGAATTAGCTAAAAAAGATGTTTTTGAAGAAAAAATAAATATGGCGATTATCCAAGCATTATTTACAACCGTAACTAATGTAAATTTCGATACAGCAAGATTAGAGTCAGAAATAAAAGATGTTGCAGAACTTACGGTTTGCGCACATGATATGTGTGTTAAACTAGGGGTTGATGTGGCTAGCTTGCCAGCACCAGCACATTTTAAAGTGGCGACAACTTTAGCCGAAAAATTGACCCAAGCCGAAAATATCGGCATTCAAAGCAGAATAAAAGCTAAAGGCGAAGATGTTACCGCTTTAATCGAATTGATAACTTATGGATTAAAAGGGATTGCAGCATATTTAGATCATGCACATGTTTTAGGTTATACAAATATTGCTGACTATGCAAAAATATTTGAAATTTTAGCTAAACTAGATACAGAACTCAGTGTAGATCAATTAGTGGCAATGGCTTTACAAACAGGAGAAATCAATATTGCCGCTATGCAAATTCTTGACCAAGCCAATACCGATACCTATGGTCATCCAGAAATAACCAAGGTTAGAGTTACACCTAAAGCGGGTAAGGCTATTTTAGTGTCGGGACATGATCTAAAAGACTTGCATTTGCTATTAGAACAGACTAAAGATAAAGGGATAAATATCTACACACATGGCGAGATGTTACCTACAAATGCTTATCCAGAGTTGAAAAAATATCCGCATTTAGCAGGAAATTATGGTGGAGCTTGGCAAGATCAACAAAAAGAATTTGCAGAATTTCCTGGCGCAATTTTAATGACTACAAACTGTATTCAAAAACCTAGTGCTAAATATCAAGATAATATTTTTACTACTGGTTTAGTAGCTTTCCCAGGCGTAAAACATATTGATGAAAACAAAGATTTTACAGCGGTAATTGAGAGAGCCTTAGCTTTACCAGGATTTAGTGCTGATGAACAAGAAAAGTATATTACAATTGGCTTTGCACGTAACACAGTTCTTTCCGTAGCCGGCAAGGTAATTGAGTTAGTTCAAGCTGGAAAAATTAAGCACTTTTTCTTAATCGGTGGTTGTGATGGTGCAAAATCAGGCCGTAACTATTATACAGATTTTGCTAAACAAGTACCTGATGATTGTGTGATTTTAACTTTAGCTTGTGGTAAATATCGGTTTAACAAACTAGAATTCGGCGATATTGAAGGCATTCCAAGATTGTTGGATGTTGGACAATGTAATGATGCTTATTCAGCGGTAGTTATTGCTACAGCCTTAGCAGAAGCTTTTAAAACAGATGTTAATGGCTTGCCATTATCCTTGATTTTATCTTGGTATGAACAAAAAGCCGTAGCAATTCTGCTTTCATTATTGCATTTAGGAATTAAGAATATTCGCTTAGGCCCAACATTGCCAGCTTTTGTGACACCGGCTATTTTGAAAGTATTGCAAGATAACTTTAATATAATGCCAATTACAACTCCAGAACAAGATTTAGCTACAATTCTAAAAAAATAAGATTTAGATAAAATTTAAAATATCCGAGACAAGAATAAATCTATGTCTCGGATATTTTTGTTATATATTTAATAAAAGCCATAATAATACTGGATAAAAAAGTTAATATTGTTATATAATAGCAATGAAAGAATAAACGGGTAGGGTGTAGAAGATGTACTATGTTGTAAAAGTAGGACGAGTAAAAGGTATTTATCGCACGTGGGCAGAATGTCAAGCCCAAGTGAAAGGTTATCCAAATGCAGTCTTCAAAAAATTTCCCTTGAAAACGCAGGCGGAAGATTTTTTGCGTGGCGATAGTTTAGAACATATAAAAAGAGATGTTGCTCATGGTAATTTAGATATACAGGTTTCTAATGCTTTAAAAGAAAAAAATTATGAGATATATACAGATGGTTCTTATTCTGAAAATTTATATGCCTGGGCCTTTGTAGTAGTTTATCAAGGAGAAGTTATTCATCAAGATTATGGGGTTGGGACAGATAGTGAAGCTGTAAAAACAAGAAACATTGCTGGCGAGTTAACAGCGGTAATGCGTGCCTGTAGTTGGGCTAAAAACAAAGGTTTGGACAAAATAATAATAAGACATGATTTGCAAGGAGTTGCTACGTGGGCGAAAGGAGAGTGGAAACGCAACAACCAAGTAACTACAAAATACTATGAATTTATGAAAAAATATGCACCAGATTTCGTGAAATTTCAACATGTCAAAGGTCATTCAGGTAATCAGTATAATGATTTAGCCGATACTTTAGCTAAAAAAGCAATTAGCGAACATTTAGAACGATTGGAAATGGAGTAAAGATAAAACGAGGTGTAAACAATGCAGTTACTAGCTAAGACGGAAAAAATTGATTTTATAGCGGATTCACTAGGGAAAGCAATTTTATTTGAAGTTTGTACGCATCCTAAACCAGGTTTGGTTACACGATTTTCCAAAGGTGCGCATTGTGATATGAATGTATTTACTTTTATGTCTAGCTCAGTAGTATTAATCAGGGCTTTTAAAGAATTTGCCAATTACGGCTATGAATATGATGATTCCTTGTCGAAATTGCTACCGCAACTACGTGAATTGGGGATTGAATACGAAAAACAAATTTTGACAGCAACTGGAAATATAAATACACAAAGAGGCATACTGTTTGCTGGTGGTGTTTTAGCAGCAGCTACGGGCAATTATTTACGGGAACACCAGCAAGTAAATAGTAATGAAGTTTTTAGTAGAATTAGGTTGATTTGTAAAGGTTTAGTTGAACGAGAATTAGAAACTTGCGAAAAGACAAAGTTTACGGCGGGTGAACTTTTATATAAAAAATATGGAATTACAGGAATCCGAGGCGAAGTGCAAGAAGGGTTTAAAAGTGTGAAAAATAAAGGATTACCAGCATTGAAAGAAGCTTTGGCAAATGGAGCTAATATTAATAATTCTTTAGTGCATACTTTATTGTCGCTACTTACGGTAACAGAAGATTCGAATATTTTATGGCGTACTGATAAACAAATCTTAGATAAAGTTCAGAAGCAAGCTACTAAAGCTTTGGAACTTGGGAGTATTTTCTCACAGTCAGGACAGGATTATATTGAGTTTTTAGAGCGAGATTTTATTAAACAACGAATTAGTCCTGGTGGGACTGCGGACTTATTATCGATTACTTTAGCAATGTATTTAATGGAAAACAGAGATGCGAAAATAAAAATGTTTTAGCTGTATAAGTTTTTGGCCTTTATTTGATTGAAGTTACAAAAAAGCAAAAGCAAGTTTTCTTATAAATCGTAAGAGAGAACTTGCTTTTGCTTTTGAAAAGACTTACTAAACTATAAAGTTATTTTTTCACCAGGGTTTACAATCAAAACTTGAGCATAGCCAAGTTTTTCGACTTGTTGCTTAAATAAGCTAGGATCTTGGTTGATTAAAGGCCAAGTATTGTAATGTATAGGAATTACATGCGTAGCTGCTAATAACTTACAAGCTATTGTGGCGTCATTGGGGCCCATAGTAAAATTATCTCCAATTGGTAATAAAGCATAGTCGATTTTTTCTAATTGCCCTAGAAGTTGCATATCACCAAACAAAGCAGTATCACCAGCAAAATAAATTGTTTTTCCTGCTACCTTAACGATAAAACCACAAGCGTGTCCGCCGGGGATTCCTGATCCGTGGAAAGCCAAGGTCACTCTAACTGTTCCAAAAGAGAATTCGTGGGTGCCACCAAGATGCATAGCATGAGCTTGACAACCATTTTCGGTAGCTAAATGAGCAATTTCTGCGGTAGAAATTATAGTTGCATTGCAGCTTTTAGCGATTTTAAGGGCATCACCTAAATGATCAAAATGTCCATGACTAACGAAAATATAATCAGCCTGAATTTGTGATATTTGCGCTATTTGAAAAGGATTATCTGTAAAGAATGGATCGAATAATAGAGTAGTTTGGTCAGTTGTGAGCGTAAAGCAAGCATGTCCGTAGAATTTCAATTCCATAGGATTACCCCCTAATAATGTTTTTATATATTATATCATAAGTAGCCTAACTGTTGATACAGGGCTGATTATAACGAACGTGACAACAATTAAACTGGCTATTTAATAGGGAATTCTTGCCTTGGAAAAAAAGAGTATGCTATAATGAGACGGTCAGAATTAAGAATTTAAGTATCAAAGGAGAGGACGGTATCTTTTATGAACGTGTACCTTTTAATGATTTTGTTGTATGCAATATTATTAATTTTTCTTGGTTGGTTTATCGGTAAACATGTTAAGGGCGCAGCTGATTTTTTTGTGGCTGGGAGAAATCTAGATTGGCGGTTATTATTTACTACTTTATTAGCGGCGAATATTGGAGCAGGTTCTACAGTAGGTGTAGCGGGGATCGCATATAAATATGGTATTTCTAGCTGGTGGTGGATTGGTAGTTCAGCTATTGGATCAATTTTCTTAGCTTATTTTGTAGGCCCTAAAATTTGGCAGGTTGCTAAAAAATACAATTTATATACTTTAGGTGACTATCTAGATCTACGCTATGCAAAAGTATTAAGAGCGGTAATATCTTTAATGATGTCAATTGGCACACTGGCACTTTTTTCTGGGCAACTAATCGGCATTGCCTGGATTTTAAATGTAGTAGCGGGACTTGAAAAAATTTATGGTACTTTGATTGGAGCTGTAGTAGTTGTAGTGTATTTTGGGGCTGGGGGATTGCTTTCCGCAACGATTGTTAATATTTTAGAGCTGGTTGTCATTTTAGCAGGTTTCATTATAGCTTTGCCATATGCCTTAGCTCATGTTGGTGGCGTAACTGGGTTACAAAACTTGGTAGGACAGCATATGGCTGATCCGGTACAAGCGGCTAATTATTTTGCTTGGGATGGAATTGGACATACTACTATTTTAGGCTACTTGATAGTTTTAGTGCCTGCTTTTTGTATTTCACCAGGCTTGATTGGTAAAATTTATGGAGCTAAAGATGTTGCTACAGTAAAATTAGGCACCGTTTTAAACGCGGCGGTACAGTTTGTTTTTGCGTTTTTTCCAGTTATCATTGGGATGTGTGCTTTTGCAGCTTTCCCCAATTTAGAACAAAGGGAGTTAGCTTTACCTATGGCAATGAAGGAATTAATGCCTTTTGCTGTTTCAGCCCTGGCTTTGGCTGCTATTTTTGCCGCGGAAGTTAGCACGGCTGATGCAGTTTTGTATATGTTGGCTACTTCTTTTTCTAAAGATTTATATAAGACTTTTATTGATCCAGAGATAACAGAAGAAAAACTATTGAGGATTAGTAGGATTGTAACTGGTGTTGCTGGAATTTTAGGTGTTATAATGGCGTTATATATGCCCAATATAATTACAGCCCTGCAAATTTTTTATTCCCTAATGAGCGTTTCTTTGGCGGCACCGTTTTTATTTGGTTTGTTTTCGCAACGGGCTTCAGTTAAGGGGGCTTTTATTGCTGCAGGCTTAGGTGTAGCTACTACTTTGTATCTACAGTTTTTTGCTGCGGGCAAAGGAATCTGGATATTAAATGCAGCTTCTACGGGAATTTTAGTGGCAATTATTGCCATGTTTTTAAGTTTGTATATACTACCCAATACTAAACCCAAACTTATTGTTGAGTAAGGTAATTTAAGTAAATAATATTAGGGGTGATACTTTGAAAAAATTATGCTTAAGTATTTGTCTGTTAGGACTAACATTATTTAGTAGTTGCGATTTAGCACAAGCACAGGATTTTAAAGCTAAAGCAGTAATGATTAGCAATCAAA
The DNA here is from genome assembly GCF_000384135.1 of Succinispira mobilis DSM 6222. NCBI lineage: Bacteria > Bacillati > Bacillota > Negativicutes > Acidaminococcales > Acidaminococcaceae > Succinispira > Succinispira mobilis. The sequence goes on from NZ_KB913028.1 coordinate 763,428, forward strand.
ATTTAACAATTTTGGGGGAAAATTTGGCTACCCCAGAGCAAGCTGTACGATTAATAAAAACAGTAAATCCTAAACCATTATTGACTTGTTCGGTAGAAGAACTGGTGGAACATTATTTTCAAGAAGCGCAAAAAGAAGGTATCAGAGGTGATGTAGCTTTGAGTCAAGCCTTGTTAGAGACTGGATTTTTTCGATATGGTGGCTCGGTAGATTATCGGCAAAATAATTTTTGCGGCTTAGGTAGTACGGGTAAAAATGTAGGCGGAGCAAGATTTACTGATGCTAAATTGGGAGTAAGAGCACATATTCAGCACTTATTAGTTTACTCAAGTAAGAAAGCTCCGAGTGAAAATGTAGTAGATCCTAGGTTTGAAACAGTGAAAAAAATTCCGCGTTTATATGCAAGTGCTAAAACCTGGCATGATTTAGATGGTCGTTGGGCAATGAGTCGTCCTTATGGTAGTAAAATATTAGATATTCATAGCCGGATGTTGGCAATACCGGTAAGTCCTACGCAAAAGAGTGTTGCTCAAAAAAAAGTTGCGGCTTCTAAAGAAAAAACAGAAAATAAAAATATAAAAGCGCGAATCCAAGCAATTTTAAAAAATGAGAAATAAGGTGACAAAATGCATATTGTACTAGTTGAACCAGAAATTCCCCAAAATACAGGAAATATTGCCAGATTATGTGCTGCAAATAATTTTAAACTACATTTAGTTAGGCCCTTGGGTTTTTCGACTGATGATAAAACCTTGAAGCGTGCCGGTTTGGATTATTGGCATTTAATAGAGGTTTATTATCATAATAGCATTCAAGAAGTGATAGAGTTATATAAGGATTTGGACTTTTATTTTTTGACAACTAAAGTAGAACAAAGTTATACGCAGGTAAAATATTCTGAGAACTGTGTTTTAGTTTTTGGCAAGGAAACTAAGGGATTACCAGAAAGCCTGCTGGCTTCCTACCCCGATAACTGTGTGCGTATTCCAATGCGAGCTGAAGCAAGATCTTTAAATTTATCTAATGCGGTGGCGATAGTTTCTTATGAAGCTTTGCGTCAAAACGGCTTCGGTGGTTTATCTTGAATGAGAGTATTCGCTTTGGCAGTGCTGGTAATCCAGATGCATTTTATAAAGCTGGTTTAAAAAGTTCTTGGCAAATGCCAGCATGGTTAGCTGCGCAAGGGTTATCGGCTTATGAATATTCAGCTGGGCGCGGCGTTAAAATTGGAAAAGATTCAGCACAAAAAATTGCTGAACAAGCGCAAGAACATAATATTGCGCTTAGTATTCACGCGCCTTATTACATTAATCTAGCAACATTTGATGCAGATAAAATAGCGAATAATGAACGTTATTTAACGGAGAGTTTTCAAGCCGCAGAGTATTTAGGCGCAGATCGAGTTGTTTTTCATGTCGGCAGTCCCGTAAAATTAGAGCGCAACTTAGCTTTCACGCAAGTGCAAAAGAATTTGTATCAATTTTTGGAAAAATTAGAGACAACAGATGAAAAAATATTTCTTTGCCCCGAGACAATGGGAAAGAAAAATCAAATTGGTACTTTAGAAGAAATAGTAACGTTGTGTAAATTATCACCGCGGCTTTTACCAACTATTGATTTTGGACATTTGCACGCGGCACAAAATGGCGGCTTTGATATTATTGATGATTATCTCAAAACTTTTGAGTATCTTGCTCAAAAGTTGGGAGAAGCTATATTATATAAGTTTCATGTGCACTTTAGCAAAATAGAATTTACTAAAGCGGGTGAAAAGAAGCATTGGACTTTTGCAGATTCCTATGGACCTCCTTTTGAACCTTTTATGCAAGCTTTAGCAAAAACAGGCTATAAACCGAGGATTATTTGTGAATCTAATGGGACGCAAGCGCAAGATGCTAAAGAAATGTTTGAGTACTATAAGAAATTAAACTGAAAATTAAACGATAATAATTTAGAAAAGGATGTGTTTGAATGAGTGTTTATGATAAAGCTCATGATTTGGCTAAAGCTTTGCAAGGCAGTGATGAATATCGTCGATTAAGTGAATTACAAGGCCCACTATTGCAAAATAACGAGGCTCATACAATGGTAAATGATTTCTTGAAAAAACAGGCAGAAGTACAATTGGAAATGATGCAAGGCAAACAGGATTCTAGCAAAATGCAACAGTTGCAAAAGATGTATGAATTATTAGCAATTAATCCACAAGCAGGGGCTTATATCCAAACTTATATGCGTTTTCAATTGATGATGCAGGATGTGAGCAAAATTATTACAGAAAGTGTTCAAGATGTAGCAGGTGGGATAAAATAATGTCGAGTACTTTATTTTTAGAGTTTACACGGTCGAAAAATTTTGAAAGCAAGGTTTTAAAAAATACATTATTGAAAGAATATACGACATTCAAAATTGGCGGTCCGGCAGATGTCGTATTCATTCCCGAAAATCTTCAAGAATTACAACTAGCGATAAAATTTATCTATGAACATAAAATTCCTGTAACCATCTTTGGTTGCGGCTCTAATATTTTAGTTAGCGATAAAGGTATTAGAGGTGTCGTAATTATCATGACTGAGAAGTTTAGTAAAGTTGATATTGTAGGCGACATTATAAGCGCTCAGGCTGGAATTAGTGTCACGGATTTAAGTAAATTAGTAGTGGAAAATGGTTTCGCGGGCATGGAATTTGCCGTAGGAATTCCTGGTAGTGTTGGTGGAGCTGTTTTTATGAATGCTGGGGCTTATGGTGGTGAGTTTGCCAATATTGTTCATAAAGTTATTACCGTTAATTCTTTAGGGGAGCTTTGTGAATATCGACCAGAACAGCTTCAATTTGGTTATCGGCATAGTGTTTTTCAAGAAAATAGAGAATTGATTTTACAAGTTGAATTTAAACTTGCAACTGGTGATAAAGAACAGCTAAGGCAAATTGTTGAAGAGTTAACACAAAAACGTAGTAGCAAGCAGCCTTTAGAAATGCCTAGTGCAGGTAGTGTTTTTAAAAGACCAGTTGGAAATTATGCAGGAACTTTAATTGAACAAGCGGGCTTAAAAGGTAAATGTATTGGCGGTGCACAGGTTTCTGAAAAACACGCAGGCTTTATTGTCAATAAAGGTGATGCCACGGCTAAAGATGTCTTAGATTTAATAGAATATATTCGAGAAATTGTCTGGGACAAATTTGCGGTGCGATTAGAATCGGAAGTAAGGTTTATTGGTGAAGCATAAAATAAAGTGCTAATAGGCCTTATAAAACATGTTGTAGTGTGTGGAAATTTTCTACGAGCCACAACATGTTTTTTTTGTTGTAATTTAGCAGTATTTTTTTAGTTAATTAATCCAGCTCAATGGCTAAATATTTAAAAATATGTTATAATATTAAGCAAATAATCTAAAAATATTAGTAGAAATGGTAAAATAAACAATAAGAAGGTGTAGATATGAAAATAACATTTTTAGGTGCTGCACGTACAGTTACAGGTTCATGCTTTTTGCTAGAGACAGAAAAAACTAAGATAATAATTGATTGTGGGATGTTTCAAGGCTCGAAAAATATAACAGAATTAAATCGACGTGAATTTATGTTCCAGCCGAGTGAATTAACAGCTGTGATTTTAACTCACGCCCATATAGATCATAGTGGTTTAATACCTAAATTAATTAAAAATGGCTATAATGGCAAAGTGTTTTGTACTAAGGTTACAAAAGAACTTTGTGGAATTTTATTGCCGGATAGTGCGCATATTCAAGAGTCAGATGCGGAAATTGCCATGCGAAAAAATAAGCGTTCCGGCAAAGAAACACCACAGCCGCTATATACTATAGATGATGCCTATACAGCTTTAAAATATTTCCAAGAAGTCCCTTTGTATGACAAAATAAAAATTAGTGAAGATGTTGCGGTGCGTTATCGTTCGGCTGGACACATTATGGGGGCAGCGATGGTTGAAGTTTATGTTAAAGAGGCTGATAAAGAGATTAAACTCCTATTCTCTGGGGACTTAGGACAGCCGAAACAGCCGATCGTGCGCGAACCAGATGAAATTCGTAATACGGATTATTTGATAGTCGAGTCGACTTATGGGGACCGGGAGCATTTTGAATATGATAAGGAAGCTGAACTGGCTAAAATCATCAATGAAACATATGCGCGGGGGGGCAATCTAATAATCCCAGCTTTTGCGGTAGGCAGGACACAAACTTTATTATATTATTTTCAAAAACTCATCCAAGAAAATAAGATTCCGGAAATGCCGATTATTATTGATAGCCCTTTGGCAATCAAGGCTACGGATATAATTTTACGCAATCCGCAAGAATTTGATGAAGAAGCCTGTGATATTTATCGCAATCAAAATCAAAAACTGATTAATATTAAAACGTTAAGATTTGTTGAAACAAGTGAAGAATCGAAAGCTTTAAATAGTTTAGACACGCCGGCGATTATTATTTCGGCTAGTGGCATGGCAGATGCCGGTAGAATTTTACATCACTTGAAACACAATTTATGGCGGCCAGAGTGTAGTGTTTTATTTGCTGGATTCCAAGCTCGGGGTAGTTTGGGACGCTTGATTTTAGATGGTGCCAAAGTAGTTAAAATCATGGGGGAAAGAATCAGCGTAAAGGCTAAAATATATAATTTGCGTGGTTTTTCGGCACATGCTGATCGAGAACAAATTTTTGAATGGTTAGAAGGATTGGAATGTCGCCCGAGTGGTGTTTTTGTTGTACATGGCGAGTCAGATGTAGCAGATGTATTTGCTAATGATTTGCGTAAAGTTCTGGGGGCCGCTACTTATGTGCCACAATATGGTGATATAGCCTTAATTGATGGCTACAATTGGAAAATTAAGGAATCAGAAATCATTACTAAAGTACCGGCTATTCAAGAATTGCGCCAAGAATTACGGGGGATGGAAAAAAATTATTATGAATACAGAATGCGCTTAGAACAGTTGTTAAACCGCGATGAGAGCAAATTGAAAGAAATAAGACGGCGTTTGCAAAAAATAAATAAATATATGGAAGAAAATCTTAACGGTTTGTAAATATTTCTTTTGACATATGGAATATTAGAATATATAATATATGAACGTGAATGTATCTAGAAAAGGATGCACTATTTGGTGGCGTCCTTTTCTTTTGTTTAACTTAGGAGGAGAAATTTTAATGCAAAGAACAGACCTACGTAATATCGCTATAATCGCTCATGTTGACCACGGTAAGACCACTTTAGTAGATGCAATGTTAAGACAGAGCGGGGTTTTTCGTGCTAATGAAAACGTTGCGGAAAGAGTTATGGATTCTAATGATTTGGAGCGTGAAAGAGGTATTACGATTTTAGCTAAGAATACTTCAGTTATGTATAACGATGTTAAAATAAACATCTTAGACACTCCAGGTCATGCTGATTTTGGTGGTGAAGTTGAGCGTGTCTTAAATATGGTTGACGGGGTCGTGTTGTTAGTTGACGCCTTTGAAGGACCAATGCCGCAAACGAAGTATGTGTTGCGCAAAGCTTTAGAACAAAAGTTAAAACCAATAGTTGTTGTAAATAAAATTGATCGCCCAGATCAACGGGTGGAAGAAGTAGTTGATGAAGTTTTAGATTTGTTTATTGAGTTAGGTGCAAATGAGGAGCAAATTGAATTTCCAGTAGTTTATGCTTCAGCACGTAGCGGGATTGCTAAATTAAAAATGGAAGATGAAAGTACAGATATCAGTCCATTGTTTAAAGTTATTTTAGAACATATGCCTGCACCTCAAGGTGATGAAGAGGCACCACTGCAAATTATGGTTAATAATTTGGATTATGATGATTATGTAGGTAGAATTGTAATTGGTAGAATAATTAGAGGTACAATTAGTACTGGACAACAAGTAGCTGTAGTAGGCGAAGAACGCGAATATAAAACTAAAATTGGGAGATTATATACTTACCAAGGGTTAAAACGTGCAGAAACAGCTAACGCCAAATATGGTGAGATTGTTGCTTTAATTGGCTTATCAGACGTAAATATTGGCGATACTATTACACATCCGGATTTTCCCGAAGCTTTAGTCGGCACAAAAATTGATGAACCAACACTGTCAATGATTTTCAGTGTAAACAATAGTCCTTTTGCAGGCCGAGAAGGAGAATTTATTACCAGCAGACACTTACGCGATCGCTTATTTAAAGAAGTGAAAACTAATGTAAGTATGCGGTTAGAAGAAACTGAAAGTCCAGATTCCTTTATTGTTTCTGGTCGAGGCGAGTTACACTTATCGATTTTGATTGAGACTATGCGTCGTGAAGGTTATGAGCTACAAGTTGGTAAGCCAAAAGTAATTATGCATGACATCGATGGTGTTAAAAACGAACCAATGGAATATTTAACAATTGATGTACCACAAGAATTTATGGGTTCAGTTATGGAAGGGCTAGGCCTAAGAAGGGCTGAACTAGTTAATATGACAGAATTTGCAGGTTACTTAAGGATGGAATTTGTGGTTCCAGCAAGAGGCTTGATTGGTTTTAGAAATCAATTTTTGACAGATACGAAGGGTAACGGAACTATGCATCATGTATTCCATGGTTACGCTCCTTATAAAGGGGATATACCTGGTAGAACTCGTGGCGCCTTAGTTGCTTTTGAAAATGGCGAAACAACGCCTTATGGAATTAGTAATGTGCAAGAACGGGGCGTGGTGTTTGTATCTCCAGTTCAAGCTATTTACGAAGGACAAATTATTGGCGAAAATAGTCGCGAACAGGATATGGACGTAAATCCATGTAAAAAGAAGCATGTAACTAATATGCGTTCTAGTAGCGCAGATGATGCTGTAAGACTAGTGCCACCAAGACTACATTCTTTAGAGCAGGCCTTAGAGCATATTAATGAAGATGAACTAGTAGAAGTAACACCTAAAAGCATTAGAATGCGGAAAAAGATTCTTGATCGCGTACAAAGAAGTCGGATGCGTAAATAAATGTGCCAATGGTCCTGCCTTGCTGGGAACTAAAAAAATTGATATAATAATGTTAATATTATGTGGATAAACCTTTAGAAGGGGGTCTTAATGTGTTAGCTGAAATGGTATCAGCGGTGAAAAGCAAGTTTTTGACTGAGGAACATGATGAATTCGAGCAAGAAGATTTTCCAGAAATAATAAAAGAAGAAATTATTAAACCAACCCCCAAGGTTAGCAAGTTAGCAATTTTAACTGTTTGCCCAAGTGGTTTTGAAGAAGCAAAAGCTTTAGTTAAAGAGTTGGTTCAAGGAAAAGCGCTGTTGTTTTCTTTTAGTAAACTGAATAATGAAGACAAACAACGTACGTTTGATTTTCTAAATGGGGTGGCTTATGTAATAAACGCCAATGTGGAAAAGGTTACAAGAGAAACGATCCTTTATTCACCAGCGAATGCTAAGGTTGAACGTTTGACTAAGTTAAGCAGTTTAGAGAAAAAAGGTTTTCAAATAATTTAGATAAGAATAAAATAACCTATTGAAAGATAGGTTATTTTTATTTTATAATTAAAAGGATTTTCTAATTGTTTATAGAATATATAAAGTAATGGTATTGGCTATGTGCAGAAAAATTCAGAGGAAGATTAGAAAGAAGGTGACGATGTACTTAAAAGCAGTTTAAAAGTATCAAAATTAATGGATAGTTATTAGATAGTTATTAGACTTTCTAGTTTTTGCTGTCTCATAGGAAATTGGTTTCTGGTTTTATACCAAGGACGGTGTGGGAGGAATGCTGAAATGAAAAATAGGGTTTACAAGTTATTTAGTTTAGGTGGAAGCTGGGCAGTTCTAGCTTTGTTGGTGATAGTATTTTTTACTCCAAATAATGTTGAAGCTGCGGCAGAAACACATTCTTCATTTGTATTTCCTTTGTGGAGTGTAATACCTTTTGTAGGTATGCTATTGTCTATTGCGGTATGTCCGCTAGTAAATGCTCATTGGTGGGAAGAAAATATGGGCAAGGTTAGTTTGTTTTGGGCCGCTCTATTTACAATTCCTTCAGGGATCTTTTGGGGATTTGGTCAAGCTGCATACGAATTTATACATATTATGTTAGTTGATTACGTGCCGTTTTTAACCCTAGTTGCGGGCTTGTTTGTTGTGGCAGGTGGAATTAATGTTAGTGGACGTTTACCAAATACACCACTTTCTAATACAATAATGTTATTTATTGGCACTTTTTTAGCTAGTATTGTTGGAACTACGGGAGCTACAATGCTGGTTATTAGACCACTAATTAATGCTAATAGTGATAGACGTATGAAAATGCATACAATAATTTTCTTGATTTTCCTAGTAAGTAATATTGGCGGGGCCTTGACACCAGTCGGCGATCCTCCGCTATTTTTAGGGTTTTTACATGGGGTGCCTTTTTTTTGGACGTTAAAATTAATTGGCCCATGGTTAGTCAATATTTTCTTGCTGTTGACAGTATATTTTGCTTTAGATGCATTTTTTTATACACGACATAAATTACATATTAGTGAAGAAAGAGTTGCGGGTAGTGTAACTGGCCCAGCAAAATGGAATGAAATTACAGCTAAAGAACAAGTAGCGGAAATTTTTAGTGTACATGTACATAATGACGAGATGCATGGCGAAAAAACTATTCCCAAAATAAAAATTCTTGGACTACATAACTTGATTTTTTTAGCGGGCATTTTAGCAGCAGTTATTTTAAGTGGTACGCTGGCACATCATCCAATGTTTTATGATACTGCCAATAGTTGCTTAAAAGGTATAACTGTTATGCAGCATGCGGGACATGATTTTAATATAGCTTATATAAATATCGCAAGAGATGTAACAATTTTATTGATGGCATTGTGTTCTTTAAAGTTTACGTCGAAAGAAATTAGAACAAATAATAAATTTACTTGGATGCCAGTACAAGAGGTAGGCTTACTATTTGCCGGCATTTTCGCCACTATAGTTCCAGCTTTGCAAATTTTGCAAGTACGTGGTAATGAGCTTGGTGTTAATACTCCGGTAGAGTTTTTTTGGGCAACTGGAATACTTTCGAGTTTTCTTGATAATGCTCCTACTTATTTGGTGTTTACGAGTATGGCTGGGCAAATGGGTGCCACAACGGGTGTTATTACTGACTTGGGCATACTCAATGAACAGGTTTTAATGGCCATCTCCTGTGGAGCGGTGTTCATGGGTGCGAATACTTATATAGGCAATGCGCCTAATTTTATGACAAAGTCAATTGCTGAAGAAAATGGGATAAGGATGCCAAGCTTCTTTGGTTATATGCTTTGGTCGGGTGCGATTTTAATTCCGTTGTTTTTATTAAATACAGTATTGTTTTTCCGGTAGTTTTGTATAAAAAAGCTATTAATATTAAAGGAAATTTGCTATAATAAAGGTTGCGAAGAGGCAGAAAGTATCTTCTGCCTCTTTAAATTTATAAAAACTAGTATAGGAGGTTGTAATTTGGAAATTTATCGGGAAGTATCCAGAGAAGATTCGGAAAGAAACTTTTATCGCTATGGCGCTCTATTAGTAATATTAGCATTATTTGCCTGGGAAGCCTATCAGTCTAGTTTAGGGAAGATTAGTTTATTAGGCTGGTCTTATGCAACAATATTTTTAGGCTTATGGGTCTGGCGCTGTATATTTACATACACATATATACTTACAGATACAGAATTTATTGTATTAAGCCATGGATTAGGATTTACGCGTAAATATGTGAACAAATTAGAGCTTACAGAAAGTTATACTAATAAATATGTAAAAAGCTTTTTTAAGAAAACGAAGTTGCGACATTATATTCATCGCTATTCTTCAGTGGACGACGAAACAATGCGTTTGATTGTATTTAATGAAAATGGCTCGTTAAGAGGAGTTTTGTTTAAAGTAAGTGATAGATTTATCAAAGAATTGAGAAAAAAAATGCCTGAGAAATTTTTACCTTTAGAATAACTGGTGGAGGACTTTATGACAGACAGAGAAAGTATGGTTGTTTTAGAAAGATTAATTCAAATAATAGGTGTTTCTTTCGCGTATATTTATTTAGTTGCAAGACTTATTGGGCAAGAGAACAAAAACACCTGGTTTAAAAAAAGGACTCGCTCTAGTTTTTTTACAAGAAGAGGTTTTATGGGGGATTACATTAATTTTGGTTATCCAGTTAGTTGGCAAGGGATTTTGGTTTTTCTTGCCATATATGGTGCCATTTTTTCTTTTGGATACTGGTATTTGTTTGTTTTACCATTGATTTAAATAAGCAAGGAAATTGAGAGGGTTAATAGTGAAAGAGCAAATTGGGACAGTTATTGAAGTATATAGTACGCAAGCCAAGGTAAAAATGGGAGATAACCAACAACGAATAATTGATGCTTGGAATAGTGTGGGTGCTAAGGTTGGCAATAAAGTAAATGTAGAAGAGCGGGAAGTAAATATCCGCAAGTTGCAACTTATAACTTTTGGGTTGCCGATATTAGCGTTTTTAGCAGGATTTCTTTTTGGGGGGAATTTAGCAAATTATTTTGACCAAAATGTTTGGTTGGGCCGAGGAATTGGCGGTGTTGTTTGGTCAATTATTTCACTTTTTTACATAATTCCTTTAAGGAAAAATTTGAGTGGGAAAGATAATTATTGGATTGTCAGCAAAATAATTAATTAGCGAGGTGAATATATATGGAGTTTATTTTAGCTTCAGCCTCGCCTAGACGCAAAGACTTATTAGAGCAAATTGGTATTAAAGCACAAATACTTCCGAGTGAATTTCAAGAAGCTTCTAGCGGCGAAGACGTTTATCAGTTGTTGGAAACTAATACTTTAGGTAAACTAAACGATGTTGAGGGAAAAGTGTTGAATACTGATAAAGTTATCATTGCTGCGGATACGGTTGTGGTGCTTGATGGTAGAATTCTAGGGAAACCGGCTGATTTACATGAGGCAGTTAGTATGTTAGAATCTTTATCTGGCCGAGAACATAGTGTTTTGACTGGTTTGGCAATAAGTTACGCAGGTAAAAGAAACTATCAATTTCTAGAAACTAAGGTGAAATTTAAAACTTTAACTAAGGACGAAATTTATAGTTACGTGAACACTGGTGAAGGTTTGGATAAAGCGGGTGGCTATGCTGTTCAAGGGTTAGGGGCGGTTTTTGTTGAAAAGATTAAGGGGTGTTATAACAATGTTGTTGGTTTACCATTGAATTTATTATATTCAATGCTGAATTGTTGGCAAATTAAGACTCCAAAATTGAAGTAGACACTTTAAAGAGGTGTGGATATGGCTAATTATAAAATTAAAGATTTGCCTAATGAAGATCGGCCTCGTGAAAAATTATTGAAAAATGGGGCGCAGTATTTGACAGAGGTGGAATTATTAGCGATTTTAATTAGAAGTGGCACAAGAGAAAAATCTGCTTTAGATTTAGCTAAGGACTTACTGAAACAATTTGACAACATTGTTAATTTGGCAAAAGCTGATGTTTATGCTCTGGCTAAAACTAAAGGAATTGGTCTAGTAAAAGCCGTTAGTATTGAGGCAGCCTTAGAACTTGGTAAAAGAGTTATGGGCGCAAAAGTATTTCCGCTTGAAAGCATTACTTCACCGATAGATATAGCGAAAATACTTACGCCATTGTTAAGGTATGAAAATAAAGAGCAATTTTATGTATTACTCTTAAACATAAAAAATAAACTAATTGGTTTAGAAAAAGTTTCCGAAGGTACTTTAAATGCGACTATCGCTGAACCACGGGAGGTTTTTCTAAAAGCGATAACAAGAAATGCAGCTTCGATTATAGTAGCACACAATCATCCGTCTGGTGATAGCTATCCGAGTCAAGAGGATCGGAAAACGACAGAAAGAATGTGCACTGCAGGAGAAGTCTTGGGGATAAAGGTTTTGGATCATATTATTATAGGTAATGGCAATTACTATAGTTTTAAAGAGAAATCATTAATTTAGGGGGAAAAAAGGAATGTTTGGTTTGTTTAGCTCGCTGTCAAAGGATATGGGTATAGATTTGGGAACGGCAAATATTTTAGTGCATGTAAAAGGAAAAGGTATCGTTATTAATGAACCTTCAGTGGTAGCGATACAAAAAGATAATAACAAAGTTATGGCAGTGGGAGAAGAAGCTAAAAATATGTTAGGCAGAACTCCAGGTAATATTGTTGCAATTCGTCCTTTGAAAGATGGCGTTATTGCTGATTTTGATGTAACTCAAGAAATGTTGAAATATTTTATTCGTAAAGTTTTGGGTGGTAAGAGCTTGATACAACCTAGAATTGTTGTAGGTGTACCAGCAGGTGTAACTGAAGTTGAAAAAAGAGCTGTAATTGATGCTACAATGCAAGCAGGAGCACGGGAAGCGTTTATTATCGAAGAACCGATGGCTGCCGCTATTGGAGCTGGATTACCTGTGCATGAACCTACAGGCAGTATGATAGTTGATATTGGTGGCGGTACTACTGATGTGGCTGTAATTTCTTTGGGGGGCATAGTTAATAGCTGTTCTGTAAGAATTGGTGGCGATAAAATTGATGAAGCAATTGTGCAATATATTCGCAAACAATATAGCCTGCTAATTGGGGAACGTACTGCTGAAGAAATAAAAATTAATATTGGATCGGCAGTTGTAGTTGGTGCTGAAGAAGAATATAGTATTCGCGGTCGTGACTTATTAACAGGATTGCCTAAAAATATTAATGTAACTTCTAAACAAATTCAAGAAGCAATTAATGAACCGGTTACTGCAATAGTTGAAACAGTAAAAAGTACTTTAGAAAAAACTCCGCCAGAACTAGCCTCTGACATAATGGATAGAGGGATAATGTTAGCAGGTGGTGGAGCACTATTGAAAAATTTAGATAAATTAATTAGCAAAGAAACAGGGGTGCCTGTATTTATTGCAGATGAAGCGCTTTCTTGTGTTGCCATAGGCACAGGCAAAGTTGCTGAGAATGTGGATTTTCTAAAACAAGCAGAAATGGGTAGACGCAGAAGTAGCAGACTTAGGTGAGGTCAGATATGAGACTAATAGATAAGCATAAAAATTTTATATATGCACTAGTGATAATAGTGTTGTGTTTCTTTGTGGCGCGTAATGATTCTAGGTCGCTGTTAAATATTTTATTTTTAAACGTCTTAACACCAGTACAAGAAAAAGTTACTGATGGTGGAAGTTGGTTGGTTGGGCGCAAGGATTATTATTTTAATTTAGCCCATATTTATCAAGAAAATAATCGTTTAAAAAAAGAAGTTGAAGAATTACAAGCTGCTAATTATTCTACGGTAGAAGTTTGGGCAGAAAATAAGCGTTTACGGGAATTGCTCGCTTATCGGGAAGAAAATCGCCAGTTCACCTTAATTACTGCTAAGGTAATAGGGAGAGCTCCAGGCAGAATTAAAAACGAGTTTATTATTAACCGTGGTCGAGTTGATGGTATTAAAGAAAATATGCCAGTTGTTACCGCTGATGGTTTGATTGGTAGTATTGCTATGTTGTATGATAATTCAGCAAAAGTCAATCTGATTTCGCATCCCCAAAGTTCCGTGGGTGGACTAGTTCAACGAGTTGCTTCGAGAGCAGTGGGAATTGTTGGTGGGGAAGTAATAGATGGGCAGTATTTAAAAGTTAGTAAGTTATCGCGTGATGCAGATGTCATTGTCGGCGACAAAATTATTACTTCAGGTTTTGGTGGGATTTACCCAAAAGGCCTGCTGATAGGTGAAGTTTTGAAGGTGGAAAATGCAGATGGCGGTTTGCTAAAATATGCTATAATTAAACCGAGTGTTAATTATGATAAGTTAGAAGAGGTTATGATAATTACCAATGTTAATACTTTACCAGAAGTTGTAGGCAATAACTTGTTAAATAAGCCAATCGGAGAGAAAAAATGAAAAGAGAATTAGCCGTGTTATTTACGACAATACTAATTTTATTTATCCAAATAACTGTATGGCCGATGACTTTTTTTGCTAAAAGTGAAATTGTTTTGCCGTTGGTATATATTATAACTTTAAGTATGGTGTTTCCTTTAAAAACTAGCTTATTTAATGCTTTTATTGTTGGCGCAGTTCAAGATAACTTGTCTGGTGGGATGTTTGTTTTTCATTTGTTAACTACTTTAGTGTTGTCTTATATTATAATTCAAATTAGAGAAAAAACTTTCCGTGATAATGTTTATTTGTCTATCTTTTTAACTGCTGCTTTTTTGGTGGCATATAATGTGATTTATATAGTTTGGTCGTTGCTGGCTGGCTATGTTGTTTATAGTTGGATAAATATTTTAACTGATATGTTAGTTGGTGTGTTTGCTAGTTCAATAGTTGCTTATCCGTTACATATTCTGTGCAAAAAACTATATCAACAAACTGATTTCAGCTAAAGTCGATAGGTTGTTCTTGGAGGATACTTATGCTTAGTAAAAAATATACCTACAAATTTGAATTTATGGGTATGCTTATCGGAATTTTATTTCTAGTTTTAATCATGCGCTTAGTATATATGCAAGTTTTTGAAGGTGATTCATATAAACGGAAGGCTGATGGAAATAGAATTAGAATAACTTCAATTATGGCTCCAAGAGGTATTTTTTATGACCGCAAGGGAGATGTTTTGGCTACAAATCGGCCTGGATTTACAGTTTCCTTAGTGGTGACGAAAGGCAAAATCAATCAAGATAACTTAGGGAAATTAAGTAAAATACTTAATGTTTCAAGTGAAGAAATATTAAATAAAGTTTCTAAAAACACTGAGTTAAATCGAGTTGTTATAAAAACAGATGTTTCAGCAGAAATAGTTACAATGCTGGAAGAACGAAAGAGAGAATTTCCAGATGTTTTAATAGAAGTTCAACCTATAAGAATTTATTCACACAATCAATTGGCAGCACACATAATTGGTTATGTAGGTGATATAAATGAAACTGAGTTGGAAAAACTTAAGGAAAAAGGTTATGTAGCTGGTAGCGTATTAGGTAAGATGGGTTTAGAAAAAAAATATGATGAATATCTGCGTGGGAAAGATGGTGCTAACCGAGTCGAAGTTGATGTTTCCGGTAATGTGGTAGATAATCTAGGCAAAGAGGAACCAGTTCCAGGTTACAATGTTCAATTGACGATAGATGCAGAATTGCAAAAGGCTGCTGAGCAGGCTTTAGATGCGCAAATGGAATATTTACGCAAATATGGTGGTAGTCCTAATGCTTATGCAGGCGCATTAGTTGCTTTGGATCCGAACACTGGTGCAATTTTGGCTATGGTGAGTAGACCAACTTTTAATCCAAATTTGTTTTCTACGGGAATTTCCTATAAAGATTGGCGCGAGATAAATGAAAATCCATTCCATCCTATGGATAATAAGGCTATAAGTGGTGAATATCCGCCAGGGTCGACTTTTAAAATTGTTACTGCGGCAACTGCCTTAGAAACGGGAAAAGTAACGCCAGAAGAGTTATATTATGATCGTGGTTATCATCCGTTAGTTCCTGAAAAAGGCAATGATGAAGGCAAAGCTTTAGGCTCGATAAACTTAAAAACAGCGTTAGCTAAATCAGATAATGTATATTTTTATGAGATGGGTTTGCGGACAGGGATTGATAAGTTAGAGGAATATTCGAGGAAATTCGGCTTTGGTTCATTAACAGGAATAAATTTAGATGGCGAATCAGAAGGTTTAGTTGCTAGTCGTGATTATAAACGTCGAGTTTTTGATGAGGACTGGTATTTAGCAGAAACTTTTGATGCGACAATTGGACAAGGTTTCCAACTAGCCACGCCTATACAACTAGCCATAGCAACAGCAAGTGTTGCTAATGGCGGCATAAGATATCGTCCATACTTAATTGAGAAAATCTTAGATCAGAATGGAAAAGTAATTAAGGAATTTAAAAAAGAAAAAATAGCAGATATCGGTGTTAGTAAAAGTAATTTAGCCGCGATTAACTTAGGTTTGCGTGGTGTAGCTCAAGAAGGTGGTACTGGACAGCAGTTGAAAGATTTCCCAATACCAATAGCCGGGAAAACAGGAACAGCAGAAAACCCGCATGGCAAAAATCATGGTGTTTTTGTTGGCTATGCACCATTTGACAATCCTAGCATTGTTGTGGCAATTATTATTGATCAAGGTGGTTACGCAAGTATGTCCGTAGTACCAGTTGCTAGAAAAGTTTTTGCGGCAGCATTTGGGATAAAGGAGTAGATGTTATGCAGGAAAAATTGACTTTAAAGGGCAAAAAAAATGGTTTGGAACTGCATGTGCAAGATGACCTAGATTTTGAAGAATTATTAACTTTAGTTGAGAAAAAATTAAAAGCAACGGGAGATTTTTTGAAGAAGTCTCCTGTTGAAATGAATATTTCACTTATAGGTAAAGTGATTTTAAAAGATGAGCAAAAAGAAATACTAAAAGCTCTTATGGAAAAATATTCTTTAACATATGTTGAAACAGAACTTATTGCTAAACCAACAAAAATAACTTCGGAGAAAATGACAATTGATATTGAAGAAAATAAACAAAAAGTTTGTGAGAGCAATATTTCATTTGTAAATGGTGAAGTTGCAGAGGAACAGTGTTTGATAGTATATAAAACATTGCGTGGCGGGCAGCATGTTAGTTATTGTGGTTCCGTTGTAATAATTGGCGATGTGAATCCAGGTGCAACAGTATTGGCCGAAGGGAATATTACGATTAGTGGCGTGAGCCGAGGATTTTTACATGCAGGCGCTTTAGGTGATGCTGAGGCTGTAATTACAGCAAGCAAGATAATCGGTGGTCAATTACGTATTTCTGAATACATAGCTGTGGGCGGACAAGATATAACAAATAGCTCCAAAGTACTAGAGCGTGCAAAAGTGGTAGATGGTAATATAGTTATATACAATTTAGTATAAGCAATAAATTACAACAAAAATATTGAAGTAAGGAGCTAAAGCATATGGGTGAAGTTATTGTTATAACATCAGGTAAAGGTGGCGTAGGCAAGACTACTACTACAGCGAATCTAGGTGCAGGGTTAGCAATGCAAGATAAGAGTGTTGTGTTGATTGATACTGATATCGGTTTAAGAAACCTAGATGTGGTTATGGGTTTGGAAAACAGAATAGTTTTTGATTTAGTCGATGTGGTTGAAGGACGTTGTCAATTAAAAAAAGCATTAATAAAAGATCGCCGTTATGAAAAGTTGTTTTTGCTACCGGCATCACAAACAAAAGATAAAAATAGCGTAAACCCAGAGCAAATGGTAGAATTATGTGCTGAACTCAAAAAAGAATTTGACTATGTTTTGATTGATTGTCCAGCCGGGATTGAAAGTGGCTTTAAAAATGCGATTGCTGGAGCCGACAAGGCAATAATTGTAACAATGCCAGAAGTTTCGTCAGTACGGGATGCAGACCGCATAATTGGTCTATTAGAATCAGCTGGTTTGTCCAATCCACGGTTAATCGTAAATAGAATTAGGACTAATATGGTAAAACGGGGCGATATGCTAGATATTCGTGATATAGAAGATATTTTGGCGATAAAATTAATTGGCATGATTCCAGATGACGAACAGGTTATAATTTCTACTAATAAAGGTGAGCCAGTGGTAGTAGCAGAAGATTCAATAGCAGCAAGAGCTTATAACAACATTGTTGGTAGAATGTTGGGACAGGAAATTCCGTTTATAAACTTGAATCATCAAGAAAGTTTTTTTGAAAAGATTAAAAATATTTTTAGAAAATGAATTTAGGGATGGTGCTGTAACATGATGGATTTAATACAAAAGTTTTTCTCTTCTAATAGTCGTGATAAAGCTGGGTCTAAAAATATTGCGAAGGAAAGATTGCAATTTGTTTTAGTACAAGATAAATTAGAAATCTCACCAAGAAATCTTGAAAAAATAAAAGACGAATTAATTGCAGTACTTTCCAAGTATGTAGAAATAGATCGGGAATATATTGATATTACTTTGAATAAAATTGATACATCAACAGCTATAATTGCTAATATTCCTGTTAAAAAGAAAAAAGGTTAGTTTGTGGGGAAAAAATGATAAATAATAAGTTATTAAGAAACCTCGATTGTACTTTAATCGGGGTTACTGTTTTATTAAATATTATTAGCATAATAATGATTGGGAGCGCAACACACGTAAATAGCATTGCCGAGGATCGTTATTGGTATATGCAAAGACAAGGAATATTTTTTTTGGTTAATGTGCTAATTGTATTTTTTACTTTAAAATTTGATTACCGTAATTTGTTACAAGCTAGTAAAGTTATATATATTTTTAATTTATTGATGTTAGTAGCGGTGCTAGTTGTAGGTCATTCAGCTTTAGGGGCTCAAAGATGGATTCAAATTGGGCCAGTAAGTTTACAACCCAGTGAATTTTCTAAAATAATTATGATCGTTACCTTTGCCGCTTTTCTCGAAGAGCGCAAAGGCAAATTGAAAAAACTAGTAGATATAGCTCCAGTATTATTGTTTGTAATAATTCCAGCGATAATAGTGATGAAACAACCTGACTTAGGTACTTCGCTAGTTTTTTTTGCGATTATGTTAGGGATGGTTTATGTAGCCGGAATTAATACTAGGTTTTTATTGTCATCTATGGGGATTTGCGTACTGTTGTTACCTGTTTTTTGGCAAGTTTTAAAAGAATATCAAAAATCTAGAATAAAAGTTTTTTTAAATCCCGAAATGGATCCACTTGGCTCTGGGTACCATGTTATCCAATCAAAAATAGCAATTGGTTCAGGGTTAATTACAGGAAAAGGACTATTTCAAGGGACGCAAAGTCAATTAAGTTTTTTACCGGAAAACCATACAGACTTTATTTTTGCTGTAATAGGTGAAGAGTTAGGTTTAATTGGTTGTCTGTTTGTATTATTGCTGTATGCGATATTGATATATCGAGGTTTGAAAATTGCAATGAATGCTCAAGATGATTTTGGAGCCTTGATTGCAGTGGGAATTGTTTCAATGTTTATTTTTCATTTGTTTGTAAATATTGGGATGACAATTGGGATAATGCCAGTGACAGGAGTACCCCTGCCTTTTATGAGCTATGGGGTAAGTGCTTTGACAACTAACATGCTGTCAGTAGGATTGCTGTTGAATATAAATATGCGTAAACAAAAACTAATGTTCTAGGAGAAGTGTAATGAAAAAAAACAAAACGGCAATACCAGAAAAATTCTTGCACCAGGTTTTAAAACCAGCACGTTATACTGGGGGAGAATTTGGCAATATATATAAAGATGAACAAAATATACCAGTTAAGTTTGCTTTGGCTTTTCCTGATATTTATGATGTCGGAATGAGTTATTTAGGTTTTAAAATTTTGTATCATTTACTAAATCAACAGGAGTATATTTGGGCAGAAAGAGTTTATACGCCTTGGGTAGATATGCAAAAAATAATGCAGGCTGAGCAATTAACTCTAGGGAGTATAGAAAGTAAACGAGCTTTAAATGAGTTTGATTTTGTTGGTTTTACTTTGCAATATGAGATGTCTTATACTAATATTGTGAAAATGCTCCAGTTGGGTAAGATAGATTTATTAGCAAAAGAGCGAGATGAAAACCAACCGTTTATTGTGGGCGGCGGGCCTTGTGTTTATAATTGTGAACCACTAGCTGATTTTTTCGATATTTTTATTATTGGCGAAGGTGAAGAAGTGCTTATTGAACTTTGTGCAGCCTATAGAAATTGGAAATTAGCGGGGAAGGTTGGCGGCAAAAATGAATTTTTACGTTTAGCTGCCCAAATTTCAGGTATTTATATTCCGAATTTTTACGATATAACTTATCAAGCTGATGGGCAAATTGCAGCTGTAAAACCCAATATGCCAGAGGCACCAGCTATAGTTTATAAGCGTGTTGTTCAAGATTTAGATAAGGTTGATTATTTTACTAAACCAATTATTCCGTTTACAGACATTGTACATAATCGGATTATGTTGGAAATTTTCCGAGGGTGTACACGGGGTTGTAGGTTTTGTCATGCCGGCATGGTGTATCGCCCAGTAAGGGAACGCAGTAAGGAACGCTTAAAAGATTTGGCGAGAAAACTTGTTGCCAATACAGGTTACGATGAAATGTCGCTTGTATCTTTAAGTACAGCAGACTACTCATGTTTGCAGCCTTTAATTGAAGAATTTATTGAAGAATTTCGTTCGGAACAAGTAAGTGTTTCTTTGCCTTCTTTGCGCATTGATAGTTTTTCAGTTGATTTAGCAAAAAAAGTCCAAACAGTAAGGCGCAGTAGCTTGACTTTTGCACCAGAAGCTGGAAGTCAGCGGATGCGCGATGTTATTAACAAAGGTGTGACAAAAGAAGATCTTTTAAATGCTGTTAAAAGTGCCTTTGAATCAGGTTGGTCACATGTTAAATTATACTTTATGATTGGCTTACCTACGGAAACAGACGAAGATATAAAAGCTATAGCAGAACTTGCTTATAGTGTATTAGCATGTTATAAGGAAGTTACGGGTAAGGGGGGCGCGAAAGTTACGGTAAGTGTTTCTAATTTCGTGCCTAAACCACACACTCCTTTTCAATGGGTAGTACAAACTTCAGAAGAAGAATTAAAAAGAAAACAATACTTACTTAAAGAAATTTTGCAACAAAATAAAAATATTAATTTTCAATATCATGATAGTAAAGTTAGTAGATTAGAAGGAGTTTTTGCACGTGGGGATCGGCGCTTGGGCAAAGTACTTGCGAGAGCTGTAGCCTTAGGAGCGGAGTTTGATGGCTGGTCGGATAAATTTAATTATCAAGCTTGGGTGGAGGCTTTTGCTTTAGAGGGCGTGGATATGGCTTTTTATATTGATCGTCAACGTGATTTTTCAGAAGTTTTTCCATGGGATCATATTCAACCTGCGGTGCAAAAAAGCTTTTTAATAAGTGAGTACCAAAAAGCTTTGGCAGAACAATTAACAACAGATTGTCGTCGGGGAATTTGTACTGGCTGTGGAGTCTGTCCTAAATTAGGAGTTCATATCGTAGATGGGCAGGTGCAAGAGAATGAAAATTAGACTGTTAATTACTAAGGATCGAGAAATTTCATTTATTTCACATTTGGAATATGTGAAAACTATCGAAAGAGCAATAAAAAGAGCTAAAATTCCAGTGGCTTATTCCGAAGGATTTAATCCGCACATGAAGATTTCCTTAGCATCAGCTTTAGGGGTGGGGGTTAGTAGTAATTGTGAGGCTTGTGAAATTGAACTAAAACAGCTTGAGGCTCCAGAAGTATTAGTGAGTAGACTTAAAGATTGTTTGCCCAGAGGAATAAAAATAGTGGCAGTGGACATGGTGCCCAAAAAAACAGCGAAATTAATGGCTACGGCTCGAGCAGCAGATTATTTAGTGACTTTGCCGCTAGTGAAAGAGTTATCAATAACGGAATTGAATGCTATTGAACAAGCTTATGGAGATACGTTAGAGATAAAATTTCAAAAAAAATTGCCGAAAAACAAAGGTGTCAAAACAATAGATCTCAAAGATTTTGTAGGTGCAATTAGTTTGCAGCAAGAAAACCAAAATTTATTGATAAAGTTCAGTTGTTTAATAACGCCCACAGGAAGTCTAAAAGCTATGGAAATTTCCCAAGTGCTCGTTGAACACTTTGCATTACCTGTTTCCTTGGAAGATATTCATATTTTAAGAGAGCGACTATACACTTTTGATGAAATGGGTGTAGCAAAATCATTGATAGGCAATTGAGGATAATGCTATGCAAAAAAAAATTATAATTAGTGCTAATGCGGAGCAAACTTGTGTGGCTTTATGTGAAGATGATGTGCTGGTTGAATATACAATGGAAGGGACCTATTCCGAAAGTTTAGTAGGCTGTGTGTTTAAAGGTCAAATAAAACAAGTTAAACGTGGTATTAATGCTGCGTTCCTAGATATTGGTATTGGAAAAAATGTTTTTATGACGATGGAACCAAACTCACAGATAACAGAAGGGCAGATAATAATTGTACAAGTAGTTAAAGATGCTACGGGTGATAAAGGTGCTGTTGTTAGTCAAAAAATTTCTCTAGCAGGTAGATATGTTGTCTTAATGCCGTTAGTAAATTATATTGGCATATCTAAGAATATAACAGATAAAGAAAAACGCTTATCTTTGGAAAAATTGGCAAAAACAACAAGAACTTTAGATATAGGCTTAATAATGCGAACTAATTGTCAAGAGGCAAGTATGGAAGAAATAGCCTTGGATATTAAGCAAGCGATTTCTTTGTGGCAAGGAATACAAGCTAAATATAAAATTTTGCCAGTCGGTAGCATTTTATATCGAGAACTATCCTTACCAGTTAGAGTAATCAGAGATTATTTGCAAGTGGAAATTTCGGAAGTAATTGTTGATAATGAAGCCATATACCGTATTATTCAAGAATTGGCTAATGACATAGACCAGCAGCTAATAAAAAAAATAAAACTGTATCGCAATAAAATAGATATATTTAAGTTTTATGGTTTAAATCAAGAAATTAATAATTTACTAAATCGTAGGGTCGATTTGGCTAATGGTAGTTACTTAATTTTTGACTATACCGAAGCCCTAACGGTGGTAGATGTAAACAGTGGTAAATTTACTGGCCAAAATAAAATGGGCGACAGTTATTTGCAAGCAAATTTATTAGCAGCGCAAGAAATTGCTAGGCAAATAAGACTTAGAGATATTACGGGTATAATCATTATAGATTTTATTGATATGCAAAAGGAAAAAGAACGCGAACAAATTAGTCAGGTTTTGAAAAATAAATTTATCTTAGATAGGCGTAAGCCAAAAGTTATAGGCTTTACAGAATTAGGCTTGATGCAGATTACCAGAAAAAAGATGCGAAAAAATATGTATAACTTGTTGATGTCGGATTGTAATTATTGCCATGGTAGTGGTAAATTGAAATCAGTAGAGCATGTTTCCTTGGAAATTTATCGCAGCCTAATAAGTTTAAGTAAAGAAAAATTAAGCAACAGGAAAATAGTTTTGCAAGTTCATCCAATTTTAGGGGATTTTTTTAGTAAAAAATACTTGGCAAATGTAGAACATAACCTTAATTTAAAAATTAAGGTTAAACTAGTGGAGTCTATGCACCGGGAATTATTTTCGATTTTGTTGGATAAAGCTTAGCACAACTTGACAATAAGTATTACATATGATATCATTTCATAGATTAAAATTATATCTATAATTTTATCCCAAACCGCACGGAGAGGTTCAGGTTAAATTACGTAGGTAATACCGTATTCGGCGAGTAACATATGAGGGAGGTGTAATTATGTACGCAATTATTAAAACTGGTGGTAAACAATACCGTGTTAGCGAAGGAGATACTCTAGTTGTAGAAAAATTATTGGCTGGCGAAGGCGAGCAAGTAGTTTTTGAAGAGATTCTTTCAGTAGTTAATGGCGAAGATATGAAATTTGGTACTCCATTTGTAGCTAACGCTAAAGTAACAGCTAAAGTTGTTGAACATGGCAAAGGTGAAAAGATTTTAGTTTTCAAATACAAAGCTAAATCTAACTACCGTAAACGTCAAGGTCATCGTCAACCTTTTACAAAAGTTGTTATTGAGAAAATCGAAGCCTAATGACAAATATTGATATTGTACGTAATAAGCAGAAACGGATTATTGAGTTTTCTGTACAAGGACACTCAAATTATGCTAATTATGGCGAAGATATTGTTTGTGCTGGAATTTCAGCACTGACTCAGGCGGCCTTGTTGGGCTTGGTAGAGCATCTTAAACTCGCTGTAGTGCACGAGGTTAAACCGGGTCTTTTAAAGGTAACTTTGACGGAGCAACTGCTAGATGAACGCTCCGATGCAATATTAGAAACGATGGTGCTAGGTTTAAGGCAGATAGCACAAGCGTACAAAAAACATGTGCGCATTAAAGAGAGCGGGAGGTGAAATACTGTGTTTAAATTTAATTTACAATTATTTGCATCTAAAAAAGGTGTTGGTAGTACTAAAAATGGTCGTGATAGCCATTCAAAACGTTTAGGCGTGAAAAGACATTCTGGCGAAACTGTAACTGCAGGTAGCATTTTAGTTCGTCAACGTGGAACAAAATTTCACCCAGGTCATAATGTTGGCATAGGTAAAGATGATACATTATTTGCGAAAATACCTGGTCGCGTGGCTATAGAACGTAAAGGTCGCAGTGATCGTCAAATCAGTGTATATCCTGTAGAAGTGGCCATCTAAAACAATTAAATAAAAGCTGTTTCCTTTGCTTAGCTTAGGAAACAGCTTTTTTGCATAATAATTTATTTTAAAAGCAATTTATTGTGCCGATTTACTTAACTTGTTCCAAACGTGGATTAGGTAAAAATTTTCTACCCTGTTTAGAAGCTGGTTTACCATCAACCAAAACAATATCGGCAGTGAAATTTATATTTCCATCAAAGAAACTACTACCAATAGCGTAAGTGTCTACGGGAACTTTAGCTTGCTCGAATTCAGCTATTTTAGTAGCATTAAAGCCGCCAGAAACCATGATTTTTACATGCTTAAAGCCTTCTTGATCAAGTGCTTGGCGTACGTTGTGGACTAATTGCGGACAAACACCTGTCGGATTAAACATGCCCATGTTTTCTAATACAGATTTGTCTACCATATTCCCGGAGGTATCAAGACGAACTCCGAATAATTTATCGCCGAAACGTCTTGCAGCTTCGAGTGAAGTCTGAACACAATCATTATCGAAGTCAACTAGAGCAACACGTTTAATATCAGCGGGCATATATTTGTCAAAAGCTTCCGTTGCAGCAAGGGTATCTTTATTGTAAGTGGCAATTAGCGCATGGGGAATTGTACCCACACCTTGCAGGTTAATGTAGGCTCCGTTTGCATCAGTTGAAACTGCGTTTACACCACCGATGTAGGCTGCATAACCATCACGCTCTTGCACGCTATAGTGATCATAACGCGAAGAAAAGAAAAGAACTGGCTTGTTGTTAGCAGCTCGCACACAAGCATCAACATTAGTAGCGATGCGCGTTTGGCGTGCGAGTGCACCTAGGTAAATAGTCTCTAAATGAACAAAGTCTTGATAGCGCCCCTCAATGGTCATAACTGTTTCCCAGGGTTGCACGTGATCACCATCATATAAAGCGCTTATTTTTAAATTATCAGGATTATAGGCGCAACGTTTTAAAATAGCAATACTTTCTTCAATGCCACAAAGACAAACTTGATCGCGTTGAAAAACCTGCATTAGTACCTGGGGATTTTTATTATCTGAATTTAAAATATCAGCAGTGCGCAAAAAATATTTATCAGTATAAAATCCAGACTTGATTTTTTCCACTGGTAAATCGAAGGTGTTAATGTCTAATCTTTTTTTCATGATCTTCTCCTTAGTCATTAGCTTAAAATAATATTACATAAAAAAATTTCTTAGGGTAGTTACTTTAATGCTAATTATGATACAATAAATGACAGTGCTTTTGCAAGCATTTTAAGTAAAAGGATGATTATAATGCTGAAAAAACAAGAAAAATTTAAAATACTGTTATTAAGTTTACCAATTGGTAGTGGGCATACGATTGCGGCACAAGCTCTAGCTAAGGAGTTAGAAAAATATAATGTAGAGACTAAACATTTAAATGTTTTTGAGTATATCCCCAAGTTTTTAACAGCAATATTTATGCAAGCTTATTTATTAAGTTTGCGTATATCACCGCAAATTTATTCATTTCTCTATAAATGGGGCAATAAGGATAATAAAAGTACTTTTTCAAGAGACCTTCTTAATGCATATATTGCTAGGAGAGCTTATCGAGATATTTGTCACTGGCAACCGGATTTAATTATTGCTACGCATGCGACTGCGGCAGGGATTGTTGCACAAATGAAACAGCAACGACAACTAAAAGCTCCGCTTATTGGAGTGGTTACTGATTACACTATGCATAATTGGTGGTACTATCCAGAAGTGGCAGAGTATTATCTGCCCGATATTAACCTAGATAAAATAATGTTTTCAGAAAACCAACGAATTTTTAAGTTTGGAATTCCTTTGCGACAAGAATTCAGTCAGCCTGCTGCTAATAATAAAAAATTATTATTAGCTAAGTGGCAGATTAAAACTAACGATAAGCTCTGTTTGTTATTAGGCGGCGGCGAAGGATTATTGCCAATGTTGGAAATAATCAAGGCACTAAAAGCTAAGAAAAATTTAACTTTTATAGCCGTTACGGGAAATAACGAAACTTTATATCACCAAATACAGAATATAAAAGATGTAAAAATTTATAATTATCGCTTTGTGGAAAAAATTGTAGAGTTAATAGAGTTAGCAGATGTAGTAATTTCTAAAGCTGGTGGATTAAGCTCCACAGAGATAATAAGTAGACAAGTACCTTATATTATATATAAGCCCTTACCTGGACAAGAGAGAAAAAACGCTGAGTACTTACAAGAAATGTATGGTGCTGAGATTGTAGAACAAGAGGAAAATTTGAGTGAAAAAGTCAATTGCTTATTGTGCGGCGTACGGAGACAAGCCAAAAAAGAGTTGAATTTGACAAGTACTAGGCTTATTTGTAGCAAGATACTGCAACACTTTTGCAAAAACTAATTATAAAAACTTGTATTTCAAAGCTTTTTATAGTATCCTAAAAGCCGAATTGATAAAATCCTTGTTTTAGAGGTGAATTATCTTGGAAAAATATTATTTGGCTACATTGAAACTGGTAAAAGGCCTAGGTGATCGTAAAATTTTACGCTTATTGGAAATTTTTCAAACAGCAACAAGAATTTGGCAGTTATTGCCTAGAGAATTAGAACAAACGAAATTGTTGACTACAGTAGGCTTACAACATTTACAGCAATTGAAAAAGGAAAATATTCCAGAACGGTTACGTGAAATTTGCGTAAGGCAAAATATAAAAATCATCACATACCGAGAAACTGAATATCCAGAAAGCTTGCGACAACTCTGTGATTGTCCAATATTGTTGTATACAAAGGGGCAGGGTAATTTAACCGCTACTTATAACTTAGCTGTGGTTGGGCCGCGCGAAGCTAGTCTCTATGGTAAGCAGGTTGTGGAGTATTTATTGCAAGCGTTAAGTAAAACCACGCAACAAGTACAGATAATAAGTGGAGGCGCACGTGGTATTGACACCAAAGCACATCTTGGTGCTTTAGAATATGGTTTACCAACGATCGCTGTTTTTGGTTGTGGTTTAGATCAAGCCTATCCGCCAGAAAATAGCAGGTTATTTGAGCAGATTCAAACAACTGGGTTGATTGTATCTGAATATCCCCCGGGTAGTAAAGCTAGTAAATTCACTTTCCCAGCTCGAAATAGAATTATTTGTGGTTTGAGTCGTGGCGTGGTGCTAGCAGAAGCCCCAGAACGTAGTGGAGCTCTGATTACGGCAGAGCTAGCTTTGGAAAACGGACGCGAAGTTTATTGCGTGCCAGGTAGTATTTTTTCGAAAAATACTGTAGGGGTGCATAATTTAATAAAGCAAGGTGCTAAATTGATAACTAACATAGAGGATATTTTGATTGATTTTCAAGATGATTTTAAAGTTGGAAATAGACCTAAAAATATCTTTTCTGGTAGCGATCAATATCAACAAATATCATTAAAAGAAGCTACTAATGGCCTTGAATTAGACGAAAAGCAAAAAAATGTTTATAATAGCCTAGACTATCAGATCGAACTAAGTGCAGAAGACCTTTTATGTAAATTGCAAATTGAACTTAGCGAACTTAACTTAGTGCTGTTGCAGTTAGAGATGTATGGCTTAGCAGTGAGAAATGAATATAATAAAAAATACTTACGAAAATAGAGGAGTGTTGTGGTTTGGGAAAAACGTTATTAATTGTTGAATCCCCAGCAAAATCTAAAACTATAGAAAAATTTTTGGGTAAAAATTATGCAGTAGCAGCTTCGATGGGACATCTTCGAGATTTGCCGAAAAGTCAATTTGGTGTTGATGTAGAAAACGATTATACGCCTAAGTACATTAATATTCGTGGCAAAGGGGATTTGATAAAAAAATTGAAAACCCAAGCGAAACAAGCTGATAAAATTTTTCTAGCAACTGACCCTGATCGCGAAGGCGAGGCAATTGCGTGGCATTTAGCTCATATTTTTAACATTGATACTGAACAAATTTGTCGGGTGGAATTTAACGAAATTACCAAAAATGCTATTCAGCAAGCTATAAAACAACCTAAAAAAATAGATTTAGATAAAGTAAATGCTCAACAAACTAGAAGAATTTTAGATAGAATTGTAGGTTACAAATTAAGTCCACTGTTGTGGCGTAAAGTTAAAAGAGGACTAAGTGCGGGTCGCGTTCAGTCGGTGGCTGTTAAAATAATTTGTGAGCGCGAGCAAGAATATCTGAACTTCAAACCACAAGAATACTGGACTTTTACAGTTAGTTTGAGTAAAAATGATAAAAGTAAAGAGTTTACTGCGGAACTAGTTAAAATTAAAGATAAAAAGCTTCATATTGATAATCAAGGTGCAGCAGAAAAAATAGTTGCCGAATTAAAAAATATTGATAAATACCTTGTGGAAAATATTGAAAAAAAAGAAAAACGTAGGAAACCAGCGGCTCCTTTCACTACTAGTTCTTTGCAACAAGAGGCAGTTCGCAAACTAGGGTTTACTACTAAAAAAACTATGATGTTAGCGCAACAATTGTATGAAGGTTTGGCAATAGGGAAAAGTGGGCATATGGGTTTAATAACTTATATGCGTACTGATTCTACGCGCATTTCTTTACAAGCTCAAGCTGAAGCTAAAGAATATATTACTAGTGTTTTTGGAGCAGAGTACTATCCCTCAAAAGCTAATGTTTATGTGGGCAAGAGTGCCGCTCAAGATGCACACGAAGCAATACGTCCTAGTGATGTTACAAAAACACCAGATTTAATTGAAAACTATTTAACTAAAGACCAATATAAATTATATAAATTAATTTGGCAAAGATTTTTGGCAAGCCAAATGGCACCAGCTATATCGGATAGCACGGCTTTGACAATTAGAGCGCAAGATTATTTATTTAAAAGTAATGGTTCCAAACTTAAATTTATGGGATTTTTGGTATTAGATAGCAAACGTGATTTGGATAAGGATGTTATTTTGCCAGAACTAGAAGTGGAAGATTTATTGAAATTGCGCAGTGTGCCAGAACCAGTGCAACATTTTACCGAACCGCCACCTAGATACAACGAAGCAACACTGGTTAAAGAGTTAGAAGAATTGGGTGTAGGTAGGCCTAGTACGTATTCACCTACAATTCAAACAATTATAGATCGTGGGTATGTAAGACGTGAAGATAAAAAAATAGTACCAACTGAGTTGGGTATTTTGGTGATGGATCTATTGAAAACTTACTTTAAAGACATCGTGGATGTAAATTTTTCGGCTAAACTAGAGGAAAACCTAGATAATATTGCCGAAGGAAAAGCGGATTTAATTCATGTACTAGATGAGTTCTATCGCCCTTTTGCGGAAAAACTCGAATACGCTGAGCAAGAGATTGGCAAAGTTGAAATTCAACCAATTGTTTCGGATGTACAGTGTGAAAAATGTGGCAAGATGATGGTTGTTAAGCAAAGTCGCTATGGTTCTTTCTTAGCTTGTCCTGGTTATCCTGAGTGCAAGAATACCAAACCGATTATCAACTACATTGATGTTCCTTGTCCGTTGTGTCAAGAACGAGTTGGTGAATTTAAAACGAAAAAAGGACGAAGGTTTTACAAGTGTACTAGTCAAACAGGTTGTGAATTCATGAGTTGGAATAAACCAAGTGGGGAAAAGTGTCCAGATTGTGGTAGTTATATGACTGAAAAAATTGATAAAGCGCGGCGGACAGTAGTAGTCTGTGCTAATGATAAGTGTAATAAGGAGATTATTAAATGAATTTAGAAACAAATAGCCAGCCGGCTGTAAATGTAATAGGTGCTGGCTTAGCTGGTTGTGAGGCTACTTGGCAATTGATCAAGAGAAATATTCCTGTAAAGTTATATGAAATGCGACCGCTAAAAAACACTCCAGCACATCAAACCGCATATTTTGCAGAATTGGTTTGTAGTAATTCACTTCGGGCTGATAATGTAGAAAATGCAGTGGGCTTACTAAAAGAAGAAATGCGGTTGCTAGATTCGCTAATTATGAAATTTGCAAATTCACATAAACTACCGGCTGGCGGAGCTTTAGCCGTGGATCGGGAAGGATTTTCCAAAGCGATAACCGAGTTTCTTTACAAACATCCCCTAGTGCAAGTAATAAACGAAGAAATTAAAGATTTAAACAGTTTGGAAGGAATAGTAATTGTAGCCACTGGCCCATTAACTTCGGAAATATTAGCAAATAATATTAAGCAAATAACTGCTAGTGAGTACTTATATTTTTATGACGCAGCGGCACCAATAGTAACAGTAGATTCACTGGATATGAATAAAGTATTTCGCGCTTCGCGCTATGATAAAGGTGAAGCTGATTATCTAAATTGTCCGATGAGCGAAGCCGAATATAACAGATTTTGGCAGGAATTGGTAAAGGCAGAAGTTGTTAAACCCAAAGACTTTGAAAAAGAAATATTTTTTGAAGGTTGTATGCCCATTGAAGTTATGGCCGCGCGGGGTGAACACACTATGCGGTTTGGTCCATTAAAACCAGTAGGTCTAGTTGATCCTAGAACTAATGTTGAATCGTATGCAGTAGTCCAATTAAGGCAAGACAATGCCATTGCGACAATGTATAACTTAGTTGGTTTTCAGACACACTTGAAATGGCCTGAACAAAAACGAGTTTTTGGCTTGATTCCAGGCCTGGAAAATGCAGAATTTGTACGTTATGGGGTTATGCACCGTAATACTTTTATTAATTCGCCACAGTTACTTACTGATAAATTTTCCTTGCGCACGCAGCCTAATATTTTTTTTGCAGGACAAATTACTGGAGTTGAGGGTTATGTTGAATCGGCAGCATCTGGGTTGATGGTAGGCATAAATGCAGCCCGCTTGTATAATAACCAGCCTTTACTTGAATTTCCCCGAGAAAGTGCACATGGCTCTTTAGCGAATTATATTAGCTGTGCGGAACACAAGAATTTTCAACCGATGAATATAAACTTTTCTTTAATTCCTAGCTTACAAGAAAGAATTAAAAATAAGAAGTTGAAAAATGCCAAAATAGCAGAAATTGCCTTAAATAGCATTAAAAATATAGAATTGTGAAAAAACTTACTGGATTGAGATTTTTTACTATTGACTAAATAATAAAAAAATTATATTATAATATAGTATATAGCGTGTAAATATATCAAAGTTTTTGCTTAATTAAAAATGCTTTGAATATTACAAGCGCTAGCTTGTTAATGTATAATTTGCAGAAATGGACGTAGATGCTAACTATTCTTTAATATAATTTAAAGAGTAGTTAGTTGCTTTATTTAATTTATAAAAAAATTCAATACATTACAAAATTTTAGGATAGGAGAATTATATGACAGCATTATTAGAAAAAACACGTAAAATTAATCGTTTGTTACAAAAGTCTGAAAAAGTTGATTATGCAGAAGTTTCACACGTGATGAGTGAAGTAATGGGAGGCAATGTTTACATTGTATCTAGACAAGGCAAAATTTTAGGACATTCTCTATTAGACGATTTTGAATGTAAGTTAATGTTAGAAAAGGTAATAAAAAAAGAAGTTTTTCCTGAAAGATATGTAGAGTGGTTAATGCGAATTACGGAAACATACCCCAATGTGCTTTTAAAAGACCATATGTGTGCTTTTGAAGAGGGAACTAAATGCATTTTCTCTGGTAAATTCACGACGATTGTACCTGTTTATGGTAGTGGTGAACGAATTGGAACATTAATTTTAGCTAAATTTAGTTCAGAGTTCAATGATTCCGATTTATTATTGTCAGAATATGGTGCGACAGTAATCGGGATGGAGATCCTTCGTGACCGCACAGAAAAAATTGAAGAAGAGGCCCGTAAAAAAGCAACTGTGCAAATTGCTTTAGCGACTTTATCGTATTCAGAACTAGAAGCGATTGTACATATTTTGGGTGAGTTAAATGGGACTGAAGGCTTATTAGTTGCTAGTAAAATAGCAGATCGAGTAGGCATAACTCGGAGTGTTATCGTGAATGCGCTACGCAAATTTGAAAGTGCGGGAGTTATTGAATCTAAGTCTCTAGGCATGAAAGGTACTTATATCCGTATTTTAAATGACTTGTTGTTGGATGAATTGAAAAAATTAAGATAATAATAAAAATATGAAACTAGGATACTAGACTAATAATTAAAAATTAGCCTAGTATCTTTTTTTTATATCGACATAGCGCAAGTTTACAGACAAAAAGGCTTTTACAATATCAATTTATGTTATATAATATGTGTTATATAATGACAGATGTAAAAACAAAACCATGTAGTTTATAAAAATAGAGATAGGAGCGTATTTATGAATTTTTTAGACAAACAGAAAACTTTTGTTGTTCTTGATAAATCTCTGCAAGCCTCAGCATTAAGACATAAAGTTATTGCTAATAATATTGCGAATATAAATACACCGCTCTTTAAAAGAAGTGAAGTTAGTTTTGAAAATCAATTGGCAGAAGCCTTGGCTGAAGAAGCGCCTGTTGATTCTAAACACAAAAAAGAATTACCGTTGAAAACAACAAACCCCAAACATTTTACAAACATCAGTGCAACGAGACCGAAACTTACTTTAGATGAGGTAGTTGCTCAAAAAGTGGAAATTCCTGATGAAAGTATGCGTAATGACCAAAACAATGTAGATATTGACCGCGAAACTGCAGACATTGCAAAAAACAGTATTTATTATCAGGCTGTAGCCGCACGTTTGAGTAGCTATACGAGTACTTTAAAGCAAGTTATTGAAGGGAGAAAATAAGAATGGGTATGTTTAATGCTATTGATATCGCCGCTTCAGGAATGACAGCAGAGCGATTACGCTTAGATGTTGTTTCAAATAATTTGGCAAATGTAAATACAACAAGAACAGAAAATGGCACGCCTTATAGACGTCAAATAGTTGTGTTTGAACCGCGCGAAGATTTCGAAAGTGTGTTGCAAACTAATATAAATAAAGACAATAGCCAAGGGGCTAGAATTGATCAAGTTGGACAAGGGGTTCGAGCAAGGGCAATTATTGAAGATCAATCCCCGTTTAGAGCTGTTTACGAACCAGGACATCCAGATGCTGATGCGCAAGGTTACGTAATGATGCCGAATGTAAATGCAGTAGCCGAGATGATTGATATGCTTAGTGCTTCAAAAGCTTATGAGGCAAATGTAGCAGCTGTTAATGCGGCTAAAAGTATGGCTTTAAAAGCTCTAGATATCGGTAAATAAAGGAGCGGAAAAAAATGCGAATTAATGAAAATGTACAAACAATGCTAACTTCTGCTAGCAAAAGTGCCTTGACTCCAGAAAATGATAGTCCCGTTAATTTTTCTAATCTCTTAAAAGAAGCTGTTTATAAAGTGAATGAAACCCAGGTTCAATCGCAACAGGCGACCATGAAATTGGCTACGGGTGAAATTGAAGATATTTCTCAAGTCACAATTGCCGCGGAAAAAGCTGCAATTAACTTGCAACTAGCAATACAGGTGAGAAATAAGGCTTTGGATGCGTATCAAGAAATTATGAGGATGCAAATGTAGCAGGAGCGTTTTATCGTTCTGTTAGTTTATTGAAAGGATTGATAAGATGGCTGAATGGAAAGCGCAATTGCAGGCGGTTTGGCAAAAATTAAGCAAAACTCAACGATATGCAATTATGGGAGGAGCCTTAGCGGTATTTATAGCGATATTAGGTTGGAGCTATTGGTTAGGCGGTAAGGCGGAATATCAACCTCTGTACACAAATTTAGAAACAAAAGATGCAGGCGAAATAGTTAACAAGCTTAAAGAGCAAAAAGTTGACAATAAAATTAGTGATAACGGTAGTACGATTTTAGTGCCAGCGAAAGATGTTTATGCTTTGCGCCTATCTTTGGCAGCGCAAGGATTGCCTAGAGGCAAAAAAGGGTTTGAAGTCTTTGACCAAACAAAGTTTGGTACAACTGAATTTCAGAATAAAATGAATTATCTACAGGCTATGCAAGGTGAGATGGCCAGAACAATTGAAGAACTTAAAGAAGTTGAGTCCGCACGAGTGCACATAGTTATGCCTGAGGATAGTCTTTACAAAAAAAATGAAAAACCAGCAACTGCATCGATTATGTTAAAGTTGAAACCTGATGCTGAGTTGGATAAAAATCAAGTTAAAGGAATCGTTAATCTTGTAGCCCATAGTGTGCAAGGATTAAAACCAGAAAATATTACAGTAGTAGATAATTTTGCCAAAGTTCTAAATGTCTACGATGAAGAAGAGCAAAAAAATCAAGATAGCAAAAACAATAAGGCTTTTGCCTTAGATAAGTTTTTAATGACCAAAAAGATTCAAGATCAATTACAATATAACGTGCAATCATTATTAGATCAATCTTTAGGCCAAAATCGTGCAGCGGCACGAGTAACGGTGGAATTGGATTTTGATAAACGCTTAATAGATAAGCAAGTTTTTGCTCCAGTAGTAGAAGAAAAAGGTATTTTAAGAAGTTCACAAGATATTACCGAAAATTATCAGGGCACTGGCAAACCTCCGGCGGGTGGTCCAGCAGGCACAACTAGTAATATTCCAGGGTATCCAGCGGCGACAAACCAACAAACCCAGTCTAACTATGAGAAGAAAGATTCTACAAAAAATTATGAAATAAATGAAACCAAGGAAAAAATAGTCGTTGATCCAGGGGCAATTAAAAGGATTACCGTAGCGGTATTTATTGATGAAACTTTGACGCAAGCGCAACAAGAAGGTATTTCAAGAGTAGTTGCTTCTGCTTCAGGGATAAATCTTAATCGTGGTGACTTAGTTTCTGTAGAGCGAATTCCTTTCAATACTGATTTAGCGGAACAGAAAAAAGCTGAACAAGCTAAAGCTGAACAAGAACGCTATATTTACTATGGCTTAGGTGCGTTAGCGCTATTGATTGTTATTGTGGGAATGGTTATCTGGTATTTGCGTAAAAAGAGTGCCGAAGAAAGAGAACGTATTTTACAAGAACAAAGTTTCGCAGAACGGATGGAAAAAGAACGTTTGGCTACAGAGCGGATGATTGCTGAGAAGAAAATGTTAGCAGACTACGAAAAAGAACGTGCTGCGATGATTAGATCAGCTGAAGGTAAAGGTAGTGATGATGGTATGGATAGCTTTACCGGAGAAGAATTGAGCGAGGAAGAAAAATTCTTCAAAGAACAACAAGTTTTGGTGGAAAGTTTTGCTAAAGAAAATCCTGAAGAATTTGCTCAATTATTACAAGCTTGGTTGTCTGAGGAGTAATAGAATCGCGTTTTAAGAATAACAATTTTGAGGTGGTAAAATGTACGCATCATCGTCTTTATTAAGTGGAAAAAAGAAAGCGGCGATTTTATTAATAAGTTTAGGGCAAGAAACAGCTGCCAATATTTTTAAAAAATTAAAAGAAGAAGAATTAGAAGTTATAACTTTAGAAATAGCAAACCAAAAAAAAGTTACCCCCGAACAAAAACAGTTAGTAATATCTGAGTTTTACCAAATGTGTAAAGCGAAAGAATATATTAGCGAGGGTGGTTTAGACTATGCTCGTACAGTCCTAGAAAAAGCAGTAGGTCTAGAGAGTGCGCTTAGTGTTATCAATAAGCTAACTTCTAGCTTGCAAATCAGACCATTTGACTGTGTGCGCAATACTGATCCATCACAATTGTTAAATTTAATTCAAAATGAACATCCACAAACAATTGCGTTAGTTTTAGCTTATTTACGACCTGAACAGGCCGCAGCCATTTTATCGGCACTGCCTAATGATGTTCAGTATGATGTAGCAAGACGTATAGCTACTATGGATCGAACTTCGCCAGATATAATTCGTGATGTTGAAAAAGTTCTTGAACGTAAAATTAGTTCTTCTTTGGGAAATCAAGACTTCACTATTGCTGGTGGGGTAGAGGCAATTGTAGAGTTGTTAAACAGATCAGACAGAACTACAGAGCGCTCTATTATTGAAAATTTAGAATCACAAGATCCGGAATTGGCAGAAGAAATTCGCAAGTTGATGTTTGTATTTGAAGATATTATTCTCCTTGATGATCGCTCTCTACAAATGGTATTGCGTGAGGTAGAAAACAAAGATTTGAGTTTAGCTTTGAAGGGTGTGCCTAATGAAGTCGCTAATAAAATTTTCAAAAACATGTCCAAACGGGCAGCCGATATGTTGCGGGAAGAAATTGAATTTATGGGACCAGTTAGAATTCGTGATGTAGAAGAAGCGCAACAAAAAATTGTTAATATTATTCGCAAACTAGAAGATTCAGGCGAAATTATAGTTTCTCGTGGTAAAGGAGACGAAGTAATTGCGTAAGCTGATAAAATCTAACTGTACCCAAGAACAGCAACCTTTTTTGATAGTGCACAAACTGGATTCAGAATCTAAAGTTTTGTCTAAAACTAAACAGCAAGATTTAAAGGAAGAAAAAGAGAGTAATAATCAAGTTGCTAAGGATACTGAAGTTAGTCTAGAGGCTTTAGCAAAGCAGATAAGTGATAAACAACAGCTTTTGGAAAAACTAGAACAGGATTTAACAGATAAAGCAAATTGTAGTGAGGCTGTGTTAGAAAATGCACGGCGAGAAGCTGAAGAATTAATAGTTCAAGCTAAACTACAAGCTGGGGAGATTTTACTAGAAGCCAGAAAACAAAGCGACCAAATTGTCAAAGAATTTGAAGAGCAAGGGTTAGAGCAGGGAAAACTAACTGGCTATCAAGAAGGTTTTCAGCAAGGATTTGCCGAGGGGAAAGCCGAAGCACAACAAGAAGGCTTTAAACTAGGTTTAGAAGAAGGGCAGGCGCAAGGATTTATTGAAATTCAGACGCAAATGCAGACTACTTTGCTAGAAGCAGAAAACAAGGCGAAACAATTAGTAGCAGATGCTCAGACAGAAGCAGAGCAGACTATTACTGGCTGTGCCGATAAAGTTCAGACAACTATTTGGTTAGTGGCAGAGAAAATTTTGCATAAACAATTAACTTTAAAACCTGAATATGTTTTGGCCATAGTAAAGGCAGCCTTGGAAAAAGTTAGTAGCCAAGCGATGATAAAAATTTCGGTGGCACCGGTTAATAAAGAGTTAGTAGCGCAGCAAGTGCCGCAGTTAAAGCAATTATTTGAAGCGAACACTACCATGGAAGTTTTTGCTGATGAAAGCTTGAACAAGGCAGATGTTTTGATAGAAACTAATAATGGATTGGTAGATGCGAGGTTGGAAACACAAATGTCTCTTTTGAAAATGTGTGTTGAGGAGATTTTTACAAATGTTTGATGTGGACGCTTTGCAAGAAAAACTAAAACAATGTAATACAATTTTACTAAAGGGTAAAGTAACACAAGTAATTGGCTTGGTAATCGAATCTATTGGTCCAACGGTTATTTTGGGTGAATTGTGTTATATCAAAAGTCGCGAACAAAATATCATTAAAGCGGAAGTTGTAGGCTTTAAAGAAGGCAAAGTTTTGTTAATGCCATTAGGGGTTTTAGCTGGAATAGGACCAGGCTGTGAAGTTATTGCTTCCGAACAAACCTTATCGGTTAAAGTTGGCGAAAGTTTATTAGGCAGAATACTAGATGGTTTAGGAAATCCGATGGATGGTTTAGGTCCGCTTAATGAATCATTAAGTTATCCTTTAGAAAATATGCCCCCACCGCCTCTTACTAGAGCTAGAATTCGCGATAAACTTTCCGTAGGCGTAAGAGCTATTGATGGCTTGCTAACTTTTGGTTCAGGACAAAGGATAGGAATTATGGCTGGTAGTGGAGTAGGGAAAAGTACCTTACTTGGCATGATTGCTCGCAATACGGAGGCAGATATTAACGTCATTGCGCTAATTGGTGAGCGTGGTCGAGAAGTTCGGGAGTTTATTGAACGAGATTTAGGTGAAGAAGGGCTAAAAAGATCTGTAGTAGTAGTAGCAACTTCAGACCAACCAGCCTTAGTTCGTTTAAAAGGCGCACTTACGGCTACAGCAATTGCTGAATATTTTCGCGATCAAGGCAAACGAGTGGTATTGATGATGGACTCAGTTACACGTTTTGCTATGGCACAACGTGAAGTTGGCTTAACTGTAGGCGAACCGCCAGCAACTAGAGGATATACACCTTCTGTTTTTGCAATGCTACCTAAGTTACTAGAACGCACAGGTCCTAGCGACGTAGGCAGTATTACTGGTATTTACACGGTGCTAGTTGAAGGTGATGATATGAATGAGCCAATTGCGGATACAGTGCGGGGGATTCTTGATGGACACATTGTTTTATCGAGACATATCGCAGCGCAAAACCATTATCCAGCGATTGACATTTTAGCCAGCGTAAGTCGGGTAATGTTAGAAATTGTTGAAAAAAATCATTGGGATGCAGCTCAACAGTTGCGAAAAGTATTGGCGACTTATAAAGAAGCAGAAGACTTGATTAATATTGGTGCCTATGTAAATGGTAGTAATGCAAATATTGATATGGCCATTGCCAAAATTGAAAGTGCTAGAAAATTTTTGCAACAAGGCGTCTATGAAGTAGATAATTTTGACAGCACAATTACTCAACTATGTGCAGGATTTGCAAAGTAGGTTAGCTTATGAAAAAATTTGTTTTTAAACTAGAAGCTTTACTAAAGATTCGCAAACGGCAGGAAGATCAAGCACAGACAGAACTAACAAAAGAACGACGAATTTTGCAACAAGAAAAAATAAAGTTATTTGATTTGCAAGATTTGCGGGTAAATGCGCAAGCAGAATTTGAAGAACAAAAAAGTAAATATAAAATTTATATTCAAGATTTACTAATTTGGAATGAGTATCTTTCTCAAATTGATAAGCGTATTGAGCAGCAAACGGCCCTAATCAAAAATCAAGAGGATATCGTAAAAAAAGCGCTTAAAATATTAGAAGAAGCTATAAAGAAGCGTAAAGTTGTAGAAATGCTAAAAGAAAAGCGGTTGCAACAATATAATTTAGAACTTATTGCGCAAGAACAGATTGTTCTAGATGAGTTATCACTATCGATATTTACTAGAGCTTAAGTGGGGTGTACAATGAAGATAGGTAATGTTACGCAGGTTTTAAATAGAATAAATGAAATAGAAGCAAAATTTAACTTTAGCTCGGAAAACGACGATAAATCTTTTGAAAAGACTTTGCAAAAAGAGTTGCAACCAACAAAAGCAACTCAGAATCATGATAATAAAAAAACTCAAGATGTAAAAGCAATTTTGCAGGAAACTGCCCAAAGATATGGTGTTGACCCAACATTAGTGGATAATTTAGCCAAAACGGAATCCAACTACCAAACTGATGTTGTCTCAAGTGCAGGGGCTATTGGTGTGATGCAGTTAATGCCTGAAACTGCTCAAGAGTTGGGTGTGAAAAATGCTTATGACCCGCGCGAGAATATTGAAGGTGGCGTCAAGTACCTGAAAACGCTATTAAATAAATATAATAATACTGAACAGGCAATAGCAGCTTATAATGCGGGTATGGGTGCAGTAGATAAATATGGCGGAGTCCCGCCTTATGAAGAAACTAAAGAGTATGTTGCTAAAGTTTTAAATAAAAATTAGCGAGTAAAGCTTTGGGGAAGGATGTATAAATTTGCTTAATAAAATAAAAGAAATGTTTACCAGAAAAAAGGTAACAGCATCAGAAAACAAGCCGAATTCTGCTAAACAAGAAAATAAGCCTAATTTAAAGCAACGTGTTGCTGGCACCGGCTCAGCGTTCTTAAATTCAATGAAAAAAATTAGTATATACATCTTGTTATTGGCTGTTTTAGCTTTAGCAGCGACTTATGTATTATTAAAATATAAGTTGATAACACCTGAAGAGCTGGTGAAACTTACTAACATGCAAGATAATCCGAATGCTCAAATGGTAGTTGAAAAACTAGATGAGCACTTTAAACCAGTTGTCGAAGAGACTAAAGAAGAACCAAAGCCAGAAGATAAAAAAGATAGTAAAACCGAATTGAAGCCAGAAACAGCTGTAGTTGTTAAACCAACTGATGCTAAAGCTAAAGACAGTATTGATATAGCTGAAAAAAATAAAAAAATAATAGCTGAATTAGAAAAACAAGAGCAGGAACGACTATTAGAAGAGAAAAAGAGAATATCGAAGTTGGCGAGAATGTATGAAAGCCTGAAGCCCAAAGAGGCTGCAGATATTATAAATAAAATAGATGATAATACCGCGGTACAAATTCTTTTGAAAATGGAAGAAGAAACAGCCGCTAAAGTATTAGCTAACATGCCGTCCTTAAAAGCGGCAACCTTGTCTAAAGTTTTGATAAAGTATCGGGCAGAAAAACCGAAAACGATAACTTTACCAAACACTACTGATACTAATCAGCTAACAGCAAATGAACAAAATGCTGTTAGTAATTAGATATATTAAGAAAAAGGAGGTGAGTAAATGAGTGAAGCTTTAAATTTATTGGCGAAAAATACCCCAAAAACAGCTCCTGATAACTTCAAGTTAGAAAGTCGCAAAACTAATCGCGAGAGTAATTTTAGCTTAAAGAAAAACGAAAACACTTTTAGCAAGGTTTTATCAAGTAAATCCCAAAAAATTTCTGAATCAGAAGCTCTTCCAGAAGTTGATAATAGCAAAGCTTTAGAGCAACTTAATTTTTTGGCTAATTTAAATATGCATAAACAAGTTAGCGAAGACACTTCTACATCAGAACAGAATTTTGATGAGGAGAAAGCAGAATTACTAGCAACGTTTGCTGATATTGTGTTAGTTAAACCAGAAAAAATAGAAATTGCTCCGACGGAATCAATGCTAGCTATTCCGGGCGCACAGATGCCTAGTGTGAATAATCTGATGGCTGATGAAGTTGTGGATAATACTAAAGCCCTGCCAGAAAATTTGCCAATTAGCGTTATTAGCAGTGTAATTAGTGAAGATTTGCTACAAGAAATTGCACCAAAGGCAGTGCCCGCGAAGCAGGCAGTAGAGTCAACAGAAAACATGATTACGGTCGAACAGCGTTTAAACCTTGAAAAAACAATTACGACTGAAACTAGCAAACCTGAAACAACTGTAAATGATTTAAAGTTAGATACAGGTGTTGATTCTGTTGAAAAAACGAAAAACGGTTCTGGAATTACGAAGCTAGACGCTTCTATAGAAGATCCGGATACTGCTAAGTTAGACACAACAATCGTAAAGCCTAACTTGACCAAGGTTCCAAATCTAGCAGAAACCACAAAGGCAGACCTTGATAGCACCCAGAAATTGGAACAGGTGATTTTAAACAAGTTGGATACTACTACAAAACTTGCAATAAAGCCACCCGTAGATGCCAGTTTGCTACAACAAAAAATAATTTTAGAACAACAACCTGCAGAGTTTAAAGTGGCAGAATCCGAGACGGAATTGCCGCAAACAACTGCCGCACCAGTAGTTGAGACTTTAGCAATTGGGGCACAAACAGCTAATAACAATACCGGTTCTAATTTGGATTTTGCTCAAAGTAGTGTCGGTGGTACTATGGAAAAAAACACAGAAATTAGCAGTGCTACAAGCGATTTTAAAACTAGTCTAGAAACAGCACTTCCTAACAGTTCAGTAGAACTTACAGAAGATAAACTACGAACAGCAAGGCAGTTGGTAGAAAACGTACGTCTATTACAAAAAGCTGGAAACACAGAGATGATGATTAGGTTAAAACCAGAGCATTTAGGTGAAATGGTTTTAAAAATCAGTATTGTAAATGGTAGTGTTAATGCGAATTTCCATACTAACAACGCAGAAGCTCGGGGAATTCTAGAAGCCGCAATGCCACAACTGCGACAAGAATTAAGTCATAGTGGTTTTAAGGTGCATGATGTAGGTGTATATGCAGGTTTAGGTGAGTTTATGTCTAAAAAAGATGGACAAGATTCTTTAGCTTATAACCAAAAACAAAAACCAACTAACTTACAAAAAATCAATAATTCCAAACTAACCGAAACAGAGTTGCAGCAGTTGCAAGAACAAGGATTGACCGTTAATGAAGGGATTGACTATAAAATATAATGAGGTGTAAAAGATGGCAGTAACAAGTGTAGATAATAATTTAACCACGTATGAAAACAAAGTTACTGGAAAAACCAATACTGGCAGTACCATGGGGAAAGATCAGTTTTTAAAATTACTAGTAACGCAATTGCGCTATCAAGATCCAACTAATCCGATGGAAGACAAAGAGTTTGTTGCGCAAATGGCACAATTTTCTTCCTTAGAACAAATGCAAAACTTAAATAGTTCAATGCAGTTAAATCAAGCAATGTCCGTAATTGATAAAAAAATTACTTGGCAAGAGTCAGATGGGAACTACTATGCTGGGGTTGTAAGTTCTGTAAGAATGAAAGATAATAAACCATATTTAATGATTGATGATGTAGCGATTGATATGGAAAAAGTTGTGAAAATTGAACCGAAACCGGCAACAGCTACAGAAAACACAACGACTGATTAGTGTGATACAATAATGAACGATTTAAAATTAAACATTCTTTGTTCTCAAGTTGCTACAGTTGCTAATAAACAGAGTAATAACCAAAATACAAAAGCAACTTCTGTAGCTAAAGAACAAGTATTTAGTGAAGTTTTAAAAAATCAAATCCAGCAAGTTAAATTTTCCAATCATGCTACACAAAGAATGAATTACCGGAATATCAAGTTAGACGCAGCGCAAAATTTGCGGTTAGAAGAAGCGGTGTCAAAAGCAGCAGATAAGGGTCTGAAAGACAGCTTAATTTTGTTAGACAATAATGCTTTTATCGTAAATATCCCCAATAAGACAGTGGTGACGGTAGTAGATCAAACTAATCTAAAAGATAACGTATTTACTAATATTGATGGCGCAGTTATTATCTAGGCTGGACCTAATTAGGAAGCTTAAACTATTGAACGACAGAGATAGTTGCATAACTGCAAACCACATAAATTTTGGAGGTAATAAATTATGATGAGCTCACTTTTCTCGGCGGTGTCGGGGATGAAAAACCATCAAACACGGATGGACGTAATTGGTAATAACATTGCCAATGTTAATACATATGGATTTAAAGCAGGGCGGGTAACTTTTCAAGACCAGTTAAGTCAAACCTTGCAAGGGGCTTCAATGCCGCAAAATAATGGTCGTGGCGGAACAAACCCAATGCAAAAAGGTCTGGGTGTGGGTATTGCCAGTATTGATACCTTGTTTACGGACGGTAGTTACCAATCAACTGGTAAAGCCACAGATTTATCTATTCAAGGCGATGGCTTTTTTATCTTGAGTGATGGGGCCACGCAATACTATACGCGTGCTGGTAACTTTGACTTTGATACTGATGGCAACTATGTAGTGCCAGGTACAGGTCTTAAAGTAATGGGCTGGATGGCTGATGCTAATGGGGCGATTGCCTTAGCTTCAGAACCAGCTGCATTGAAGGTTCCGGTAGGTAAAATTACACCA
This sequence comes from Succinispira mobilis DSM 6222, assembly GCF_000384135.1. Lineage (NCBI taxonomy): Bacteria > Bacillati > Bacillota > Negativicutes > Acidaminococcales > Acidaminococcaceae > Succinispira > Succinispira mobilis. Next base: position 807,009 of record NZ_KB913028.1, read on the forward strand.
GCACAAATTTCCACGAATATTGTGCATGCCAAGAATCTTTCGGCAGATTCTAAACCGGGAGCAACTAATTCAGCGAGCATTGATATTTATGATTCGCAAGGGATTGCCCATAAAGCAAAAACTACTTATAGCAAATTAAGTGATAACACCTGGCTGTCTTATACAGCAGTTTCAGATATTATGACAGATGCTGCACATGCGCCAACTGGTACTATGCAATTGATAACTTTTAATAGTGATGGTACATTGCAAAGCACAAAAACTGTTTTAGATGCAAGTATAACTGGTGCGGTAAATGCTACAATACCAGTAGATGCAGCTTTGGATACTGAAGTATATGGTTCAGCTGTGGCCATGGTTAATGGCATTCCTACAACTATTGGGATAAAAATGAAAAAAACAGCTATGGCAGATCCAGGGGATCCATTAGCTGTACCACCAGTTCCGCCTACCACGCCTAAATGGCAGATTGATTATACGGTAAATGGTAAGGCTGCGGCAGGTGGAGAAATAGAAGAAGGCAATGCGTTTCCAGCAGTTACGATTTCAGGAACTCCGCCTACTACAGTTACACTAACTGGTAATCTTAATGCAGGAGCCGCTGGATCAATAGCCTCAGTTGTTCCAACTTATTCTGTTAGTGCTAACTTAGATCCAATTAAATTTACCCCGCTTGGAGGGGTTCAAGCACCAATGAGTATCACTATCGATTTAAGCACGGTAAGTCAATTTGGTGGCGATACTTCTTTACAAGCCACAGACCAAGATGGTAACGCCGCTGGTTCCTTAAATGGAGTATCTATTGATACCAATGGGATGATAATTGGTAAGTTTACTAATGGAAAATCAGAAATTTTAGGACGAGTAGCTTTGGCAAACTTCAACAATCCTGCTGGGTTAGAAAAGGCTGGAACTAGCCTTTATGCTCGCTCTAACAACTCTGGAACACCACAAATTAATGGTGCTGGAATTGGTGGCTTAGGCATGTTGAATGCTAGCAATTTAGAAATGTCCAACGTAGATTTATCAGAAGAATTCAGTAATATGATTATTACGCAACGTGGTTTCCAATCTAATGCGCGGGTAATCACAACCTCTGATGAAATGTTGCAAGAATTGACCAACTTAAAACGTTAATTAAAGCTTATAGTCTAAAGGTGGGCGTTGTGCTCACCTTTAGCTTAAAGAAAATAAAATTATTTTACTTATAGATGGTAGCTTAACTACTTATAAGTAAAATAATTTTAGAAAGGAGTGGTAGAATGATTAAATTAACTAAATTTCAATCCAAAGGAGTGGAATTTATTTTAAATGCCGAACTAATCGAGACAATCGAGGAGACTCCAGATACAGTTATTACTTTAGTTAATGGTAAAAAAATCATCGTGGAAGAGAATATGCGTGAAATTGTCGCGCGCACCATGGAATATAAGAGAGCCTTAGGACGTTTTGTCAGATAGCAGTGAATAATTTTCATTGAAGTTAGTAAGTAAAATTTGTTATAATGAAGTGAAGAACTATTTTTAATTTAATAAATAAAATATTCGGATTGGGTGGTGTTGTAAATGGCAGATACTCCGGAAAATGAAATAGTAGAACAACCAGCTAAAAGTAATAAAAAATCAATGATTTTAATAGTAGTAGCAATTGTAGTTGGAGTCTTCATAGCGGCAGGGATGTCATATTTCGTAGCGATGCATTTTTTAGCTAATAGCCCTAAACAGTCAGAATCAACTGTGCGGCGCGTAAATGATGCACCAGGAACTTTTGTGAAAATTGGGGACCCCAAAGAAGGAATTATTGTAAATATTGGCGGACTAAATAGCGGAAGATATTTAAAAATTAACATGACAGTGGAGATTGAGCCAGCGAAAGAGAAAAGTAAAACTGCCGATCCGCAAGAAATAAGAATTCAAGATACTGTAGTTCAGTTTTTAAGAGCGAGAAAAATAGAAGAGTTTGATCCGACAAAACAAGATCAATTAAAAGCTGAGGTTAAAAAAGCTGTAGAAGCCGTAATTGGCGTAAATAAAGTTTATGATGTCTATATAACCAATTTCGTTTTACAATAAAATTCTGATAAAACCAAGTCAGGAGGGGATTTATTGGCCAGTGCAGATGTTTTATCACAATCAGAAATAGACGAATTACTTGCGGCACTGTCTACAGGCACGGTTTCAGCAGAAGAAATTGCTATAGAAGAAAGCAAAAAGAAAATTAAAACATATAATTTCAGACGTCCCGACAAATTTTCGAAAGATCAAATTCGGACTTTATATATGTTGCATGAAAATTTTGCCCGCCTGTTGAATACGTACTTATCTGCGCATTTGCGCACAATGGTGCACGTAAATGTTGTTTCCGTGGATCAGCTAACTTATGAAGAGTTTATCCGTTCAATGGCCTCACCCACAGTGATTAGTGTTTTTCAAATGCGACCTTTGCAAGGAAGTGCTTTGTTAGAAATTAATCATGAAATAGCTTTTGCAATCATTGATAGATTAGCGGGTGGTTCAGGTAGTCCTTTGAATAAAAATCGCGCTCTAACAGATATTGAGCAGACAATTATTTCACGAATAACCAATAAAGCTTTAGATAGTTTTAAAGAAGCGTGGAAACAAGTTATTGATATAACCCCGAAACTAGATACCATAGAAACTAATCCCCAATTTACTCAAATAGTGCCTCCTAATGATATGGTGGTTATTATTGCTTTTCAGGCCAAAATCATGAACACTGAAGGGACAATAACCTTTGCGATTCCTTATTTAGTTTTAGAGCCAATTATGTCGAAGCTGACAACTACTTTTTGGGTTTCAGCAGCAACTGGTAGACAAGAACGAATTCGTCAAGATGAACTTATTCAAAAGAGAATTGAGAGAACTAAAATTCCCCTTAGTGTAAACTTGGGCCATACCAACATCACGGTGCGTGAATTGATGGGACTAGTCGTTGGCGATGTCTTGGTTTTAGACAAAAAACATTCTAGCGATTTAGATATAGTAGTTGGCAAAAGAGAAAAATTCAAATGTAAACCAGGATTAGTAAATAACAAGCTTGCCGTACAAATTACATCAGTAGCAAGTGAAGAGGAGGATGGCAATGGCTGACGGGGTTCTATCCCAAGAGGAAATAAATGCATTATTAAACGGCAATTCTGGGGCTGATAATAGTGAGCAAACTGTAGATAATACGGAATTGGAATTCCAAGAAATACCCAATGTTTTGTCAGATTTGGAAAAAGATGTTTTAGGTGAAGTTGGGAACATCTGTATGGGAAACGCAGCGACAACCTTATCAATTTTATTGAATAATAAAGTTGATATAACGACACCGCGGGTAACTGTAGCTAATATTCAGCAGATAAAATCTGCTTACCCGATGCCGTATTTGGTAATCGAAGTAGCCTATACACATGGTCTTAATGGTACTAATATCTTAGCGATAAAAGAACATGAAGCTATGATTATTGCAGATTTAATGATGGGTGGTGATGGACTTAATCCGCCAACAGAAACTACAGAATTATATATGAGTGCTGTTTCTGAGGCGATGAACCAAATGATGGGAGCTATATCCACATCAATGTCGACAATGTTGGCAAAGAAAATTGATATTTCTCCACCTAAATGCGAAATTGTAGACTTTTCGCATACTGGGGAAATAACTAAATCTGTGGGAATGCAAGATCCGGTAGCTAAGATTTCTTTTAGTTTAAAAATTGGCGATTTGATTAATTCAGAGATTATGCAAATTGTAACAATTGATGTCGCTAAAGCAATGGTTGCAGATATGATGAACCCTACTGAGGCGACACCAGAACCCAAAAAAGAAACTGCACCTGTGATTCCACCCCAAACTCCCCCAACAAATATGCAACAACCTATGATGCAACAGCCCATGATGGATCAACAACAAATGATGCAACAACCGATGATGCAACAGCAAATGATGTATCAACAACCAATGATGCAGCAACCAATGATGTATCAACAACCCATGATGTATCAACAGCCGATGATGCAGCAACAAGCCGCGGTTCAACCAGTGCAATTTACTCCATTACAACCTCAATTTATGGGTGCTTTAGATGGAAATATGAATTTGCTAATGGATGTATCTTTGCAAGTAACGGTTGAATTAGGAAGAACAAAAAAACTGATTAAAGATGTTTTGGAGTTGTCGCCAGGTTCGATAATCGAGTTGGACAAATTGGCCGGTGAGCCTGTAGATGTATATATCAATACCAAACTTATTGCTAAAGGTGAAGTTGTAGTTATTGATGAGAATTTTGGTGTTCGGATTACCGAGATTGTTAATAAGACAGATCGGTTAAATACATTACAATAAAAAATAATTTTAAGTAGAAGAAAAGGAGAATTTTTAATGGGACGTATTTTAGTTGTTGACGATGCCGCTTTTATGAGAATGATGATCAAAGATATTTTGTCGAAAAATGGCTTTGAAGTAGTAGGTGAAGCTGAGAATGGACAAATTGCTGTAGAAAAATATAAAGAGTTGAAACCAGATTTAGTAACAATGGATATTACTATGCCAGAATTAGATGGCATTGGAGCAGTAAAAGAGATTAAGAAAATTAATCCAGCGGCAGTAATTGTGATGTGTAGTGCTATGGGACAGCAATCAATGGTTATTGAAGCTATTCAAGCTGGAGCGAGAGATTTTATTGTTAAACCTTTCCAAGCTGATCGGGTAGTTGAAGCTATAAAAAAAGCCTTAGGTCAGTAGTACATGAAAAGGTTTGTTTTTCTGACAAGTGCAATTTTGACCTTTGGCAGGCAAGCAGCGGTGATGGCTCAAGAAAAAACAGGCTATTTGCAATACAAAGAGCCATCACCGATAGTTTCTACCACAAGTACAGTTACAGTTATTGGTTATATAATTAGCTTGGTACTTGTATTGGTCGTAGTCGCTTATTTAGCGTTTTACGCTTCGAAATTACTGGGGAAGAACTATACTAAAAATAGAGTGTTAACCAGTGAAAAAATTATTGCCACATTGCCATTAGGCATAAATAAAAACTTATGTTTAGTGGAGTTAGGAAAGAAAGTTTTAGTTTTGTCTATTACCGAACAGAATATAAATTTTGTTAAAGAGATAACTGATTTACAAGAGATTGAAGACTTAAAGCAAGAATTTAAGAATTCGCAAGTAGCTGAATCAGTTTTTTTAAATGATGATATTCTCAAAGTACAACAAATAAAAGAAAAGCTTACTAAAAAACTGCTGGAGTTTAGAAATGGTAAAAGGGAGAAATAAGTTGTGAAGCATAGAAAAATTATTTTAGCTTGCTTGTTGTTTTTTACGAGTATTTTAGTTTTACAAACAGGCACAGTAAATGCGGCACCATTTATTCCTTTACCAGGTAGTGTGAATATTGATGTCAAGCAGGCGCAAACGCCAGAAGAGTTGGTTTTGAGTTTACAATTGTTAATAGGCTTAACAGTGTTTACTTTGGCGCCATCGATATTGATTTTAATGACATCTTTTACGCGAATTGTAGTTGTTTTGTCATTTTTGCGTAGCGCTATGGGAACTCAACAAATGCCGCCCACACAAGTTTTGCTTGGCTTGGCGATGTTTTTAACAGTGTTTACGATGAGTCCATATTTTAAAGAGATAAATAATTCTGCATTGCAGCCTTACTTAGAAAGTAAAATAACACAAGAACAAGCGTTAGATGCTGGAGTTAAGCCTCTAAGAGATTTTATGTTTAAGCAAACAAGAGAAAATGATTTAGCCTTATTTGTGGAGTTGTCACAAGATGCCCGCCCTAATTCACCAGAAGATGTTCCAACTTTTACACTAATTCCAGCTTTTGTAATTAGTGAATTAAAAACAGCCTTTCAAATTGGATTTTTGATATATGTGCCGTTTATTGTAATTGATATGGTTGTAGCGAGTACATTGATGTCTATGGGGATGATGATGGTACCTCCTGTGATGATTTCTTTACCGTTTAAACTATTATTATTTATTTTGGTTGATGGTTGGCATTTGATTATTCAATCTTTGGTAGCGAGCTTTAGATAGGAGTTTATTATGAATTCAGATTTAGCGATTGAAATTGGCAGAGACGCATTAGTTGTTTTAATGTTGGTTTCCGCACCAATGTTGTTGTTAGGCATGTTAGTTGGGGTAATCATGAGTATTTTTCAAGCTGCTACACAAATTCAAGAACAAACATTGGCTTTTGTACCTAAAATAATAGCTGTGTTTGTTTCTATAGTAGTTTTTGGTCCATGGATGCTAGGTATGTTGGTAACTTTTATTCATGACCTATTTAAGCAAATACCCTTGATGATACGTTAGCGAGAAGATGAATTATGCAAATGATTGAGTTTATGTACATTAATTTAGCGGTAGCTATTTTAATTTTTGCTCGAATAAATGGGATTTTTGTAACAGCCCCTTTTTTTGGGAGCAGAAATATTTCTGCTAAACTGAGAATTGGTTTGAGTTTGCTTTTGACGATATTAATCTTACCCAGTGTTTTAAAATTGAATATAGCTAGTAATTATCAAGAAGCAAATTTATTATATTTTTCACTAGTTGTAGGTGAATTTCTTGTTGGACTAATTATTGGGTTTGTAGCCAATATATTTTTTAGTGTAGCTCAAATGGCAGGACAGGTTCTAGATATGCAAATTGGTTTTGGGATGGTAAATGTTCTAGACCCTCAATCGGGACAACAGATGCCTGTAATTGGTAATTTTTTAAATATTTTAGCGGTGTTAGTTTTCCTAACTACGAATGCGCATCATTTTTTATTAATATCTTTAAATGATTCGTTTTCGGTAATTTCTCTAGGAGCACCGAATTTTCAAGCTGGTATCTTAGCTTTTGCTTTAGAAGTATTTAAAAAAACTTTTGTAATAGCATTTAAATTTTGTTTGCCGATTGCTACAGTAATTTTGTTAACGGATATTGCGTTAGGCATGTTGTCGAAAACTATGCCCCAGATGAATATATTTATTGTGGGAATGCCTGCAAAGATTATTTTGGGTATATTTATGCTCAGTGCTATATTACCTACGTATATTTACGTTTTAAAGGTTGGATTTGATGAAATATATAAAGATGTTCAGAACATCATACGTATTTTGGCCTAAAAAACAATTGAACACTTTTGATTTACAGTTGTTTAGTGGTGAAAAAACAGAAGAACCTACTTCTAAACGTCAAAGTGAAGCGAGAAAAAAAGGACAAGTTGCTAAAAGTGCAGAAGTAAATGCAGTATGTCTTTTCATAACGGCCTTTACTGTTTTGCAGGTATATGGTGCTAGCATATATAGCGAACTTGTTGGAATAATGCATTATATGTTCACGGAATTTTTTCGACAACCTTTTACGATAGAAGCCATACACGGACTGTTTTTGCTGCTGTGTATGGTTTTTTTAAAAACTTTAATGCCAGTTATGGCGGCTATTTTCGTAGTTATGATTGTTGTTAATGTTGCCCAAGTAGGTTGGGCTTTTAATACAGAAAGCTTGATGCCGAATTTTGAAAAACTAAACCCCATTAGTGGTATTCAAAAACTTTTATCGCCTAAGGTTTTGGTAGAATTATTGAAGGCAATAATAAAAGTTATCATAGTCATATACTATTTATACAAGTTTATTGCCCAGGAAATAGATTCCTTGCCAGCGATGGTTTTATCAGATTTAAAATTAGATGTTGGTTACAGCATAGATTTATTGGTGCGATTGGTGTATGATATTTGTAAAGTGATGTTGGTATTTGCCTTGTTTGATTATGGTTACCAATGGTGGAATCATAAACAAAGTTTAAAAATGAGTAAACAAGAGATTAAAGAAGAAATGAAACAGACTGAAGGTAATCCGCAGATTAAAAGCAAAATAAAGCAAAAGCAACGTGAGATGGCAATGCAACGCATGATGTCTGAAGTTCCTAAAGCGAATGTAATTGTTACCAATCCAACGCATTTTGCAGTTGCCCTAAAATATGAAAACGATATGCCAGCCCCATTAGTGGTTGCAAAAGGTAAAGATTTAGTGGCCTTTAAGATAAGAGAAATTGCTAAGAGTAATAATGTAGCTATCGTAGAGAATAAACCTCTAGCAAGAATAATTTATCAAACTGTGGAAATAGGTGATATTATTCCCCCTGAACTTTATCAAGCAGTTGCTGAGGTTTTGGCATATGTATATAAACTTAAAGGTCGCAAATAAGCGCCTAGAGGAGAGTTTTTTTTGGAACAAATAGGTAGCAATTCATGGATTGATAAAGTTAATAAGTATAGTGATATTGTAGTTACAATAGCAATTATAACGATTGTTGTAATGATGATAATTCCTTTGCCGCCGTTTATTTTGGATTTATTGTTAACTTTAAATATAACGGTGGGTTTGATAATTCTAATGATTGCGATTTACAATGTCGAAACTTTGGAATTTTCAGTTTTCCCGTCCTTGCTGTTGGTTACTACTTTATTTAGATTAGCATTGAATGTTTCGGGAACTCGCTTAATTTTATTAGAAGGTTATGCGGGTGAGGTAATACGAGCTTTTGGCGAGTTCGTTATTGGTGGTAATCCTGTGGTTGGATTTATTATCTTTATTATTTTGATAATTATTCAGTTTATGGTAATTACGAAGGGGTCGGAGCGGGTTTCAGAGGTTGCAGCACGCTTTACCCTAGATGCAATGCCTGGTAAACAGATGAGTATTGATGCTGACTTAAATTCAGGTTTAATTGATGAGCAACAAGCTAAAGATCGGCGTCTGAAAATTCAACGTGAAGCTGATTTCTATGGCGCAATGGATGGTGCCAGTAAGTTTGTTAAAGGAGATGCTATTGCGGCAATAATGATCATTGTTATCAATATTGTGGGTGGTTTTGTCATTGGGATGTTACAAAAAAACATGTCTGCTTTAGACGCTCTACAAAACTATACACTTTTGACAGTAGGTGAGGGTTTGGTAAATCAAATACCTGCTTTGTTGATTTCAACTTCTACGGGTATAGTTGTTACTCGCGCCGCTTCTGACTCGGATTTAGGACACGATATTACTGCGCAATTATTAAAAAATCCGCGAATTTATTATATAGCTTCAGCGGTTTTGATAACATTTTCTTTAATTCCTGGGTTGCCAGGGGTACCATTTTTCTCACTAGGAATTATTGCCGGTCTAATAGCTTATACTTTAAGTAAAACTATGGAAACTGCGGTTGAAGAAGAATTGAGTCGACAAGAAGAACAAGAAGAAGAAGAAATCAAAAAACCTGAAAATGTTGTAGGCCTATTACAAGTTGATCCTATGGAATTAGAAATTGGTTATAGCCTAATTCCGATGGTTGATTCTAGCCAAGGTGGAGACTTGTTAGATAGAATTGTTATGATTAGAAGACAGTGTGCTTTAGAATTGGGATTGGTAGTGCCAACAATACGGATCCGCGATAATATTCAACTTAAACCTAATGTATACTCGATAAAGTTAAAGGGTGTTGAGATAGCGTCGGGAGAGTTGTTGTTAGACCATTATTTAGCGATGAATTCGGGGATGGTAGATGAAGAAATAAGCGGCATAGCGACAACAGAACCGGCTTTCGGATTACCAGCCTTATGGGTGCCGGAAAACATGCGTGAGCACGCAGAAATTGTTGGCTACACAGTAGTAGATCCCATATCAGTTCTGGCAACACATCTAACAGAGATTATAAAACGACATGCTGCAGAAATTTTGGGCAGACAAGATGTACAAACCTTAATTGATTCAATTAAGCCAACTTATCCAGCAGTTGTCGAGGAATTGATTCCTAATTTATTATCTTTAGGTGATTTACAAAAGATTTTAGCTAATCTTTTGAAAGAAAGAGTTTCGATCCGCGACTTAGTAACTATTTTTGAGACTCTAGCTGATTACGCGGTAATGGGTAGAGACATTGAAATGTTGACAGAATATGTTAGACATGCTTTATCCAGGCAGATATCACAACAGTATGTTCAAGATGGGGTATTAACTTGTATAACCTTTGATTTGCAGTTAGAAAATGCAATCCATCAAGCCGTACAAAAAACAGAACAAGGCTCGTATGTTTCTTTAGATCCCAAAAGTATGCAAGCTTTAGTTGCAGCACTAAACAAAGAATTAAACAAGTTGGCAGAAACGGGATATCAACCAGTAGTGTTGGTAAATCCAGCGGTGCGATTGTATGTTCGAAAAATTACGGAACGTGTTGCACCTAATTTAGCGGTATTGTCTTATGCCGAGATTGATTCCAAGGTAGAAGTTCAAGCGTTAGGAACGGTGAGAATTTAGTATGAAAGTAAAAGTTTTTACAGCGGCGAATATTCAAGATGCAATGCGTAAAGTGAAGGAAACTCTCGGTGTAGATGCGATTATATTACATACTCGCAAAATAAAACAGGGTGGAGTAATGGGATTATTTGCCAAAGAAACAGTAGAAATTGTTGCGGCGGTAGAAGATGTTTATGTAGCGCCTAAAAAAAACAATCAACCCGTTAAAAATCTTAACAAAGACTTAGCGCTTAGCTATATAGAAAAAAGCACTCAAGAGCGAGATTCACTAGTTAAAGATATTGCTGATATAAAAAATATATTACGAGATGTAGTTCAAAATACTAATAGGCTTAATAGTAATTGTGAAGATATAAGCGAAAATAGTAATAATAAAATTAATTTTTTAGAAAAATATTTACAAGAAAAAGGATTAATACCCACTCTTGTTGAATACTTAATCAAGAATAGTTCTTTAACGGAAAACATTGATTTGGAAGATGCCAAAAAATTGTTTGCTTTTAAATTAGCTGATTTAGTAAAAACTGCCGAGATTGAAAAACAAAATGTAACTGGACCAGTTAAGATTGCACTTATAGGTCCTACGGGTATAGGTAAAACGACTACTTTGGCAAAATTGGCAGCAATGAGTATTTTTGAAGCTAATTTAAACGTAGGACTTTTGACTGCGGATACCTACCGGATAGCTGCGGTCGAGCAGTTGCGAACCTATGCTAATATTTTAAATATTCCTTTGGAAGTAGTATACAACTTAAAGGATATTGGCTTGGCCGTACAAGGATTCCAAGATAAGGATATTATTTATATTGATACAGCAGGTAGAAGTCAGTACAATAAGCAGCAAATTAGTGAGTTGAAGCAAGCTTTACAGGAAAATACAGATATAACTCCTTGTTTGGTTATAAGTGCCAATATTACTTTTAAAGAAGCTGTACAAATAATTAATAATTTCAGTGTTAATAATTTAGAAAATGTTATTTTCACTAAGTTAGACGAAACGTTTGACACCAGCATAATATTCAATGTTGCCTATACTTATCCGAATTTAAAAGTTGCTTATATTACTAATGGACAAAATGTTCCAGAAGATATAACTGTGATAGATTCCTTGATACTCGCAAGAAATTTTCTAAAGGATTGATAAAATGGATCAAGCAAGTTCATTACGTAAGTTGATTTTTCAAAACCAGCAAAACAATGGTGCTAGTACCAAAATTATTACTGTTAGCAGTGGCAAAGGTGGAGTAGGTAAGAGCACTTTTACTGTAAATTTTGCTTTAGAGTTAGCGAGAACAGGGAAAAAAGTTTTAATTGTAGATGCTGATATTGGAATGGCCAATATTGATATTATGTTGGGGTGTATGACTAAAAAAGATAGCTTACTAGATCTGATCAACCCAGATACAACGGTCGAGGATATAGTTTTAGCGGTTTCAGAAAATTTGTCGCTGTTATCGGGTGGCTCTGATATTGCCAAATTTGCCAACTTACAGGAAAATGAAGTTCAGCTAATTCTAGATAAAATAGCAACATATAGTGAAAATTTTGATGTAATTCTTTTTGACACTGGAGCAGGAATAAGCGACAATGTTTTAAATTTTTTAATGATTGCCGATGAAATTTTTATTATTACGACACCTGAACTTACTGCTTTAACAGATGCATATGTACTAATAAAAGCAATATCATATAGATTGACGGAGCCTAAGCTTTCAGTAGTAATTAATAGAGCTCTAAGTGTTCAAGAAGCAAAAGATATTTTTCAGCGTTTAAATTCGATAAGCGGTAATTTTTTAAATTTAAATTTAAATTTATTGGGTTTTATTTATGAAGATGTTGCGGTTAGTAAGTCCATTCGTAATCAAGAACCAATAATGCTTAAAGAAAAAGAAGCTAACATTGTGCAGTGTTTCAGAGAGATAACTAAGAATTATCTCTGCTTGCCACTTTCTAATAGCGGCAAAAAGCATAGTCTTAAAAATTTTTTTGAAAAACTTTTCAGGCGATAGTTTAATAAAGGGGGTAAAAACACATGGATGAAATTTTTTATATAAATCAAAGAATAGAAGTAGCGAGACTGGGCAGTGATGATTTTTACTCTACTCGCTTGGAAGATATTACAAAAGATACATTTGTGGTGGCAGCTCCTCTGCAAAGAGGAATGTTGAGTGTTTATGAAGGTGAAGAGTTGCAAGGGGTTGTGTTGACTAAAGATAAACAGCTCTATGGTTTTCGTTTGAAAATTATAAAGCGCGTACGGGACCGACTATCTTACTGGATTACGAGTATTCCTTATTTTATAAAAAAAATTCAGCGTCGTAACTTTTTCCGTTTGGGAATTGTTTTTCCGATTGACGTTTATCTATATGATTTTAAGGCTAATGCTTATAAAGATGAACCAGAACGATGTTTTACAACCGATCTTAGTGCTGGGGGTCTGGCTTTTGTTTTAAAAAATGGTAGAGTTAGAGTAGGCGATAAACTGAAAGTTGCATTTAAGTTGGATTTAATTGAAGCAGTGATGTATTTAGAAGCTAGCGTTGTGCGCGCTGATAAAAAGATAAATGAGGAAGATAACAGTATTATGTATGCAGTAGGTTTAAAGTTTCGTGACATAACGGAACCAATGCAAGATAAGATTGTAAGGTATGTAAATGCAGTTCTGATAGATAGAAGAAAAAGGGGCGTTCAGTAAGGAGGGGCGAAAATGATAAGAATCTTAATTGTTGATGATTCGGCGTTTATGCGTAAAGTTATTACCGACTTATTTAATGAGGCTAAAGATTTTCAAGTAGTTGGTACTGCTAAAAATGGTAAAGAGGCTGTTGAATTAGTTGAAAAACTAAATCCGGATTTAGTGACAATGGATGTGGAAATGCCGATAATGAATGGCTTAGACGCTTTAGAACAGATTATGCAAAAACATCCCGTCCCAGTGGTGATGTTTAGTAGTTTGACGCATGAGGGAGCAGATGCAACGATTAAGGCTTTATCATTAGGGGCAGTTGATTTTGTAGCGAAAACAGGTGGTTCGATTTCTAGCGTGGATGGTATAAAAAATGAAGTGCGTGAAATTTGCCGCAATGCAGCAAAAGCTAATTTAAAAAGGTTTTCAAAACTTAGCTCATATAACTTTTTAAAAGAAAAAACACAAGTTACGACAATGCCTAAAAATATTATGACAACAAAAGTGGTTACACCCTTGAAGACAGGGAATAATAAATATAAAATAGTAGCTATAGGGACTTCAACTGGTGGACCGAGAGCTTTACAGGAAATTATTACTAAATTACCCGAAAATTATCCTTACCCAGTAGTAATAGTTCAACACATGCCAGTTGGTTTTACGAAATCATTGGCAAACCGACTAGATTTTATTTCTAAGATTAAAGTAAAAGAAGCCGAACAAGATGATAGACTGGTGCCGGGGACAGTATATATAGCTCCAGGGGGATATCATATGCGCTTTATTACGAAAGCTAATGATGTTTTTGTTAACTTGACGAAAGATGAATTAGTTAACGGGCATCGCCCCGCAGTAGATCCGATGTTTGAGTCTGTAAGTGCGGTTTACGGAAGTGCGGTTATTGCTGTTATTTTGACAGGAATGGGTGGTGATGGTGCGCAAGGTATGCAGCTGATAAAAAATAAAGGTGGATATAATATTGCAGAGTCGCAAAATACAGCGGTAGTTTTTGGAATGCCTAAGGTAGCTATAGAAAAAGGTGTTGTAGATCGGGTCGTTGATTTGGGAGACATAGCAAAAGAGCTGATTTCGTTTACTATTTAACAAAATAGAGGGGTGTTTAGATATGGATTTAGATCAATATATGGGTATGTTTATGGATGAAGCAAAGGAACATTTACAAGTTTTAAATGAATGTTTGTTGCGATTAGAAGCTAACCCCAATGAAAAATCAAGCCTGGATGAAATTTTCAGAAGTGCACACACCTTAAAAGGGATGTCAGCAACAATGGGCTTTCATAGTGTAGCTGAACTAACACATGAAATGGAAGATGTATTAGATAAGTTGCGTAAAGATACGCTGGAAGTTAACGAAGATATTGTTAATATTTTGTTTGCTTGCGTAGATTCTTTAGAAAAAATGGTGGAAGATATTTCTAATAGTGGTGGTGCTGAGTTCGATATTAAACCAATGATTGCAAGACTACAAAATATTTCACAAGGAAAATCAGGGATTGTGTCTGCGCCTAAAATTCAAGAAGCTAAACCTAAGACTGTGGTAGTTGAAGAATCGGCTTCGGATTTAAATATTGATTTCGGATTAGAAGAGCAGGAAGAACATGCTATTTATACAGCGCAAGAAGAAGGGCTGAATGTATTTGCTTTGGAAGTGGTTTTGGTAGAAGGCTGTATCTTGAAAGCAGCTAGAACATATATGGTAATGACGCAATTAGAAAACAATGGGGATGTTATTAAAACAATTCCTAGTGTTCAAGATTTAGAAAATGAAAACTTTGAACATAGTTTTGCGGTGTTATTTGTAACGACTAAATCTTTAGAAGAGATAATTAAGAAGATAAAAGAAATTTCTGAGATTGCAGAAGTTAATGGCAGTAACTATGTGCTTGCAGAACAGGAAAATGTTTTAGGGCATATTGAAAATACACCGCCAGAAGTTACTCAAAAAGCGGAAAAAACAGAAACTAAAGAAAATGGTGGGAATACCAATGTCGATAAAAATAACGACAAGAAGTCTAAGGGTTCACAATCAGTACGGGTTGATATTGAAAGATTGGACGATTTATTAAACCTTGTGGGTGAGTTAGTTATTAATAAAACGCGCTTAGCTCAAATAGGGTTAAATAATAAACTAACAGAGTTAGTAGAGACAATCGAACAAATGGAACGGGTTACTACCGATTTACAAAATGTTGTAATGAAAGTACGGATGGTACCGGTAAGTCAAGTGTTCAATCGTTTTCCACGAATGGTGCGAGATTTGGCTCGAGAAATACATAAAGACATAAATCTGGTTATTACCGGTGAAGAGACAGAGTTAGATCGAACTGTAATTGATGAAATAGGTGATCCGTTGGTACATTTGCTTAGAAATTCCATTGACCATGGAATTGAGTTGCCAGAAGAACGTGAAGCGGCTGGGAAATCGCCTACTGGACAGGTTAGTTTAATTGCACGTTATGAGGGTAATAATGTAATTATTGAAGTTGTTGACGATGGACATGGAATAGATGCGAATAGAATTAGACGCAAAGCAGTGGAAAAAAATGTCTTAACCCAACAAGAGGTAGATAAGCTAGATGATAATGAAGCACTACGATTGATTTTTTTACCAGGATTTTCAACTGCGGAGAAAGTTACAGATATCTCAGGGCGTGGGGTTGGCATGGATGCAGTGCGTAATAAAATTGAATCCTTAGGTGGAAATATTGACTTAGAAACTACTTTAGGTAAGGGCAGTAAATTTAAAATTCGCTTACCACTAACTTTGGCAATCACGCAAGCTTTGATGATTGGCGTTGCTGAGGAAATTTATGCAATTCCATTAGGCGCAATTGATAGTACAATTAATATTACCGAAGAAAGTATTAAAACCGTAAGGAATAAAGAAGTTATTTTGCTAAGAGGGGAAATTATTCCGATTGTGCGTTTAGACAAAGCCTTAAATATACCGCGCACAGAAGCTTTTGAACAAGAAGAAATTTTTGTAGTTATTGTTCACGTGGGCACTCAAAAAATTGGTATTATTGTTGACGGCTTAATTGGACAACAAGAGATTGTAATTAAGTCTTTGGGCAAACTAATGAACGGAATTAAAATCATTGCTGGTGCAACAATTTTAGGTAATGGTAGAGTTTCTTTGATTATTGATGTAGCTTCTTTAGCTTAAAATTTGGAGGTGAATTATATGCAAGACAATATGCACGATATGGATAGTGAATATAATTTAAATGAAATTCAGTTGGTAGTATTTAAGTTGGCTTCAGAGTTTTATGCGGTTGATATTTTAAAAGTCAAAGAGATAAAATTAATGACTAATATAACTAGAGTGCCACATTCACCAGATTACTATAAAGGGGTAATAAATTTAAGAGGGAGCGTTTTTCCTGTAATTGATCTAAAAAAACGCCTGAATTTACCCGATAACGAATATACTGATGAAACTAGAATTATCATGGTAAGAATTGAAGACACTTTTGTGGGCATTATAGTTGATTCTGTTGTGGAAGTGACAACAGTTGATGAAAAAGTTATTGAACCTATACAAACGGGCAATAGCGAAGTAAACAATAAATATTTATCAGGCGTTGCAAAGCACAATGAAGAATTGCTGATTTTGCTAAATATTGAAGCGATAGCGGAAATTGAGTAAATAAGCAATCAATTTGCCTAGCAAATGTTAGGAAGGGGATAGACTTTTGGGGGATGTCAATCAATTATCAGCAAAACGGCTCGATACTTTGGGAGAAATCGTGAATATTGGTTCGGGAAATGCAGCTACGGCAATGTCACAACTATTAAATAAAAAAGTTGAAATGAGCCTACCGCATGTTGAGGTTTGCCCGCTTACCGAAATAGGCGAGATTTATGGGAATTCAGAGAGTATTGTCGTGGCAGTATATTTCCGATTGTTTGGAGAAATTCCTGGAGGAATACTGTTTGTTTTGCCAGTAGAAAGTACAGATTATTTGGTTAAGTTATTGATTGCGGGTTATGATAGTTTGTCAGAATATGCAGATGATGAGCTTGTAAAATCTTCGGCAATTATGGAGATTGGAAATATTTTGACAGGTGCGTACCTAAATGCTATACATATGATGACGGATAAAAGCTTACATCCGTCTACTCCTTCTTATGCGGTAGATATGTTTGGCGCAATATTAAGTAGTTTATTGTTTGATATTGGTAATGATAGTGATTACGCCTTGTTAATGGATACCTCTTTCACTGTAGGCGAAGAAGATATCAAGAGTAATTTGTTTTTAATTCCTGATGCAGGAGCATTAGATAGTCTATTTCAAGCGATTGAGGTGAAATATTGTGCCAGAATTGATTAAAGTTGGAATGGCAGACTATCAAGTTTCTAAAGCAGGTACGGGTGGAATAATAACTTATGGACTAGGTTCATGCGTAGCTATTGCGATGTATGACACAAGTACAAAAATTGGTGGCTTAGCACATATTATGTTGCCAGATAGTACTCAGGCGAGAAGTGTAGAAAATTTAGCGAAATTTGCAGATACTGCGATTAAGTTGATGTTAGAAGACATGTTGAAGCTTGGGGCTAATAAATCAAGATTATGGGCTAAAATTGCGGGTGGTTCACAAATGTTCTCCTTTGACAAAATGAGTGAAGTTATGAAAATTGGTGAACGCAATGCGGTAAGTACGCGCAATGTTTTGAAAGAATTAGGTGTAAAAATAATTGCGGACGATACTGGTGGCAACTATGGCCGTACCGTGGAACTTTGTCTGGATAATGGTATATTTAAAATACGGACAATGAATAAGGGAGAAAAGGAAATATAAAATGCTATTACAAAAGTATAGAGTGATGTTGCCGACTGTACTTGCTAGCGTAGCAATTATATTGACTGTGGGGTTTGCTGTACTGTTTGGAAACATAAAATTATCAACAGTTTTGTTGCGGGCAACAATTTCTGGAATTTTATTTACAGGATTTGGCATGGCTTTAGTTAAAATTTTTGAACCACATATCGTAAAGTATCTTGAAGCCTTAAAACCTGAAAATACTGATGAACAGATGGAGTTGCAAGATCAGCAAAATACTGTAACTGGCAATCAAGTTAATATTATTTCTGAGGCAGATGAACAAGATTTTCAACCTTTAAGTGCTGGAGATTTTGAAAGCATTAATGTTAAGGAAAAATAAAAATCATCGGAGATACTATAAATGAGTGGTAAAACTGAGGGTTTATGGCTAGAGTTTATTAAAACTCGAGATTCGAAATTGAGAGATAAGTTGATTGAAATATATATGCCATTGGTTAAGATTATTGCCAATAAACTGAGTATTTCTCTGCCAGCCTATGTTGACCGAGATGATTGTATCAGTGATGGGTATATTGGTTTAATTCAAGCGGTGGATCGCTTTGATCCTAGCTTAGGGTATAAATTTGAAACTTTTGCTAGTATTAGAATCAAAGGTGCAATTATTGATTCTTTGCGGGCAAAAGATTGGCTGCCGACGATAGTAAGGCAAAAAGTAAAAAAATATCATCAAACTGTTTTTGATTTAGAGTGCAAATTAGGTCGCAGTGTGAGCGAACAAGAAGTAGCTAAAGCCTTGGATATCTCTAATGAAGAATTTACATCTTTGTTAAAACAAGTACAAGTTGCTAATGTTTTGTCGTTAGAAGAGTTCTCGCGTATTTGTGATTTGCAGATTGACAATATTTCTGAGCGCTTAGAACGACAAGAATTAGTAAAGGACTTAGCTAAGGTAATTGAAACTTTATCAGAAAAAGAAAAACTTGTAATTTCATTATATTATTATGAAGAGCTAACTTTGAAAGAAATTAGTTATATTATGAAATTATCTGAAGCGAGGATTTCGCAAATTCATACTAAAGCAGTGTTTACTATTCGGGGGAAGTTACTAAATTTGTTAGATAAGCAATAATTTTTTAGACGGTTTTATGGAGATAAATATATTTTAGTATTTAAGAAAGGGGATATATGCAAAACTTGCAAGTGAATTTAGTGAGTATTTGCATAATACAAAGCGGCTATGAATAAAGAAATAATTAGCATAGAAGATCAAGAAGCTGTTATTGAAGTGTACTTTGAAGAAGATGGTGCTTATGTAAAACTTAATGCGGCAATAAATAATAAAGGTGCCGCATATAATAAAGTTATTGAACTTTTGCAGGAGAAAAATTTTAAAGACGTAGAGCTTGATAAATTGCTGAATTTACTAGATGCTAGTGATGCTCAAGAAAAAACTTTAATTGCGACAAATCCCATAATCCCCGAACCCAAACTAATAATAAATGTTTCTCCAGACAGACTAACAGCTTATCTAACTATTATCGTCGAAAAGGGTGCGCGGTCAGTAACCAAAGAGGATATTGCTGTAGCTTTGGAAAAAGCAAAAATTAGCTATGGAATTGTTCAAGAACTAGTAAATGAACCAGATAAAATTCCTTTAGGTGAACAAGTTTTAATTGCTCAAGGACAGGCTGGGTCTAAGCCCAAAGATGCGGAATTGAAGATTTACTTTAATACAGATGAACTAGGCCGACCTAAAAAACTTGAAGATGGTCGGGTGGATTATCGTGATTTGAATTTGTTTATTCAAGTTAAACAAGATGAAGTTTTAGCTGAAAAAATACCGGCCGAATTAGGTGTAGAATCAATAGATGTGCGTGGTGCAGTATCTAAGGTTGCAAATCCAAAAGACTTTATGCTAAAAGCTGGTAGCAATGTAAGAATTGAAAATAATAAAGTGTTGGCAAACTGTGCAGGACAGGTTATTTATAAAAATAATGTGTTTAGTGTAGTGCAACATATCGAAATAAAAAGTGATATTGGGCCAGCTACTGGCAATATCACTGTTGATGTTAATGTTACTATTAAAGGAAGTGTTTTGACAGGTTATTTTGTGAAAACTATCGGCGATGTTTTGGTTGAAGGTGGGGTTCAAGGCGGTTCAGTACAAGCAAATAATCTAGTAGTAATGCGGGGAATTCAAGGTAGCGGAGACAATAAGATAATATCTAGTGGCAATATAACTACGCTGTTTGTGGAGAATGCGGATATTCAAGTAAGTGGTGATTTATTGGTATATGATAGTGTTTTAAATAGTAATATCAAAGCGGGGGGAAGCATTTTAATAGGTGAACGGGGTAAAGGTATTGTTTCAGGTGGCAATATCATGGCAGGAGAAACAGTAGCTGCGAAGGTTATTGGCAATGTTTTTGCAACTGTTTCGAATATTGAAGTTGGCAATAATCCTCTACTAAAAATGGAATATGAAGAATTGAAAAAGCAATTGAATATAGATCAAGTAGAGTTAGATAAAATACAAAAAACATTGAAATTTTTGCAAGATATTGATGTTAGCAGTTTACCTAAAGAAAAACGCGAGACATTTTTTAAATTGACGCGGAATCAATTTAAACTTTTAGGCGAAATTGAAAAGTCAAAAAGTCGAATAATTGAAATTGAGGCAACACTAAATAATTCTAAAAAGGGTAGTATAAAGGTACAAAATATGTTGTATCCTGGAGTAAAAATTATTGTTGGCACAACGATTTTTAAAGTTAATGAGCCCTTAACTTACGTTACTTTAAGAGAGCAAGAAAAAGAAATTAGTATATCTCCTTATAGCTAGAACTATCAATAGTAAAAGGCTGGTGATGAGATGAATATAAGGCCCATAGATTTGCAAATATTAGTTACTCAGGCAACAGAAATTGCTAAAGTGCAAGCGCAAGATAACAGCCAGTTAGCAAACCAACAACTAGCATTTAATGACCAACTTCATAAAGAAATGGAAGCTAAACGCAAAAAAGTTGGGGGCACAGAAAAAACTGAAGGTAAAGTAATTGTTGCTGATGCAAAGACCCCTGAGTCTAATATTGGGAAGAAAAATGTCAAGAAAAAAAATAAAAAAGAAGCAACAAAAAAACAGGAAAAAAAGCAAAGTGCAGATGGCTTAAGAGGGACGAATATTGACATATCTTCTTAAAGCTAGGAGAGAAAAATGTATTGGTTATTTGGTTTAATTTTAGGGGTTTGTGTAATCATAATTTTTGTTTATAAAAGACGAGCAAGGAATGCTAGCCTATTAGTTAATTATGAACAACGGATTAAGCAATTGGAAATTAATTTCCAAGAAGTTTCACAGGCGGCCGTAGAGAATATGGAAGTAAGTACGGCAGAGTTGACGGAACTGTTAGATAGTGCTAACCTCGCCCTTAGTGAATTGCGTTTGGAAATTCAGAAGGCTGAAAAAATAATATATCAAGCAAGAATAGCTGGGGAAAATAAAAATTCTCTGGGAGAAAAGCTGGAAAAACAATCAACTTTGGATACTTTAGAGCAAACAGCCGAACCAACAACCGCTTTTGCTAATATTTTAGCAAAAGAAAATATCTCAGAAGATATTTTTCAACAAGAGCCACGATATCAAAAAATTAGCAATTTATTGGCGACAGGGGTATCTGAACAAGAAATTGCTCAAACCTTGGGTGTTGGATATGCAGAGATTAACTTAGTAAAATATTTAAAAGAAAAAACCTAGATGTTTCAAAATTAACACTTGAAGCATCTAGGTTTTTATGCTAAAATTAGGTTTAGTGTAAAATACACACGCAAAAGGATTGACAAGCTGTGCTGTGAAGTTTCTTGTTGAGTTGAGTTTTGCGGAGGGAAAAAACAGGAGGGTTTTAAAATGGCAATTATTTCCATGAAACAATTATTAGAAGCAGGGGTTCATTTCGGTCATCAAACAAGACGTTGGAACCCAAAAATGAAAACTTATATTTTTACTGAGCGTAATGGTATTTATATCATTGACCTACAAAAAACAGTAAAAAAAGTAGAAGAAGCATACAACTTTGTGCGCGATGTAGCGATGAGTGGTGAAAAAATTCTATTTGTTGGTACTAAAAAACAAGCTCAAGAGGCAATGAAAGAAGAAGCACTTCGTTCAAATATGTTTTTCGTAAATGAAAGATGGTTGGGCGGGATGTTGACAAACTTCCAAACTATTCAAAAACGAATTGATCGTTTACGCGACCTAGAAAGAATGGAAGCAGATGGTACTTTTGACGTATTGCCTAAAAAAGAAGTATTGTCTTTGCGTCATGAAATGGATCGTCTAGATAAATTCTTAGGCGGTATTAAAGATATGAAAGGTCTTCCAGGCGCATTGTTTGTTGTAGACCCACGTAAAGAGCGCATTGCTATACTTGAAGCACGCAAACTAGGAATTCCAGTTGTAGCTATTATCGATACTAACTGTGATCCTGATGAAGTTGATTATCCAATTCCAGGTAATGATGATGCAATTCGTGCGGTAAAATTAATTGCTGCAAAAATGTGCGATGCTATTTTAGAAGGTAGACAAGGCGAACAACTAGAAGAAGCTGTTACTGAAGAAATTTCTGAGTAATTTTCGAATATATAAATAAACGCATAAAACTCTAAGGAGGATTTTTTGATGATTACAAGTGCTATGGTAAAAGAATTGCGTGAACGCTCTGGGGCGGGCATGATGGATTGTAAAAAAGCATTGACTGAAACAAACGGCGATGTTGAAAAAGCAATTGACTTTTTAAGAGAAAAAGGCTTGGCTGCGGCTGCTAAAAAAGCTAGTCGTGTTGCGGCTGAAGGTATCGTAGAAGCTTACATTCACGGAGCAGGTCGCATTGGTGTACTTTTAGAAGTAAACTGCGAAACAGACTTTGTTGCTAAAACTGAAGGTTTTAGAGGTTTAGCTAGAGATATTGCTATGCAAGTTGCTGCTAATAATCCACTTTATGTTGCTCGTGAAGAAGTAGCTGAAGAATTATTGCAACACGAACGTGATGTACTTCGTGCACAAGCTTTAAATGAAGGCAAACCAGAAAAAATCGTAGATAAAATGGTAGAAGGACGTATTGAAAAATACTATAAAGAAGTTTGCTTGTTGGAGCAACCATTTATTAAAAATCCAGATATCACAGTGAAAGAATTGATTACTGAAAGTATTGCTAAAATTGGTGAAAACATTAACGTACGTCGTTTTGTTAGATTCCAACTTGGTGATGGTATCGAAAAGCAAGAAAATGATTTTGCAGCAGAAGTAATGTCTTTCGTAAAATAAGATAAATTATGTATTAAACAAACAAGAGAACACGGTTGTGTTCTCTTGTTTGCTAAGCAGGGATAATATATAATATACTTGGTCACTTAAATGTGCAGAAAGAGGTGATAGGATGAATGAATTTAAAAGAGTTGTTATAAAGTTGAGTGGAGAAGCTTTAGCTGGCGATAAAGGTTATGGCATTGATCCTGTGGTTGTAGAAAATATTGCTAAAGAGATTAAAAAAATTAGTGAGTTAGGTTTAGAAATAGCGATAGTTAATGGTGGCGGCAATATTTGGCGTGGTTTATCTGGGAGTGCTAAAGGAATGGATAGGGCAACGGCCGATTATATGGGTATGTTAGCTACTGTTATCAATTCTTTGGCCTTACAAGATGCTTTAGAAAATCAAGGTGTAAATACTCGAGTGCAGACGGCAATTGAAATGCGTCAAGTTGCAGAACCGTATATTAGAAGAAAAGCAATTAGACATATGGAAAAAGGCCGAGTAGTTATTTTTGCTTCAGGTACAGGAAATCCTTATTTTTCAACAGACACAACAGCGGCTTTACGGGCAGCTGAAATTGAAGCAGATGCTATCTTAATGGGTAAGCAAAATGTTGATGGAGTATATGATTCTGATCCTAAAATTAATGCTGCGGCAATTAAATTTGATTGTTTACAATACATCGAAGTTATTCAACGTGGCTTAGGTATTATGGATTCTACAGCAATTAGCTTGTGCATGGATAATAATATTCCGATTATTGTTTTTAATATTGATGATCCTGAAAACATTTATCGCGTGGCCAAAGGGGAAAAAATTGGCACGATTGTAGGAGGAAAATAGAATGAGTGTAGCAGAAATTAGAACTAACCATGAAAATAAAATGAAAAAAGCATTAGATGTTTTAAAACATGATTTAGCGAGTGTTAGAGCTGGTAGAGCCAATCCATCTATTTTAGAAAAAGTAATGGTTGACTATTATGGTACTCCTACTGCAGTAAATCAACTTGCTAATGTCACTGTGCCTGAACCAAGAATGATTGTAATTCAACCTTGGGAAAAAAACTTGTTGAAAGATATTGAAAAAGCAATTATGAAATCTGATTTAGGTTTAAACCCTAATAACGATGGTTCGGTAATTCGTTTGAATATTCCACAGTTAACAGAACAAAGAAGACAAGAAATAGTAAAAAGCGTTAGTAAAAAAGTAGAAGATTCTAAAGTTGCGATAAGAAATATTCGCAGAGATGCAAATGATTGCATTAAAAAGTTAGAAAAAGACAAAGAAATAGCTCAAGATGAAAGCAAAAAAGCACAAGAAGATATGCAAAAATTAACGGATAAATATATAAAAATAGCTGATGAAATTTATCAATTAAAAGAAAAAGAAATAGTAGAGGTTTAACTTTTGAATGAGATAATTGATTTATTAGGCTATCCGTTAGAAGACGCTCTAGCTCTATTGGAAAAAAAACAGTTACAATATATTCTAGTTGAAACCAAGTCCCCTTTTGTGTATAATGAAGGTGACTTTATAGAGAGAAAGTTTGTTGTGAAACAAGAACTCTCGGAGGAAGTGTGTACCCTTTACTTTGTAAATAAACGTTGTTTGAAGGGAGGTGTAGAAGATGGCTTATAAAATTACAGAAGAGTGTGTTGCTTGCGGTTCTTGTGCAGCAACTTGTCCAGTAGGAGCTATTGCCGAAGGTTCTCCAATTTATGTAATCAGTGAAGAAGCGTGTGTTGAATGTGGTGCGTGCGCGTCTGTTTGTCCAGTAAGCGCAATCGTTGCTCCTTAATATGCTAATTAGCATAAGACCCCCTCTGTGTTTTATAGAGGGGGGTTTTTATTAGTACAGATGATGTGGAGGTTTTATGTTAAAGAGATTTTTTTCACGTAAGCCAAAAGAAACAATAATTTTGGATAATAAAATCGATCTGAACAATGAATATTCGGCGATGAAAATCGCCTTAGATAGATTGCCGCAACATGTTGCCATAATTATGGATGGCAATGGTCGCTGGGCTAAACAACAAGGTAAACCTAGAACTTATGGACATTATGTTGGCGCTGAAACTTTGCGTAAAATTGTTAAAATTGCGCAGAAACTAAATATAAAGGCTTTGACCGCTTATGCGTTCTCTACAGAAAATTGGAAAAGACCGCAGTTAGAAGTTGATATTTTAATGGGATTGTTGGATAAATATCTGACAGAAGAGATTGAGGAATTTAATCGCAATAATATAAAAGTTGTTTTTAGTGGTAACATTACAGGCTTGTCCAGCAAATTACAAGCTAAGGTTCAAAATACCTTACGAGATACAGCTGAAAATACGGGCTTGGTTTTAAATTTAGCAATAAATTACGGCGGTCGCGCGGAGATATTAGCTGCCGTAAAAAAAGTTGTAGTGGATACACAGGCTGGGCAACTAGATATTAATAATTTGACAGAAGAAAAATTTGCTAAATATTTATATACAGAAAATTTGCCAGACGTTGACCTATTAATTAGACCAGGTGGTGATATGCGCATAAGTAATTTTTTGCTTTGGCAAATTGCTTATGCGGAAATTTGGTTAACAGATAAGTATTGGCCAGAGTTTACAGCGGAATTGTTTATACAAGCAATTCAAGATTTTCAAAAACGCGATCGCCGCTTTGGCGGTCTAAAATAAATTTAGAATAGCAGGTGAAAAAAGTGCTTAAACGTATTTTAACAGCGCTGATCGGAATTCCAATTGTAGCAGGAGCGATTGTACAAGGGGGAGCACTTTTTGCTTTATTAGCAATGATTTTGTCGATGGGTGCTTGGATAGAATTAAAAAAGATGTTGGAAAAAAATGAAATTAAGCTCTTGCCAGTAGGTTTAGGTGCGAATATGATCGTTTTATTTGTAACTTGGCAATTTGGGTTGCAAGGGTTAGCCGCTGGGATTACAGTAACTTTCCTTAGTTTGTTTGTGGCCACTTTATCTTTACATAAAGATCCTGCTTGGTTTGAAAAAATCAATTATACTTTTTGGGGATTTTTTTATACGGGAGTTTTGCCGGCCCATTTTATTTTATTAAGAGAATTTTTGCCGAATTTTATTTTGACAACTAGTTATGG
Organism: Succinispira mobilis DSM 6222; assembly: GCF_000384135.1. Taxonomy (NCBI): domain Bacteria; kingdom Bacillati; phylum Bacillota; class Negativicutes; order Acidaminococcales; family Acidaminococcaceae; genus Succinispira; species Succinispira mobilis. The sequence continues at coordinate 833,227 of NZ_KB913028.1, forward strand.
TAATTATACTTTTGGCGAATTAGTGTTATGGTTGGTGCTATTGGGAACTTGGGCTAGCGATACCTTTGCTTATTTTTTCGGGATAACTTTGGGCAAACATAAAATGTGTCCAACTATTAGTCCCAAAAAATCTTGGGAAGGCGCAGTTGCAGGTTTTATTGGTTGTTTAGCAACTATTGTTTATTTGGGAAATAATTTTTTGCAAATGCAGTACCAATTGTTAATTGCTATTGGCTTAATAGTGGCTTTTTTTGCGCCTATTGGTGATTTACTGGAATCTGTTTTAAAACGTAAGTTGCAGGTAAAAGACTCAGGTAATTTTTTCCCAGGACATGGTGGAATTTTAGACCGTTTGGATAGTTTAATTATTGTTTTGCCGTTGATATATTATTTGGTTTTGTTAGCATAAATTGCAATAGTTTAATAGGGATGTGTAAAATTGAAAAAATTAGCGATATTGGGAAGCACAGGTTCTATTGGTCGACAAAGTTTAGAAGTGGTTAGAGCCAATAAAGAATTATTTAGCATAACAGCTTTAGCAGCGGGTTCAAATGTAAATCTGCTGGAAGAACAAATGGCGGAATTCTGCCCTAGGAAGGTAGTGATAGCTGATAAACAGGTTGGTGAACAATTTAGAGCTAATTATTCAGGTAATTGCCAAATATTAATCGGGGAAGAATATTTAGAGGAGCTGGCTACCGAACCAGAAGTAGATGTAGTGCTTACTTCAGTTGTTGGTTTTACTGGTTTAAAACCAACACTTGCAGCGATAAAAGCTGGCAAAACAATTGCTTTAGCTAACAAGGAAACTCTAGTAGCAGCAGGTGAATTAGTTACCAACTTAGCTAAAAAACATCAAGTAGCTATTTTGCCAGTCGATAGTGAGCATAGTGCTATTTTACAAAGTATGCAGGGACAAGATTTGACGGCAATACATAGAATTATTCTTACAGCTTCAGGGGGGCCTTTTAGGACTAAAACGGCGCAAGAACTTGAAAAAGTTACGATTGCGGATTGTCTAAAACATCCTAATTGGAGCATGGGGCGTAAAATCACGGTAGATTCTGCGAGTTTGGCAAATAAAGGGCTAGAGGTTATTGAAGCAAGGTGGTTATTTGCTTTAGATTATGATAAAATTGATGTTGTTGTTCATCCTCAAAGTATTGTTCATTCTATGGTTGAGTATGTTGATGGTGCAGTGATAGCCCAACTTGGAATTCCGGATATGAAATTGCCCATTCAATATGCCCTTACTTATCCTAAAAGATTGGTTGCTGGATTTGGGCGCTTGGATTTTTTGAAGTATAGCAATTTAACCTTTGAAGAGCCTAATCTAGGATTATTTCCTTGTTTAGATTTAGCTTATCAAGCTGGGAAAGCCGATGGCGTTATGCCTTGCGTATTCAACGCTGCCAATGAAATAGCTGTAGAGAACTTTTTAGCGGGGAAAATAAATTTTGTGCAAATACCTCGAGTGATCGAAGCTGTATTATCACAACAAGAGAATATTCACGATTATACATTTACAGATATTTTGCAAGTTGATGCAACTAGTCGAAAACTGGCAACTGAATATATAAAAAAATCTAGATTATAGAGTGGAGGTTAATTTGATTACATTATTAGCAACAATTTTTGTTTTTGGATTATTGGTTTTTGTTCATGAATTAGGGCATTTTTTAGCAGCTAAGGCCACGGGCATGAAGGTTGAGGAATTTGCTATTGGTTTTGGTCCAGTCCTATATCAACAACGTGATGGAGAAACATTATATTCCCTACGATTAATTCCGTTGGGGGGGTTTAATAAAATAGAAGGCATGAGTGAAGAAGAGGCAACGGACGAACGTTCTTTTGCTAATAAACCGATTTTAGCAAGAATGTTTGTAATTGCAGCTGGTTCAGCTATGAATTTTATTTTACCGATTCTATTACTTTTTGTGGTATTTATGTCGAGTGGTTACGAAAAGCCATTAGAACAACCGATAATTGGGAAAGTTGTACAAAATGCTCCAGCGGCACAAGCGGGATTGCAAGCCGGAGATAAAGTTATAAGAATTAATGAGAAAAGTATTAATAGTTGGCAAGAATTGGTACTGAGTTTAAACACAAATCCTAGCAATAAGAGCTTGGAGTTTACAGTTGTTAGTCAAGGTCAAGAACGTACTGTGAAATTATTGCCTAAGTATGATGAGAAAAGTAGACGAAATCTTATTGGGATTATGCAAGCTACAGAGCTAATTAAGCCTGGTATTGGTGAGGCGGCTGTAATGTCAGTAGAAAGAACTTACAAAGTGGCTATCGGCATGGTAGACGGGTTATTTAGTATGTTAAGAGGTAAAACAGAAGCAGAATTAGCAGGCCCAATTGGGGTTGCCCAGATGGCTGGTGATATTGCTCGCCTTGGGATTATTCCTTTACTAACATTTGCAGCCTTGTTGAGTATTAATTTGGGTGTAATAAATTTATTGCCCATTCCAGTACTAGATGGTGGTCATTTAGTAAATCTTTTAATTGAAGCCGTAAGAGGAAAAGCGCTTAGTGGCAAAGTATTGTATATTACACAAATGATTGGATTTGCTATTTTAATGGCGATAATGCTGTTAGCAACTTCTAAAGATATCGGTAAATTTAACATATTTGGTTAGGAATGATAAGTGTGGAAAGAAAAAAGACCAAGAAAATTAAAATAGGCACGGTTGAAATAGGTGGTAACTCCTTAATTAGTGTACAGTCGATGACCAATACGAAAACTCATGATGTTGGAGCGACTGTTCAGCAAATTCGAGAATTGCAAGCGGCTGGTTGTGATTTGGTGCGGATGGCGATTCCAGATCAACAAGCCTGTGCTGCTATTGGGGCGATCAAGGCTCAAGTAAATGTGCCCTTGATTGCGGATATTCACTTTGATTATCGATTAGCTTTAGGTGCGATTGAACAAGGTATTGATGCTTTAAGATTAAATCCTGGGAATATTAGTGAAACAGAAAAAGTAAAGCAGGTTGTACTGGCGGCAAAAACAGCAAAAATTCCGATTAGAATTGGGGTTAATGCTGGATCGTTACCAAAAGATTTATTGGGAAAATATGGACATCCTACAGCAGAGGCGATGGTCGAAGCGGCTACCCGCCATATTAAAATTTTACAGGCTTATGATTTTGAAGATATAAAAGTATCTTTAAAGGCTCATGATGTGCAGCTTACTTTAGCGGCTTATAGAAAAATGGCAGAGACTTATGACTATCCTTTGCATTTGGGGATAACGGAAGCGGGAACCATTAATTCTGGGATTATTAAATCGGCGGTGGGAATTGGTGCTTTGTTAGCAGAGGGAATCGGTGATACTTTGCGTGTGTCTTTAACTGGCAACCCCGTACATGAAGTGCGCGTTGCTAGAGAAATTTTAAAGGCTTTAGATTTACGTGACTATGGACCGACGCTTATTTCTTGTCCCACTTGTGGGCGAACTAATATTAACTTAGAAAAATTAGCTTTGCAAGTTGAACAGCGCTTAGCTGGAATTAGTGAACCGATAAAGGTTGCTGTAATGGGCTGCATAGTGAATGGTCCAGGTGAAGCACGCGAAGCTGATATTGGTATTGCGGGTGGAATTGCTGAAGGGTTGATTTTTAAAAAAGGTGAGGTTTTGAGAAAAGTACCCGAAGCTCAATTAATCGGCGAGTTGTTTAAAGAAATAGATATTTTGATTGCAGAAAGGAAGATTTAATAAATATGTTAGCAAGTAATTTATATGCGCCAACTTTACGAGAGGTTCCAGCAGAGGCAGAAATTATCAGTCATAAACTAATGTTACGGGCTGGATTTATGCGTAAGTCAGCTACTGGAATTTATACCTACTTGCCTTTGGCTTGGAAAGTTCTTAAAAAAATTGAGAATATTGTACGCGAGGAAATGGATAATGCAGGCGGTCAAGAATTATTGATGCCGATTATTCAGCCCGCAGAGATGTGGCAAGAAAGTGGACGTTGGAACGTATATGGTGATGAAATGTTTCGCCTACAAGATCGTCATGGTCGTTTTTTTTGCTTAGGGCCAACGCACGAAGAGATGATTACGACTTTAGTACGCGGCGAAGTTCGTTCTTATCGCCAATTACCAGTGCGCTTGTATCAAATTCAAAATAAATATCGCGATGAGCGTCGGCCACGTTTTGGCTTGATGCGTGGCCGAGAATTTATCATGAAAGATTTATACTCTTTTGATAAAGATGAGGCTGGCTTAGATATTAGTTACAAAAGCATGTATGATGCCTATACACGTATTTTCACGCGCTGTAATTTGAAATTCAGACCGGTAGAGGCAGATTCAGGAGCAATCGGTGGTAGTGGCTCACATGAGTTTATGGCTTTAGCAGATAGTGGTGAAGCGGAAATAGTTTATTGTCCAAGTTGTGACTATGCAGGAAATGTTGAAAAAGCTGAGCTAAAACCAATAGTGTTGGCAGAAGAAGCTTTGGCAGAGTTGGAAATTGTAGATACTCCAGATGCGAAAACTATTGCCGCAGTATGTGAATACTTAAATGCTCCAGTCGAAAAATCAGTTAAGGCTGTAGTTTATAATAGTGATAAAGGTCTAGTTATTGTTTTGGTACGTGGTGATCATGAAGTTAATGAAATCAAAGTGCAAAATCATCTTGGCGCATTATTTTTAGAAATGGCCAATGAAGAAGCTATTCAAGCTGCGGGAACGGTAGCAGGCTTTATTGGTGGAGTTGGTAAAAAACAAGCTTATGTTTTATTAGATAGCACTGTGGCGAAGATGTATAATGTTATTTGTGGAGCAGATCAACTTGATAAGCATTATATAAATGCTAATATTGCCCGTGATTTCACCTATGATGCGATTGCTGATGTGCGCTTAATTCAAGAAAATGATCCATGTCCAATTTGTGGTGAAGCTGTTAAAAAAGCACGAGGAATTGAAGTTGGACAAGTATTTAAATTGTTTACGAAATACAGTAAAGCCTTAAAAGCAACTTTCTTAAATGAAAATGGTAAAGAATTACCAATGGTAATGGGTTGTTATGGAATCGGAGTTACACGTACGATGTCAGCGGTAATTGAACAAAGCTATGATGAAGACGGAATTATTTGGCCAGTAGCAATTGCGCCTTATCATGTAGTTATTATTCCGGCGAATACGAAAGATGAAAAAGTAATGGAAGTAGCTCAAGAAGTTTATGCACAATTGCAACAAGGCAAAGTTGAAGTAGTATTAGATGATCGTAATGAGCGAGCCGGAGTTAAATTTAAAGATGCAGACTTAATTGGTTATCCATTGCGGATTACAGTAGGTGCAAAAACTTTAGAACAAGGTTGTGTAGAAGCACGTATTAGAAAAAATGGTTCTGTAGTGAATTTGGAAGTTGGTAAAGCTTATTTACCAGCAGTTCAAGAAATATTAAAAAATTTATAATTAGTTTGTTTATCGCATAACAGCTACCATTATTTGGCTGCTGTGTAATTGTGGATTGCGAATAATAATATAGAAACAGATTTAGGCTGGATTAAGACGTAAAAATTCTTAATCCAGCTTTAATTTTTTCGCATAAAAAAATAATTGTGGAAAATAAATCTTAATAAATTTTTATTATTGCTAATTAAGATTGACTAATTTATAATATTGGTGTATAAAGAATTATAAGCATAAGTTGCAAGCAAAAAAAGAAAGGATAGCAAGTTAGCTCTTGCTATAGAGGTGAAGGTTATGAGTGTACATGATTTCACAGTTAAAAAGAAAAATGGTGAAGAAATTTGTTTGCGTGAGTATAAAGATAAAGTTTTATTGATTGTGAATACAGCGAGTAAATGTGGGTTTACCTCACAGTATGCTGAATTAGAAAAACTATATAAACAATACCAAGAGCGGGGCTTAGTAATATTAGGGTTTCCCTCTAACCAATTTGCTAGTCAAGAACCAGGAACAGACGAGGAAATCCAAAATTTTTGTCAGGTTAATTATGGGGTAACTTTTCCTATATTAGCTAAATCAGAAGTTCGCGGCGCAAATGCACAACCACTTTACAAATATTTAGTTGAACAACAAGGCTTTGCAGGTTTAGAATTTTTAGGCGAGAAGTTAAGTGGATTTTTAAAAAGCAATTTACCGGAATTTTTAGTAGGTGATGAAGTGAAGTGGAATTTTACTAAATTTTTGATAGATAAACAAGGAAAGGTTATCAAGCGCTATGAATCCATGGTTAATCCGTTGGATATTGCGCCTGATATTGAAAAATTATTATAAATGAGGTAGAGGTTATGCAAAAACCGATTAAAGAACTGGAATTATTAATTATTGGCGCAGGCGCAGCAGGTTTAAGTGCAGGTATTTATGCGGCTATGCTAAAAGTTGATACTTTAATTTTAGAAGATCAGTTAATTGGCGGGCAAATTTTAGATGCTTATAGCGTTGAGAATTATCCGGGTTTTATTAATACCACGGGTGCGGAACTAATGGAAATAATGCATCAGCAGGCTGAAAAACAAGGGGCGAAAGTGGATGAGTTTGACACGATTTTAAGTGTAAAACTAACTGATACAGATAAAATTATTGAAACAGATAGTTTTATTTATAAACCTAAAGCTGTGATTATTGCAGCGGGGATGAAAAGAAGAACCTTACCTTTGCCTGAAGAAACCAAGTTTAAAAGTAAAGGTGTGCATTATTGTGAACTTTGTGATGGCCATTTATATGAGGGCAAAAAAATCATGGTTGTGGGCGGGGGACGTGCAGGCGTGGGGGCAGCGATATCATTAACGCGCTATGCAAGTGAGGTATTGTTGATACATCATGGTCCAAGTCTGCAGGCAGAAGCTAAGGTGCAAGATGAGCTTTTGGCGAATGCTAAAATTAAAGTTTTGTATAATATGCAAGTTGTAACCTTGCAAGGTGAACAAAATCTGGAGCGAGTAGTTTTAGAAAATGTTAATACCAAAGAGCAAACAACCATAGAAGTCCCAGGAATGTTTGTCTTTATTGGTTGGATTCCCAGAACAGATATGTACGCCCCATATATAGAATTAGATTCTTATGGGAATATAGTAGCTGGAGAGGATTGCCAAACAAAAGTCGCGGGTGTTTTTGCGGCTGGCGATGTTCGGAGTAAAAAAATCCGTCAACTTACAACAGCGGTTAGTGATGGTACCGTAGCGGCAATTAATGCTGAAGAATATCTGAAAAATTTAAAATATAGTAGATGAGAGAGAGGTTTTAGTGATGCTAAAAGTTTATTCAATTGAAGAATGTACTTGGTGTGCGAAAGTAAAACGCTATTTACAACAAAAAGGTGTAGAGTATTTAGAAATTAATGTCGAAGAAAACGAGCAGGCTTTTAAAGAAATGCTAAGAATTTCAGGGCAACAGACAGTTCCCGTATTAGAAAAAGACGGTCAAGTTGTTGTTGGTTTTGATAAGAAACAAATTGATGAATTACTTCAAGCCTAGAGCGTAAAGAGCCACATAATCGTGGCTCTTTATTTGTTATGATGATAATTTTACTATCTAGAGTAGATATTGTATAATGTAAAGATAATATTTTTTTATAAGGCAAGGTGTGTAGATGGGAAAAAATAAATTTTATCATATATTAAATTTTGGCTGTCAAATGAATGAAAGTGATACAGAACACTATGCGGCACAACTAATAACGTTAGGCTATGAACAAGCGCCAACTATTGAAATTGCTGATGTTATTGTTTTTAATACATGTTGCGTACGAGAAAGTGCAGAACAAAAAATTCTTGGTAAAATTGGTGAAATTAAACATTTAAAAAATAAAAACAAAGAATTAGTTTTAGTTATTGCAGGTTGTATGGCCCAAAAAGAGGGGAAAAATTTAATAAAAAAATTCCCCTATATTGATTGTGTTATAGGGACTCATTATGTAAATAGTTTTTTAGAAATCATACAGGCTTTTTTGGAAAATCGCAAAAAGTTGATTTTGTTAGAACAAAATGCTGATGCTAAAACTGAATTTAGCGGTATAAGTGCGCGTAAAAGTAGTTTTGCGGCTTGGATTCCAATTATGTATGGTTGCAATAATTTCTGCACTTATTGTATTGTACCGCATGTGCGAGGCAGAGAACGTAGCCGAAGTTTTGCGGAAATTGAGCAAGAAATTAAAGAGGCGGTTGCAAAGGGCTTTAAAGAGTTTACTTTGTTAGGACAGAATGTTAATTCTTACGGCAAGGAATTCCCCGGAGAAGACAATTTTGCTAAATTATTGGAAATCGTTGATGCCATCCCAGGAGTAGAACGAATTCGTTATATGACTAGTCATCCGCGAGATATGAATGAAGCGGTAATAAAAACTATTGCGAACAGTAAACATATTTGTGACCATTTCCACTTACCTTTACAAGCAGGTAGTGATAAAATTTTAAAGCGAATGAATCGTGGTTATACAGCTGCCGAGTATTTGAAACTAGTGGAATTGGTAAGGCATTATGTACCCCAAGCCACTTTGACTACGGATTTAATTGTAGGCTTTCCAGGCGAAACAGAAGCTGATTTTCAAGCTACTTTAGATACTGTGAAAGCAGCTGGCTATGACGCTGCCTATACATTTTTATATTCGCGTCGTTCAGGAACTCCAGCGAGTGAATATAGTGAACAGGTGCCACTTCCAGTTAAAAAAGAACGGTTTAATAAACTGTTAGCGATGCAAAACGAAATTTGTTTGGCTAAAAATGAAGCTTATGTAGGTAAAGTAGTGGAGGTCTTGTGTGAAGGTTCAAGTAAAACAGATGCTACAGTATTGACGGGCAGAACTACCGGTAATAAAATCGTTTTATGGCCTAAAATTAAAGAGAATATTGCAATAGGTGATCTTATACAGGTTAAAATTACCCAAGCTCAAACTTGGTTACTAAAAGGTGAGCAAATATGTTAGAAAATCCAACACCAATGATAGCGCAATACTTGAGTGTGAAAGCAAAACATCCTCAAGAGATTCTGTTTTTTCGTTTGGGGGATTTCTATGAAATGTTTTTTGATGATGCCGTTTTGGCATCGAGAGAGTTAGAAATTGCGCTTACAGCTCGTGACGGTGGGAATAAAAATAAAATCCCAATGTGTGGGGTTCCTTACCATGCGGCAAATAATTATATTGCCAAACTTATAGATAAAGGTTATAAGGTTGCAATTTGTGAACAGGTTGAAGATCCTAAAATGACTAAAGGGTTGGTAAAACGCGAAGTTATTAAAGTTGTTACCCCAGGCAGTTTTTTTAATGAAAATTTAGAACAAGGGAGTAATAGCTATATAGTACAAGTAGTGCGCTATGAGTTAGAAGCTGCTTTAGCAGTAGTTGATGTATTCACTGGAGAATTTAAGTACCAATACTTGGGCAGGTTAGAAAATGATAGCTTGCTATTGGATAGTTTAGCTCGTTTAAATCCAGTAGAATTAATTTTAGAAACAATTACTCCAGCAAATGATGTTATGCTAGAATTTTTGCAGAGTCGTTTTCCAAAATGCCTGCTAACTTACTACAAACCTGATGTTGCCGAACAACTGTTAGAAAAACATTTTGAACAACGACCAGCTCAAATTGTTGCAGTAAAAGCCATAGAAAACTTACTAGCTTATGTACAATATATTTTAAAAATAGATTGTAAGCATATTAATAAACTAGAAGAAATTGTTCAAGAAGAATACATGCGTTTGGACACAGCAACATTGCGAAATCTAGAATTGTTGCGCAATACAAACGACTATGGCAGTAAAAATTCTTTGTTTTGGGCATTAAATGCAACTCGGACCAGTATGGGGGCCCGTAAACTACGAAAAAGCATTGAATTTCCGCTCCTAAATATAAACACGATCAGAACTAGGCAAGAAGCTGTAGGCGTACTAATCAAAGAAACTTTGCGGCGAGATACAATTGCTGAGCTGTTAGATAACTGTTGTGATATTGAACGGCTTTTATCCAAAGTAGAGTTAAACACGATAAACCCACGAGATTTAGTTAATTTAAAGCAGACTTTAATAAAATTACCGAGTTTAAAAGTAGAACTGAGCAATTTAACAGCAAGCGGACTTTTACAAAAATTAGGTTTAGAATTGGCTTTGCAAAGTGAATTAGGCGTTTTATTAGAACAGGCTTTGGTAGAAAACCCACCCCTGATTATAAAAGATGGTGGGGTGTTTAAGAGTGGCTACAGTCAAGACTTAGATGAACTGCGAGAGTTATCACAAGATAGTGATACTTGGTTGAAAAACTTTGAGCAACAACAACGAGAGCTTACAGGAATTAAAAATCTAAAAGTAGGCTATAGTAAAATTTTTGGGTACTATCTTGAAGTTAGTAAGGGAAATGTAGGTGCAGTACCAGCTAATTTTATCCGTAAGCAAACCCTAGTTAATGGGGAACGATATATTGTTGCCGAATTAAAAGAATTTGAAGATAAAATTTTAGGCTCTAAAGAAAAAGTATATCAATTGGAATTGCTTTTGTTTGAAAACTTACGTTTACAAGTAGCTAAAAACATTAAGGAGTTACAGTTGTTGGCACAGCAATTAGCTTTATTAGATTTAGTTTTAAGTTTTGCTACTGTAGCGGACCGCTATAACTATATTTGTCCACAAGTTGTTAGCGGCGACCAGCTTAAAATTGTAGAAGGTAGGCATCCAGTAGTCGAAAGACTACTAAAAAAAGAATTGTTTGTACCTAACAATACAGATTTTGCCGGCGCAAGGATACAGATAATTACTGGACCGAACATGGCTGGGAAGTCTACATATATGCGCCAAGTTGCTTTATTGTGTATTATGGCTCAAGTTGGCAGCTTTATTCCAGCAAGCCAAGCAACTATCTCTCCAATTGAGCAGGTCTTTACTAGAGTTGGTGCCAGTGATGATTTAGCAACTGGACAAAGTACGTTTATGGTAGAGATGCAAGAAGTTGCTGGAATTTTGGCAAGAGCTAATAAAAAAAGTTTAATTATCTTAGATGAAGTTGGCCGTGGGACAAGTACTTATGATGGGATTAGTATTGCTCATGCTGTGGTAGAATATATTGCACAAAAGATAAAAGCAAAAACCTTATTTGCTACACACTATCACGAATTAATTGAGCTTGAAACTTGTCTAACTGAAGTAAAGAATTTTAGCGTGGCAATTCGTGAGCGTGGCCGCGAAATAGTTTTTTTAAGAAGGATTGTAAGGGGCGGTTCTGATAAGAGTTATGGTGTACATGTAGCTCAATTAGCAGGATTGCCTAGCTCAGTGTTGCTTAGAGCAACCGCACTAGTAGATTTTTATGCTAAGGATAATAATATATGTCAACCAGAGAAAACGCCTAGTGTTGCGAAAAAATCTGTAGATAATCATTCAACAGGCGACTTATTTAATGATGTTTTGTTACAAGAAGTTTTAGAGTTGGATTTACCAAGCATAACGCCATTAGAAGCGTTGAATTTTTTGTATAAATTCCAAGCAGAACTAAAAAAAACATGATTTAGATATTAACTAAAGAGGTGGTGATAAAGATGGCGAAAATTAAAATTTTAGATAAAAATGTGGCCAATCAAATAGCGGCAGGCGAAGTAGTAGAACGGCCCGCTTCGGTTATAAAAGAGTTAGTGGAAAATTCTTTGGATGCTGGGGCGACAGTAATAGATGTTGAAATTATCCAAGGCGGGATAGAGTATTTACGAGTTACTGATAATGGGCAAGGAATGTCGGCTGAAGATGCCTTGCTGGCTATTGAAAGGCATGCAACAAGTAAGATAAACCTTGCAGAGGATTTGGCTAAAATTCATACATTAGGTTTTCGAGGTGAAGCCTTGCCAAGTATTGCTTCGGTTTCAGAATTTAAGCTTTTGACACGTACTAAAGAAGATGAGCTGGCAATTATTGTACAAGTTGCAGGTGGTTCGGTAAAAGAGCTAGAAAAAACAGGAGCAAACTTAGGAACGACGGTATTTGTGGAAAACTTATTCTATAATTTGCCCGCAAGGCGTAAATTTTTAAAAACAGTTAGTACGGAAGCAAGATATATAAATGAAGTTATAACCAAATTAGCTTTATCAAGGCCAGATGTAAAGTTTACTTTGAAAAATAATGAGCGACTAGTTTTAAAAACACCGGGTAGTGGACAGTTGCAGGACTGTATTCAGGCTCTATATGGTAGTGAAGTGGCGGAAGCTTTGTTAACTGTGAATTTGCAAGCTGCGGGCATTGTGGTTACGGGATTCGTTAGTCGACCTAGTTTTACTAAAAGTAGTAGAATTTTGCAATTAGCTTTTGTCAATAAACGTAGTATTACTAGCAAGCTTGTATATCGTGCTATTGATGCGGCTTATCAATCTAAAATAGCTCGAGGAACACATCCCTTTGCACTTTTAAACATTACAATTGATACTGAACAGGTTGATGTTAATGTGCATCCTCAAAAACAAGAAGTAAAGTTTAGCGATGATAGTTTTGTTTATCGGCATCTTTATCGTGCCATTTTAAATGCTTTAGAATATCCATTAGAGGAATTAGTTTTGCAAGAAAAACAAGGAACTCAAAATATCGAGGCAATAAGCAATGCCGCAGAAGTTTCCAAGGATAATTCTCCAAGACTGGTAAGTTTTTGCCAAGAAAAGAATTATATTTATCCTAAACAGCAAGAAACAGGTGAAATTTGGCGGGCTGCTCATTCGGAAATAGAGGCAACAATTAGAAATAATGTTGCCACAAAGCAACAAGAGCGGTCGCAAATTATTACTGAAGTAGAACGTAGCTCAGTAGCGACAACAACAGTAGTGCCTAATATAGCGCTAGAAAGCATGAAAACTATAAATGAAAAATCTTTCTTCAATGAGGAACTTTCAGAATTAAAAACTGGATTTGATCCAATTACGGGCGAGGTAGCTTCAGTTGTTGTTCCTCTTCAAGATGCTAGTTCATTGTTTGAGGATAAAAAGTTTTCTAAATTGCAAGCTCTAGGACAAGTTTTAAACAAATATATTTTAGCAGAACAAGGGGATAAACTAGTAATTATAGATCAACATGCGGCGCATGAAAGAATAATTTATGATAAATTGGTTCAGCAAGAACAAGCTAATTATGTACAGGAGCTTTTGGTACCGGAGTATATCAAGTTATTGCGTTCGGAAGAACAGTTAATTCAAGAAAATTTGGCACATTTTCTACAAATTGGTCTGCAATTAGAGTTTGTAGGACAGCAGACAGTGCGTGTTGCTAGTGTGCCTGCTGCAATTAATAGTGAAAATTTTAGAGAGTTTTTTAATTATTTGTTACAAACTTTGTTAGAATATAAAAAGCCAACTTTAGCTGATTTCAGACAAGCCGTGGCACACTCGGTTGCTTGCAAAGCAGCAATAAAAGCGGGTAAAAATTTAGATTTAGGACAGATGCAGCTTTTGTTAGAAGAATTATTGGCAACTACCCATCCTTTTACATGTCCTCATGGGCGGCCAATTATGATCGAATTTACAGATCATGAATTAAATAAAATGTTTAAGCGGAGTTGAAGATGAAGGTAGCCATAACTGTAAGTAATAAGGCGGGCTGGGCTCAATGTGAATTAGCCAAGCAATATGCCCGGCAACTGGAAGTTGCTTATTTAGCTCGAAAACCAATAACTGCAATGTTGGAAGAAAATGAGTTACAAGCGATCTTAGTTCTAGAAAATTCTGGGTGGAAATTAAAAACCACAGAGCAAGAATTTTTTTTTCACCCGAGTATGGCTAAGTTAAGGATCGAAAATCTATTGAAAGGCGGAACCGATAATTTATTGGAAGCAATGCAACTACAAACCGGCATGAAGATTTTAGATGCTACGTTGGGCTTAGCAAGCGATGCTTTAGTTTGTGCATATGCATTGGGAAATCAGGGGACGATTACCGGAATAGAAGCTTCTAAGTGGATAAGTTTTATTGTGACGCAAGGATTAAAAGATTATTCAACTATAGGTCTGTTAGAAAACGCAGCACAGCGTATCAAGGTTCACTGCCAAGATCATTTGAGTTATTTGGTGTCGCAGGCTGATGCCAGTTATGATATTGTTTATTTTGACCCGATGTTTGAACACCCTGTGCATGGTTCGAGTAACATGCAACCTTTGCGCGAATTCGCTTGTAGCCAAGAATTAACTTTATTAGCTATAGAGCAGGCACTGCGTGTAGCTAGGCGACGTGTTGTTATTAAAGAAAACAAATATAATAGTTTATTTGCTAAATTACCGCTAACAAGGGTGTGTGGTGGTAGATATAGTAAAATAAAGTATGCTGTTATTGAGGTATAGAACATGAAAAAAAAAGTGATTGTTTTATTGGGGCCCACGGCTACTGGTAAAAGTGATTTGGGAATTGAATTAGCCCAATTATTAGATGGAGAAATAATTTCGGGAGATAGTGTCTTGGTCTATCAGGGCTTAAATATTGGCAGTGCTAAACCAGCTAGAGAAGAAATGGCGGGTATTCAACATCATATGATTGATATTTTAACAGCAAAAGAGAGTTTTGATGTTTTGACCTTTAAAAAAAAGGTTGAAGAATTAATAGTTTCTATCAATGCCAAAGGGAAAATGCCGATTTTAGTTGGGGGGACAGGACTTTATCTTAAAGCAGTTCTAGAGGATTATTCTTTTTTGAATGTGCAAGAAAATGTACAACTAAGAAAAGAATTAGAAGAATTTGCGAGCCAGTATGGGAATAAAGCATTACATCTGCGTTTGGCAGAATTAGATAAGGCAATGGCCGAAAAACTACATTATAATGATTGTTTTCGTGTTATTCGCGCAATTGAAATAGCGTTAGCGGGAGAAAATAAAGAACAGGCTAGTTCAACTGGACAAATTCGACCTGATTATCAGGCTTGGGTATATGGTTTGAATATGGAGCGGAGCAAATTATACGCGCGAATTAATTTGCGTGTAGATAAAATGTTAGAAGCTGGCTTAATTGCGGAGGTAAAAAATTTGTTGGCGGATGGAGTTTCTAGCCAGTCACAGGCTTTACAGGCAATTGGTTATAAACAAGTTGTGGAATATCTTCAAGGTGAAGTGGATTATGATACTTGCGAATACAATATTAAACAGGCTACGCGTCGCTTTGCGAAACGACAAATTACTTGGTTTAAGAAAATGTCATATATAAAATGGTTAGAAGTTACGGAAAAAACAAAAATGGAAGACGTAGCCAAATTCATTGCACAGGAGGTAGGCAGTTATGAAGAAGTATAGGTGGGGTAATATAACAATTTTTGCTATAGCCATATTAGTAGTTAGTGCCTTAGCAAGTTGGTATTTTTTTGCTAATAAAACTAAATCTGATGCAGGAAAAGAACAACCTCAAACTAAACAAGTAGTATTGAATAAAAGTGACTATAAAGAAGAAAGTAAACAAGCCTTACGCTTGCTAGATAAATTTTTTGCACAACATGAAAATTGGGCAGTTGAAGAACAGTCACGGTTAGAAAGTAAACAACATGGTAGCAGTGGTTTAACTAGAAGTATGGAAATTCGTTTGACCGAAAAAGACAATCTAGAGGTAGTGCTAGAAAAACTAAAAGGTTTTGCAGAAAAAAATAACTTGAAAATGCAAGCACAAAAGGAAGAGAAAACTACTAGTGCTAACAAAGCCATTAGTTTAGAGATTGGGTTTGAAACGGCTCAGGGAGTATTTGTAACTGATAAATTACTTTTTTTGTCAGCAAATAAAGAAAAGAGTAAAAAGAAAGAAAGCGCTGGCAATGGTCGTTTAGCTCTAATAATTGATGATGCAGGCTATTCATTGGAACCTTTAGAAAAAATGTTACAAATAGAGGTACCATTAACTTTTGCGATTTTACCATATCGACCCTATTCAGAGGATAGTTTAAGATTGATTAAGGCTTCGGGGCAACAAGCAATTTTACATTTGCCGATGCAACCCTTAAATCAAGCAGCACAATCAGAAAAAAGCACGATAACAGTAGATATGACAGAAAATGAAATTATCGCCACTACTAAAGCTGCTTTAGATAGTTTACCAGGTGTTATTGGTGTAAATAATCATCAAGGTTCGCGAGCTACGGCTGATGAACGGGTGGTGAAAGCAGTATTAAGTGTGTTAAGTAATCGGGATTTGTTTTTTGTAGATAGTTATACCCAACCAAAAACTATCGCTTATAAAGTAGCTACACAAATGGGCGTTCCCAATGCAAGGAACATGGCTTTTTTAGATGGTGAAGCTGATGTTAGCTATATTAAGGGGCGGATGTTGCAGGCCGCAAAAGCTGCCTTGAATGATGGAACGCATATTGCGATTTGTCATGTGCGCCCCGCTACAGCTACGGCGCTACTGGCAACTATTGAAGAAATTAAAAGTATGGGTGTAAAATTAGTTTATGTATCTGATTTAGTAAATTAAAATAATTACTAGGGAGTGGAAGCATGTCAACTGAACAAGTTATTAGTAAATATGAAAAATATATAAATCCAGCGATGGCGAAATTATTTAGATTTATGGGTTTAAATAGTGTTGAAAATAGGGCTCAAGGCTGTTATGTATATGATGAGCAAGATAAAGAGTATATTGATTGCTTAGGTGGTTATGGGGTCTTTGCCTTAGGTCATTGTCACCCTCAAGTTGTAAAAGCTGTTCAAGAACAGGTAGGAAGGATACCTCTATCGAGCAAAGTTCTGTTCAATCGTCAATTAGCAGATTTAGCCGAAAAATTAGCGGAAATAACTCCAGGAGACTTGCAATATTCTTTTATTGTAAATAGTGGTACAGAAGCTGTAGAAGCGATGTTGAAAGTAGCAAAATTGGCTACTGGTAAAGGTAAGTTTCTATGTATGACAAATTCATTTCATGGCAAAAGTTTAGGTTCATTATCAGCCACTGGACGGGAGTTATTTCGCGAACCATTTAAACCCTTGTTAAATGGTTTTGAACACATTCCTTTTGGGGATATTAAGGCTTTAGAACAAAAACTTGATTCTAGCTATGCTGGAGTGATTTTAGAACCGATTCAAGGAGAAGGTGGAATTATTTTACCGCCAGCAGGATATTTGCAAAAAATTCGCGAACTTTGTGATCAGCATGGTGTATTGATGTTAGTAGATGAAGTGCAAACAGGAATGGGGCGTACTGGTAAATATTTTGCAGTTGAGCACGAAGCTGTAGTGCCAGATATTATTGCATTGGCAAAAGCACTAGGTGGCGGAGTTATGCCGATTGGAGCAATAGTGGCGCGAGAAAAAGTTTGGCAGGGCTTAATTGAATCACCATTTTTACATACTACAACTTTTGGTGGTAATCAATTAGCTTGCACAGCTGCTTTAGCTACAATAGAAGTTATTGAAAAAGAAGGGCTGCTGGCGTTAGCACGTGATAATGGCGCATATTTTTTGGCAGGATTGAGGGCTATCCAAGATAAATACCCCGCAGTAATTACTCAAGTCCGTGGTTTAGGAATGATGCTGGGGCTAGAGCTTAGTAAAGAGGGCGTGGGCGGTTTGCTTTTATCGTTATTAATCGATGATGGAATTTTGATTGCTTACACCCTAAATAATCCCAAAGTAATTAGGCTAGAACCAGCCTTGAACATGCCTAGAGAATTGATTGATATTGTATTGGCAAAAATAGCGTGTGCAGTAGCTACTGCCAATGAAGCAATAGAAGATTTATAGAAAAGAGGGAAAAAAATGCCAAGTGTATTAGTAAGTAAAAAAGTTAGTGGCAAGATAGACGATATTTATCAGCTAATCAGTGATATGCCTAGTTATCCACGATTCATGCCGGATTTGCTTAGTGTAACTTTGCTGTCCAGGGAATTAA
This sequence comes from Succinispira mobilis DSM 6222, assembly GCF_000384135.1. NCBI lineage: Bacteria > Bacillati > Bacillota > Negativicutes > Acidaminococcales > Acidaminococcaceae > Succinispira > Succinispira mobilis. The sequence goes on from NZ_KB913028.1 coordinate 851,022, forward strand.
ATAAAACGACAACCCATTGGATTTCTAATGTTGATGGGCGGAAGATTGAGTGGACTGAAGAAGATTTATTTTATCCGCAACAGTATCGGATTGAGTATCAGCAAATAAAAGGCGATTTAAAAAAGTTTACTGGTTACTGGCAGTTAGCAGAAACAACGGAAGGGGTAGAAATTAGTTTATTTGTAGATTTTGAATTTGGGATCCCTATGATTGCCGGCTTATTAAATCCGCTATTAAAGAAGAAAGTCCGCGAAAACAGTGAAAATATGTTAACTGCAATTGAACAAGAACTTTGCAAATAATTTCACAAAAAATTTACAAATTTATACTTGTATTTTGGCGAAAATTCCGCTAGTATGAATGATATAAAACAAACATTAGTTTATGTTTAGGAGGGGTATATGAGTTCTTTAAAAACGGCTGCTTTATTGGCCTTGATGACAGCCCTATTGGTAGCAGTAGGTGGGGCTTTTGCTGGTCGAGGCGGCATGATGATTATGTTAATTATTTCTTTAGGGATAAATTTTGTAAGTTACTGGTTTAGTGACAAAATAGTTTTAAAAATGTATAATGCTCAAGAAGTTAGTATGCAACAAGCACCAGAATTAGTTGGTTTAGTTGCGAAATTAGCAAGAAAAGCAAATATGCCTATGCCTAGGGTATATGTAATTGATATGGATGCACCTAATGCTTTTGCAACAGGCAGAAATCCAGAGAATGCTGCAGTAGCGGCAACAAGAGGAATTCTGAGAATGTTGACTTTAGAAGAATTAGAGGGCGTTATGGCTCATGAGTTAGCGCACGTGAAAAATCGTGACACCTTAATTAGTACGATCGCGGCTAGTTTAGCTGGGGTGATTACAATGATTGCTGATATGGTACGTTGGGGTGCGATTTTCGGAATGGGACGTAGCAATGATGATGATGGTGAAGGGGCAGGCGGATTAGTTGGCTCCTTAGCAATGATGATAGTGGCGCCATTGGCGGCAATGCTAATTCAAATGGGTATTTCTCGTTCGCGTGAATATTTGGCAGATCGAACTGGGGGAGAATTGTCAGGTAATCCGTTGGCATTGGCTAGTGCTCTTAGCAAAATGGAGATGTTTGCACGGGGTACTTATCAGCCGGATACTAACGCTACGCCAGCAACGGCACATATGTTTATTGTAAATCCACTAGCGGGCAAAGGGCAATGGTTAATGAGTCTTTTTAGTACACATCCGACTACTGCCAGCCGAATTGAAGAATTAAAAAAACAAGCTGAATTAATGCGGTATCGCAAATAGTTAAAAAAAGCGCACTTGCTTGAAAGTTTTTTAGGAAACTTTAGCAAGTGCGCTTTTTATAGTATAATTATATAATCATTCGGATTTACTACTGTTTTTAATTAATTCTTCTGCTATTTTATGTGGCACTTCTTCATAATGAGAAAAATGCATATCGAATTGGCCACGGCCTTGAGTAAGTGAACGAAGTTGCACAGCATAATCTAGCATTTCTGCATAAGGAACTTGCGCAATAACTTTTCCTTGTCCTTTCTCACCAGGTGTCATACCTGCAATTCTACCACGGCGACTATTAAAGTCTCCGATTACATCCCCCATGTAATTATCAGGCATAGCTACTTCAACTTCATAAATTGGCTCTAAAATAACAGGTTTGGCTTGCAGGGCAGCTTTTTTGAAAGCACCACTACTAGCTATTTTAAAGGCCATTTCAGAAGAGTCCACTGTATGATAAGAACCATCTAGTAGGGTAACTTTAACATCTACGACTTGATTACCTGCTAGCACGCCAGACTGCATAGCTTCTTGGACGCCTTTTTCTACAGCGGGGATATACTGTCTAGGTACGGCCCCACCAAAAATGGCATCTACAAACTCTAACCCTTTTCCAGGTTCAATAGGTTCGATTTTAATTTTCACATGTCCATATTGTCCATGTCCGCCACTTTGTTTTTTGTGCTTGTTTTCGACTTCAGCAACACCACGGATGGTTTCGCGATAGCTGATTTTAGGTAGATGGGTATTAGCTTCTACACCAAATTTGCGTTTCATCTTTTCTAAAATTATATCAAGATGTTGGTCGCCGATACCGCTAATGAGTTTTTCTTTACTGCCGGCTAATTTATAGGAAATAAAGGTTGGATCTTCATCCATTAGACGGGTGATGGCAGTCCCGATTTTATCTTCATCGTTTTTATTTTTTGCTTCGATGGCTAAAGTATACATTGGCTTAGGAAAAGAAATACTTTCAAATTGGAGCGGTTGCTCTTTTTGGCAAATTGTATCACCAGTTGAAGTATCTTGTAATTTGGCAACAACGCCGATATCACCCGCCACAATTTTAGTTAAAGGAAGCTGTTGTTTGCCACGTAAACTAAAAATGTTGCCAACGCGTTCTGTCTTATCTTTATTAATATTATAGATTGTACTGTCCGGAGTGATACTGCCAGAAAAAACTTTCAAAAAGCTTAAACGGCCGACAAATGGATCAGTGGTAGTTTTAAAAACTAAAGCAGCCAAAGAACTATTGGGATTGAGGGTAATAGGATTGTTGGTACGTTTATCTGTAACTTGTATCGTTTTTTCACTAGCGTTAGGTGTGTAATCAGTGATAGAATCTAAGAGACGTCCAATGGCAATATTTTTGCTAGTAGAACCACAAAATACAGGGAAAATACGAGCGTTTTTTACGCCATCAACTAAACCAAGCATTATTTCTTCTTCACTTAGTTCTTCACCATCAAAATATTTGGTTAGAATTTCATCATTAACCTCAGCGGCAGCTTCGATGATTGCTTCGCGAGAAATAGTGGCGATATCTAACAGTTCTTCAGGAATTTCTTCTTCTATATAAATATTCCCTTGGGCAATATACGCTTTCATTTTAACTATATCGACAATGCCGCGAAAATTTTGTTCCGAACCAATTGGGATTTGCAAAGGAATTACTCTTTTGGAAAAATTTGCTTGCATAGTGTCGACAATTTTTTCAAAGTTAGCATTTTCACGATCCATTTTGTTTACAAAAATAATTCTAGGTAGGTTTAGTTCTTCAGCATAGTTCCAAACTTTTTCAGTGCCGACTTCTACACCAGAATAAGCACATACTACCACTAAAGCACTGTCTACAGCATGAAGACAGCCTTTGACTTCAGCCACGAAATCTGCATAACCAGGTGTGTCAATGAAGTTTATTTTGTTGTCTTTCCATTCAACCGGAGCTAAAGCAGAGCTAATTGTAACTTTACGTTTAATTTCTTCTGGTTCGTAATCGGTAGTCATAGAACCATCCTCGATTTTCCCCATTCTTGTTATTGCGCCGGAACGGAACAGTAAAGCCTCGGCAACCGAAGTTTTACCCGAACCGCTGTGACCGACAATGCCCACGCTGCGTATTTTGTTACTAGTGTAATCTTTCATCATAAGATCCCCCTTGTTTCAAAAATGTGGTACGTTAACTCTTTGTGTTAATAATTCGATAAATTTATGCATAATCCTGCTGCTGTTTACAAAAAATTATAAAATAATTAGAAAAATTTTATTTTGCCTGATAACATATTATATTAGAAAAATATTACGGAAAAGGAATGTGATAATAGTGTACAGTTTTAAAAACGATTATAGCGAGGGGGCACATCCTCAAATTTTAAACCAAATTTTAAAAATAAACGCCGAACAAAATATTGGTTATGGACAAGACCAATATAGTGAGTTGGCTAAAGAATTGATAAAAAATATAATTGCTAAAAAAGATGCAGCGATTCATTTTCTTGTAGGCGGAACTCAAACTAACCTTACGGTTATGGCGGCGTTTTTACGTCCTTATGAAGCCGTAATAGCTCCACATACTGGGCATATTTTGGTTCATGAAACAGGAGCGATTGAATCAACAGGTCATAAGATTATTAGCGTTGCCACTACAGAAGGAAAATTGACAACAGAACAAATATTAGCAGTATTAAAGGAACATACAGATGAACATATGGTTAAACCTAAGATGGTATATATTTCTCAACCAACTGAAATCGGTACAATATATTCTTATGCGGAACTAAATAAAATAAGTGAATTATGTAAGCAAAAAAACTTGTATTTTTACATCGACGGTGCTAGACTAGGTTCGGCGTTGATGTCGGAAAAAAACGATGTGAATTTAGCGCAAATAGCTCAATTAACGGACGCATTTTATATTGGGGGCACGAAAAATGGAGCATTATTTGGCGAGGCTTTAGTAATTTGTCGACAAAAACTACAAACAGATTTTCGCTATCACATTAAACAACGCGGTGCTATGTTGGCTAAAGGTCAGTTTTTAGGGGTGCAGTTTTGGGAAATGTTTAAAGCTGGACTTTATTATCAATTAGCAGAGCATGCTAATAAAATGGCAAAACTTTTAAAAATGGCCTTGCAAGACTTAGAATGTGAATTTTTAGTGAATACGGATACAAATCAAATTTTTCCAATCTTGAGTAAACGGGTTATTGCTAGTCTAGAAAAAAAATACAGCTTTTATATCTGGCAAGAAATAAGTGAAGATTGTGCAGCTGTTCGCTTAGTAACATCATGGGCGACCAGTGAAAGTGTTGTACAAGAGTTTGTTGCAGATTTAAAGCAATTATTGAGTGGCGCGGTATAAACAATAGGAGGCAATGGTTTTGGAAGCTTTATTAAGAAAATTTAGTTGGCATTTTTCTAATTATCAAATTGTAGTTTTAAGTTTTGCAATCTTGATTTTTACAGGGGCACTACTGCTAATGTTACCCTGGGCAAGCACTAACGATGAAAGTTTAAGTTTTTTAAATGCGCTGTTTACAGCTACTTCGGCTGTTTGTGTAACAGGCTTGGTTGTAGTAGACACTGGTACACACTTTACGATATTTGGACAGATGGTAATTATTATTCTTATTCAGTTAGGGGCTATTGGCGTTATGACCGGGGCAACAATGACAATTGTTGCTTTGGGCAGAAGAGTGAATTTAAAACAACGTTTATTAATGCAAGAAAGTCTCAATCAAGATGGGTTATCAGGAATGGTAAGATTAACACAAATTATTATAAAATATACTTTTTTAATCGAATTTTTAGCTGGGATAATCTTAGCGCTAAGATTTTATCAAGATTATGGTCTAAAAGGAATTTATTTTGGCTTTTGGCATGCAATATCGGCCTTTTGTAATGCCGGTTTTGATTTACTTGGTGGTTATAGTAGTCTTACCAGTTATAGTGGCGATATTATCATAAATTTGACAATTGCAAGTTTAATAATTTTAGGTGGTTTAGGTTTTACGGTAATGGTAGATGTTGTTGAGAAAAAAAACTGGCAAAGGTTACTAGTGCATACCAAGGTGGTTATTTTTACCACGGTGTTGTTAATTATAGTAGGTAGTGTTGGTATTTATATATTGGAAAAAGATAATGTGGACACTTTGGGGGGCTTGAGCCTACAAGCCAAACTGCTAGCTAGCTTTTTCCAAGCTGTATCGCCGCGTACGGCAGGATTTAACACGATTGATTTGACGGCTTTAAATAGTTCGACGATATTTTTAATTATCTCCTTAATGTTTGTAGGTGGGTCCCCTGCTTCAACTGCAGGGGGGATAAAGACCACGACTTTTTATATTTTAATTATGTCTGTTTGGAGTATGATTCGAGGCAAGTCCGAAACTACTATTTTTTATCGTAGCATTAGTCAAAATGCAATACATAAAGCTTATGTTGTGTTTACGCTATCAGGCATTTTAGTGATTTCGGTTACTTTTTTGCTGAATATTTTTGAAGGCAATAATTTTTTATATTTGTTTTTTGAAACTATTTCGGCATTTGCAACCGTGGGGTTATCTTGTGGATTAACGCCTGCATTAACAGATAATAGCAAGATTGCATTAATTATTACAATGTTTGCTGGACGGGTGGGTCCGTTAACTTTAGCTTATGCACTTTTGCATAAAAACAAAGAGGCGGCGATTAGATATCCCGAAGGCAAAGTAATTATAGGGTAGAGGTGAGTATTTTGAAAAATAAAAAACAATACGCGGTAATTGGCTTAGGGAAATTTGGCGGTAGTGTAGCTAGAACTTTAAATGAATTAGGCCACGAGGTTTTGGGTATTGATATTGATGAAGAAAAAGTGCAAGCTTATAGTAATATTTTAACGCATGTCGTTATTATGGATGCTCGCGATGAAGAAAGTTTATATTCTTTGGGGCTTAGAAACTTTGATGCTGTAGTTGTGGCAATTGGCGAAGGTGTAGAAACTAATTTATTTACGACATTAATTTTAAAAGAATTTGGTGTAGCTAAAATTGTAGTTATGGCTAATAACCATTTACATGGACGCATGTTGGAAAAAATTGGCGCAGATAAGATAATTTATCCGGATATCGACATGGGACAACGAGTGGCGCATAATATTGCTTCAAGTAGCATTTTAGATTTTGTGGAATTAGATGATAATTTGAGCGTGGTAGAATTTCATGCCCCCCGCTTTATAGTGGGGCATACTTTGGCACAAACCCGCTTAAGAGATGAATATGAAGTCAATGTAGTAGCCCTGAAAAATAAAAATGGCATTCAAGTACCACCCTCGCCGCACGCCATAATTAATGCTGACGATGTATTAATTTTAGTTGGTAAAAATGATGGAATTAGACGTTTGGAGGCCTTGGTATGATCGAAATACAAAGCCTGCAAAATACAGTAGTTAAAGATTGTGTTAATTTAGCTTTAAAAAAATATCGTCAGCAACAAGGATTGTTTATTGTAGAGGGCTGGAAACTTATAGACGAGGTTTTAGATAGTGGCTGGCAGATTAAAGATATTTTTATCGAAAAGACTGCCCTTGCTAATTTAGCATCTGTAAAAATTAATCAATTGCAACAAGCTTGTGAGAATTTTTATAAAATTAATGAAGAGATTTTAAAGAAAATATCAGATGTACAAACTGCTCAGGGGATTTTAGCAACTGTATATATGCCCAAACCACAACTGGATTTGGAAAAATTGGCGAGCCAAAATGGGTTAATCTTGGTGTTGGAGACAATTCAAGATCCTGGCAACTTAGGAACGTTAATTAGAACAGCAGTGGCAACAGGTGTTCAGGCGATAGTACTAGTGGAAAATTGCGCGGACCTTTATGCGCCTAAAGTTGTTAGAGGGAGTATGGGCGGTATTTTTCGTGTCCCGATTATCGGAATGTCTCGGCTGGAAGTTTTGGAGCGATTAAAGGCTAGTAATTATAAAATTTTAGTTACTAGTTTAGAGGCCGCCCAAAATGTTTATGAAATAGAATTGCCAGTTAGAATGGCCTTAGTTTTAGGGAATGAAGCAAATGGGGTTAGTGAAGTTTTTTTGCAAGCGAGTGACTTGAAAATAGTCTTGCCACAGCTAGGAAAGATAGAATCCTTAAATGTAGCTATCGCAGGCAGTGTCTTGATGTATGAGTATTTAAGGCAAAATAAGTAGAAAATATACGCTATTTTGCTTGATAGATAGCTTTTTTTAATGTTATAATTAACAAGTGTTAGATAATAGTGTTAAGAATAATATTAGTATGTAACTTGTTGAAATAAAATACTGCCTTAGTTGTTTGAAACATTAGTACAAAACAGCCTAAGGTAGTTTTTGTATTATTTTTTAGGGGGATTGTTTGAAAAATGGAGCAACAAATAAAGGCTTTGCAAATAGAAGCGACAGAAAAATTTGCCGCGGCTAACAGCTTAGAGCAATTAAATGATTTTAAAGTACAATATTTGGGTAAAAAAGGGTCGCTGACTAGTATTTTGCGGGGGATGGGTAATTTATCAGCCGAAGAAAGACCGCGGATGGGACAATTAGTTAATGATGTCCGCAAAGTTCTGGAAGATTTATTTGAAACAGTAAGTGCGAAATTAAGCCAGCAAGAACTGGAAAATAGATTAAGTAGTGAAAAAATTGATATAACTTTACCAGGGAGAGTCAATAAAATTGGTCATATTCATCCAATAAACTTAACTATGCGCCGTATTAAAGATGTGTTTTTGAAGATGGGTTTTAGTATTTATGAAGGGCCAGAAGTTGAAAGTGATTATTATAATTTTGAAGCTTTAAATTTGCCCAAAGATCATCCAGCGCGAGATATGCAAGATTCTTTCTATATAACTCCGGAATTTTTATTGCGTACCCATACTTCGCCAATGCAAGCTAGAACTATGGAAGTAAATTCCAAAGAGAATAAGCCTATTAGAATGATTGCACCTGGCAAGGTATATCGTCGTGATTATGATGCCACACATTCACCAATGTTTCATCAAGTAGAAGGATTAGTAGTGGGTGAAGATATTAGCTTAGCGGATCTGAAAGGTACTTTAGAATTATTTTTGAAAGAAATTTTTTCCGAAGATGTAAAAGTACGCTTAAGACCAAGCTTTTTCCCTTTTACAGAACCAAGTGCGGAAGTTGATATTTCTTGTGTGATTTGCAAAGGTGCTGGTTGCAGAGTTTGTAAATCATCAGGTTGGTTAGAAATTTTAGGTTCGGGTATGGTACACCCACGCGTTTTAGAAATGAGTGGTTATGATAGTAGTAAAGTTAGCGGCTTTGCTTTTGGCATGGGTGTAGAACGGATTGCAATGTTATTATATGGAATTGATGACTTAAGACTGTTTTTTGAAAATGATTTGCGTTTTATAAGACAGTTTGCTTTAAGGGGGATTAAATAACAATGAATGTTTCCTTCAATTGGTTAAAATATTATATAGATATAGATTTGACAGCAGAAGAATTAGCGGAAAAAATGACGCTAGCAGGGATAGCGGTAGAAAATATTCACTATTTAGGTCAAGGGTTAGAAGGCGTAGTTACAGGTAAAGTTGTGGAAATTTACAAACATCCGGAAGCCGATAAACTTTGGATTTGTAAAATCGATGTTGGACAAGCGGAATTGGCTAATATTGTTACTGGTGCCGATAATGTGCGCCAAAATTCTGTAGTTCCAGTAGCTGTAGTCGGTGCTTGCTTACCTAATGGTATGAAGATGAAAAAAGCAAAACTCCGTGGAGTTGCTTCGGAAGGAATGCTTTGTTCGGCGGGGGAATTAAATTTAGACGCTAAAACTTTATTGCCAGAACAGCGTGAAGGTATTTTCTTATTACCAGCAGATACGCCAGTTGGTGTAGATATTAAACAAGTTTTAGGCTTGGATGATGTGATTTTAGAGTTTGAATTAACTGCTAACCGAGCGGATTGCTTTGGAGTGATCGGGATTGCGCGTGAGGTAGCTGCGTTAACTGGTAAAGCTTTGAAAAACATTCCCTTGGCCGCTACGACGGATAAAATTGTTACTAAAAATCAAGGTTTGGAAATTGAAATTCAAAACAAACAACTTTGCAAGCGTTTTTCTGGACGAGTGCTTAAAGGGGTTAAATTAGATAATTCACCTAGTTGGCTACAAAAATGTTTACGTTCAGTAGGGTTGCGTCCAATAAATAATATTGTTGATGTTACTAATTTTGTGATGTTAGAACTTTGTCAACCAATGCATGCTTATGATTATAGTAAAATTGCCGGGAAAAAATTAGTGGCACGCTTAGCTAAAGCTGGGGAGCAATTACAAACTTTAGATGAGCAAGAAAGGAATTTGCAGTCTGAAATGTTGGTGATTGCTGACATAGAAAAAGTGCTAGGAATTGCCGGCGTAATGGGTGGTTTAGAGAGTGAAGTGGGCTCAACTACAAAAGATATAGTTTTGGAAGCGGCTTATTTTAACGGTACAAGTGTGAGGAAAACTAGCCGAGCTTTAGGATTGCGCAGTGAAGCCTCATCACGATTTGAGCGCGGCACCGATTTAGAAACTACTATTTTGGCTATTGCACGCGCAACTCAATTGTTGCAAGATATTACCACGGTTGAAGCTGTTGAAGATATTGTAGATTGTTATCCAGAAGTAAAAGAAGCAGTGGTGCTAACTGTCTCAGTAGCTAAAATTAATGCTCGACTAGGGACAGATTTGTCGGCGACAAAAATGCGTGAAATTCTTATAGCTTTAGGTTTTGGCGTAGAGATTATCTCAGAAGAACTGAAAATTACAGTGCCTAGTTGGAGATTTGATGTAACTAGTATGGTTGATATCAGCGAAGAAATTGCCCGCGTTATTGGTTTTGACAATATTAAAGCGACTGTGCCTAAAGGTGAGTTAATGAGTGCGGAACAAACCTTGGTAACCAAGTTAGCAGAAGACTTGCGCAATATTATGGTGGCTAATGGGTTAGATGAAGTAATTAATTATAGTTTTATTCATCCTAGTGCTTTTGATAAACTTAATTTAGCTAAGACAGATTTAAAACGCACGGCTATTGAAATAACTAATCCAATTACAGATGAGTTTAAGATTTTACGTACGACTTTATTAGCTAGTATTTTGCAAACAGTAAATTATAATATTGCCAGACGAAATGAAGATTTAGCTATTTTTGAAATTGGCAATATTTATTTGCCTGAGCAATTACCTTTGGTAAAATTACCGCAAGAGAGACCTGTGCTAGCAGGAGCTATGACGGGGAAAAGATTTGCGAGTCATTGGCAAGAAAGCAAAGCGGACTTTGATTTTTATGACGCGAAAGGCTTAGTAACAGATTTAATGCATAAGTTTGCAGTTAGAGACTATCAGCTGGTGCCAAGCAGTTTAGCTAGCCTGCATCCAGGTAAAAGTGCAGATATTATTGTGGCAGGTCAGTGTGTAGGCAGTTTTGGTCAAGTACATCCAGTGGTGGAAGAGAATTATTCACTTAATAAACCTGTTTATATATTTGAATTAGATTTAACAGTATTATTTGCAACTTATGAAAATAGTGCTAGCTATTGTGCTTTACCTAAATACCCATATATTAGTCGCGACCTAGCGGTACTAGTTCCAGAGGAAATTTTAATGGCTGATTTAGAGCAATTGATTTTAGCTGCGGGTGGAAAGTATCTACAAGATTTAAAATTATTTGATGTATATCAAGGCAAACAAGTTGCCGCAGGCTTCAAAAGTATGGCTTTTACGTTAACTTTTCAAGCTACGGATAGAACTTTGACAGATAAAGAAGTGGAAGAATTTACTAAGCAAATTCTAGAAAGCTTGCAAGAAAAATTTAATTTAAAACTAAGATCTTAAACAAGAGAAAAGAGTTGTCTTAAAATATTTAAGCAACTCTTTTTTTATAGACATAAGCTAATCGGAAAATAGCAAGAAATGGAGCGAAGGTAGTATATGCAAATTTTTAAAGAGAATAAACGCAACATTCTTATCTTAGTGGCAATTTTACTAGTAATAGGAATTGGGTATCGAATTTATGACAACATTCAAACAAATCGGCAACGTGCTAATAAAATTTCTAGTGGGCAAACTTTAGCTGTGCAAACAGAAATAGTTAAAAAAGGAAGTATTTTGCCAATCTTAAAATTTTCTGGGAGCCTAGAACCAATTTGGCAGGCGGATATCTCATCCAAAGTTGCTAGTAGGATTGATAAAATTTTAGTTTATGAAGGCGATCAAGTTGCTAGTGGACAAATTTTGATAAAACTTGATGCTTCCGAGTTTGTTGCTCAAGTAGAACAAGCTCGCGGTACAGTATATGAATCGCAGGCTAGTTTAGAGCAAGCTCAAACAGATTTGTTGAGAGCGGAGCAACTGTTGCAAAATGGAGCAGTATCTAAACAAGAGCGAGATACTGCTAATTATAAAAAAAATATGGCTATAGGCAAACTAGAATCTGTGCGTGGTAATTTAGGTGCTTTGCAAATCAAATTGGATAATACAGTAATTACTGCCCCACGTAGCGGAGTTATTGCTAAAAAATACGTTCAAGAGGGCACTTTTGCAAATATTAGTATGCCAATTATTAATTTGGCAGATACTACAAGTTTGTTGGCAAAAATAAACATTGGCGAAGCAGAAATTGTAAATGTGCATTTAGGGCAAGAAGCGGTGTTGAAAATAAATGCTTATGGGGAACGTGAATTTATTGGCAAGGTTACACGAATTTCACCAGTTGCTAGTTTACCAGCACGTAGTTTCAGTGCGGAAATAACTATTGATAATAGTAAAAATGAACTAAAGGCAGGAATGTTTGCGAATGCCTTTATTACTACTAAGTTGCGCGAAAATGTTGTAGTTATTCCTCAAAGTGCGATAGTTATGAGGGAAGATCAACAAACCGTATATGTGGTTAACAAAGACAATGTGTTAGAACAAAAGCTAATTAAAGCTGGTTATACTGGTGAGGGTAAAATTGAGGTGTTAGCTGGGATTAATGAAGGGGATACGATTGTTGTAGCTGGACAAAACAAGTTGCATGAGGGTGTAAAGGTGCGCTTAGATAAAAAAGAGGACGGCAAGGTGTAGAAGATGATAAAGGTATTTATTAAGCGACCAGTTTTTACGACAATGTTTATCATGCTATTAGTGGTGTTTGGGATAAATTCTTATCCGAAAATCGGTGTAGACTTATCTCCTGATGTGGAGTTGCCTTTTGTAAATGTGACAGTTACTTATACTGGCGCATCTCCAGAAGAAATGGAAACCTTGATTACTAAGCCGATCGAATCTGCAGTAAGTTCTGTGGCCGGGATTAAAAATATTTCCTCCATGGCACGCGAAGGATTTTCTCAAACGATTATTGAATTTGAATTAGGCATAGATCCGCGACAAGCCTCAAGCGAAGTCCGCGAAAAAGTGGCTGGTGTGAGAAAAAGATTGCCGGATGAAGTAGATGAACCAGTTGTACAACGGCAAGATATTTCGGCACAGGCAATTTTAATGTTTACTTTTTCATCGGATATTCGGGATCGAGGTACTATTCGCAAGATTGTAGAAGATGTGGTCCAAGAGCAAGTTCAAAGAGTGGATGGTGTATCAGAAGCCAGTATTATTGGGGCTAGCGCTCGTGAGATTCGCTTGTTGGTAAATCCTAGAAAATTAGAGGCTTATAAGATTAGCTATCAAAATTTACTGAGCATTGCTAATACTGAAAACGTGAATACACCTGGCGGTAAAGTAGATGAAAAGGGTAGAGAATTAACGGTTAGAACTATTGGTAAATATAAAAACGTTGAAGATATCAAAAATATTGTAGTAGCTAATTATGATGGTAAGTTAGTACGCATGGGTGATGTAGTTGAAGTAGATGATGGTTGGGAAAGAGAAACTACTTATGCACGTGTAAATGGTCAACCTAGTGTGATGATGACCGTGCGGAAACAATCAGGCACAAATACAGTAGATGTTTCTGAAAGAGTTATGCAAGAAGTAGCTAAAATATCAGAGCGGGAGTTACCTAAAGATATAAAAGTCGAAATAATTCGAGAGCAGTCAAAATATATTCGTGACAATGTGGATGATGTATGGAATGCAATTTTATTTGGTGGATTTTTAGCAGTTTTAATTACTTATCTTTTTTTAGGCGATTTTAAGGCTACTGTTATTGGGGCTTTAGCAATACCTAGTTCCATTATTTCTACTTTTTTCTTAATGAAGTACATGAATTTTAGTTTAAACAATATGTCTTTGATGGCCTTGAGTTTGGCCGTAGGTATTTTGATTGATGATGCTATTGTATTGATTGAAAACATTTTTCGTCACTTAAGAATGGGCAAAGATAAATTCACGGCGGCCTATGAAGCCACTAAGGAAATTTCTCTAGCTATGTTAGCGACGACAATGTCACTGTTAGCAGTTTTTGTGCCGATAGGTAGTATGGGAGAGACGATAGGTCAATTTTTTAAACAATTTGGCTTGACGGTTGCTTTCTCAGTAGCGATATCAACCTTAGTAGCATTTACTTTAACGCCGATGTTGGCAGCACATTGGTTAGAAAGCAAGAAATATACCTTGGCAAGGCCGCGAATTGTGGACAAAGTGATTACTTATTTTGAACAGGGTTTCCAAGAATTTTTAGGTGCTTATGTGCAAATTTTAAATTGGTGTTTGCAAAGGCCGAAAAAAATAATTTTAATAGCTACCTTGTCGTTGTTATTTAATTTTGCGTTAACACCATTTTTGGGGAAAGAATTACAACCGACCTATGATTCGGGCGAATTTAGTGTTAATATAAAGGCTCCGCCAGGGACGTCTTTAGAAAAAATGAAAGAGCTTACAGCACCAATAGAAAAGCAAATTTTGACTATTCCAGAAGTAAAACTTGCAGGACTTTGGATTGGTGGTGGCAGAAGACCTGTTTATGAAGGTAGTTTTAATGTTAAGCTGGTAGAAACTACTGAAAGACAGCGAAGCATGATGCAAATTATGGATGAACTGCGGATGCAACTTAGAAAAAATACTGATTTGAAAATTTCGGTAGTATCTAATCAAGGTGGAGGACGTGGTGATTCACGACCAGTTCAAATTGGCTTGCGAGGATCTGAATTAGAAAAACTTAATGAATATGCTTTGATTTTGGTCAATGAATTAAAAAGTATTCCAGGAACTTCTGATGTTGATGTATCTAGTGCAGATAGTGAACCTGAAATAGCTATTAAGTTAGATAAACAACGGAGTGCTGATGCGGGAATTAATAATTCACAGGTGGGCGAGGTCGTCCAAACTGCGTTTTTAGGTAAGACAACTAAAAATAAATTTACAATAGGTGATAGTGACTATAATATTAGGTTACTTTTAACTGAAAAAAGTCGTTTAAATATCAACGATGTAGCTAATTTGCGAATATCTTCAAGCAAAGGTGATTTTGTACGGCTAGGGGATATAGCGGAAGTGAAAATGTCTTCAGGACCAACGCAGATTGATCGTGAAGGGCGACAACGCCAAGTTATTGTCTATGCTAATACTGTGGGGGTATCACCAGGTGAGGTAATAGAGAAAGTTGATAAAGAGATTATGCCAAAACTAAATATGCCTTTAGGCTATAAATATGCCTTTATTGGGCAAGCAGAAACTATGCAAAGGGCATTTGTTGAAGTTATAAAAGCTCTAGTTTTGGCAGTTATTATTATTTATATGGTTTTAGCAGCTCAATTTGAAAGCTTTATCCATCCACTAGTAATAATGGTTTCTTTGCCGTTTGCGATAATTGGGGCAATACTAGGCTTGTTGCTTTCTGGACAAACCTTGAATATGATTTCGACTATTGGCTTTGTAATGTTGATGGGTTTAGTTACCAAAAATGCGATTTTATTGGTTGATTATACTAATCAAGCCCGCGAAGAGGGCAAGAGTATTAAAGAAGCATTGGTTGAAGCGGGCTCGTTGAGACTACGTCCAATTTTAATGACCACTTTATCCACAATTTTAGGAATGCTACCCATAGCCTTGGGAATTGGGGCTGGGGCAGAATTGCGGCAATCTATGGGCGTGGTATTAGTGGGCGGTTTAATTACTTCAACAATGTTAACCTTAATTGTGGTGCCGTTAGTATATTTAGTAATAGCAGAGTGGCGGAAAAACTAATTCAGAAAAAGCGAGGGTGAAAATGGAGTTAAAAACTAAATTAGAAAAACTTAAGACTGTTTTAGCGGAATATACAAATTTAGTGGTAATGTTTTCTGGAGGAATTGACAGTAGCCTGCTATTATATGTTTGTCAAAAATTTTTCCCAGATAAATTAAGGGCGATTACAATCTTGTCGGCCACCTTAAGTGCCGAAGAAAGAATACGCATTGAGCAAATCGCCTCTGAAATTGGTGTGGAACACCACTATTTAGTTAGCAGAGAATTAGAAAATAGAGAGTTTGCGCTTAATGATGCGAAACGCTGTTATTATTGCAAAAAAATTCGTCTTGAACAATTACAACAATGGGTTAAAAATTTCCCCAATACTATTTTTTTAGATGGTTCTAATACCGATGATTTGCAAGATTATCGTCCTGGGATGTTAGCAGTACAAGAATTCCCGGGTTTGTTAATTAGTCCTTTTTTATTAGCTGGTTTTGACAAGCAAGACATTCGCCAGCTAGCGAAACAAATGGGGATTAAATACTGGGATTTGCCTAGTTCAGCTTGTCTGGCCTCTCGTTTAGCTTATGGCTTGGAAATAACAGTGGAAAGACTTCGGCAGGTGGAACAAATAGAAAAGTATTTGGCAACAGTACTTACAGGTGCTATTAGAGTGCGACACCATGGTGATTTGGCCAGAATTGAATTAAATCCAGAAAATTTTTCCAGCGCACTAGAAGAAAATTTGCGCAAGCAAATTGTTAAATATTGTAAAGAAGCGGGTTTTAGTTACGTTACGCTAGATTTACAAGGCTATCAGTTGGGCAGTATGAATAGAGTTATTGAGAGGTAGAGAAATTGGATGACAAAATTAAGGAACTTTTATTAGCTTATAAAGCGCAAGCAATAAGTACGAGTGCTGTGGTACAGGAAATCAAAAACTTGACTTGTGGTGATTTGGGATTTGCCAATATCGATTACAATCGGGCCTCTAGACAGGGATTTCCTGAGGTTGTATATTGCGAAGGTAAAACTTCTGAACAGATTGCTCTAATAATGGAAAAATTAAGTCTAATTAGTAAGAATATTTTAGGTACAAGAGCTACCCGTGATAATTATCTCCAAGTGTTAAAGAAAGTACCGCATGCTAAATTTAATGAAGTGGCTCGTACGATAACAGTTGAAGAACAAATAGTTATAAAAAGACCTGAAAAAAAGATTTTAGTTATTAGTGCGGGTACTAGTGATATGCCTATTGCAGAAGAAGCTGTAATTACAGCGGAGATAATGGGCAATAAAGTTGAAAGGTTATATGATGTCGGTGTAGCAGGAATTCAGCGCTTATTAGGGCGGTTAGATAAATTAAATGAAGCTAATGTTTTAATTGTAGTGGCTGGAATGGAGGGGGCCTTAGCCAGTGTTGTGGGTGGTTTAGTGAATAAACCGGTAATTGCCGTACCTACTAGTGTGGGTTATGGGGCAAACTTTCAAGGGTTGTCTGCACTTTTAGGAATGTTAAATAGCTGTTCAGCGGGAGTTGCAGTAGTTAATATTGACAATGGCTTTGGCGCAGGTCGTTTGGCAAGCATCATTAATAATCTTGAGTAGGGGGAGTGTAATGCGGGTATTATTTTTAGATACATTTAGTGGAATTAGCGGAAATATGTTACTAGGTTTATTAATAGATTTAGGGGCAGATCAACAATATATTTTGTCAGAACTAAATAAGCTTAATATTGGTGAATACAAAATTATTATTGAGCGTGTTAATAAATTAGGAATAGATAGTACTTATGTAGACGTACAGTGCAAAGAGTTTGATGAACAGCATAGCCATGAACATGGATTAGTTGGTACATTAATTCATAAACTGCAAAATATATTGGGAAAACCTACAACAGGTCATGTGCATAGTCATGGTGGTGTAACGCATAGTCATGGGCCAGAGGCACAACGTAATTTAGACAGTATTATGGAGATTATTAATAATTCTGAATTAGCCGCAACTATAAAATTTCAGGCAGAAAAGGTTTTTACTGAATTGGCAAAAGCTGAAGCTAAGGTGCATGGGAAAAGTATCCAAGAGGTTCATTTTCACGAAGTAGGTGCAGTGGATACTATTATTGATATTGTGGGTTGCTTGTTAGCTTTGGAAAATCTTAAAGTAGAAAAGATCATGGCAAATCGTTTACAAACAGGACGGGGCTTTGTAAAATGTGCACATGGGTTAATGCCGATTCCTGCACCTGCTACAGCGGAGCTGATTAAGAATATCCCTAATTATGCGGGTGAAATAGATAAAGAATTAGTAACACCTACTGGTGCTGCGTTGCTAAAAGTTCTGGTTACTGAATATCAGCCAGATGTTGCTAGCTTGGAATGGGAAAGAATTGGGTATGGTGCGGGGACTTGGGATTTGTCAATTCCTAATGTGGTAAGGGGTTATTTAGGTGAAAAATCAATGTTGCAAGAAAGTGCTTTACCCACAGTTGGAGATTTGCTAGTAATACAAACCAATATTGATGATATGAATCCGGAATATTATGAGTATATACTAAATAAATTGCTGGAAAATGGGTGTCAAGATGTTTGGTTGACAGCCATAATAATGAAAAAAAATCGTCCGGCTAATGTTTTGAACATTCTTTGTCAACAGAACTTATTTGATAAAATTGTAGCGATTGTTTTACGTGAAACTACTAGTATTGGCTTACGTTATTATCCTGTGCAAAGAGTTGTAGCGGAGCGAGAAATCCAGGCAGTTGTTCTAAAATCAGGAAGTGTCGTAGCTGTAAAATGTGCATACTTTCAAGGCGAGCTAATAAATAGAGCTCCCGAGTATGAAAGTTGCTTAGAGGTAGCTAAAAGAGAAAGTCGTCCTTTAAAGGATATTTATCAAGAAGCGCTGGAATGTTTAAAATAATACTGCAAAAAAAATTTCTAAGGTGTATAATTTAAGTAAGCTTAAATATAGCAAGCCAAGAGAGTTGTATATTTATTGATATTAAAATAAAGTTGGGAGGGATAGTTATGTTCCGGAAAATTTTAGTACCTGTTGATGGTTCGGATTGTTCATGGAAAGGGTTGGCTTATGCAGAAGAAATTGCTGAAAAGTTTTCTAGTCAGTTACTTGTTTTAAACGTAGAGCAAGTATACAATGCTAATTTATTAGCATTGCCAATGGACAATGTTTATATGGATCAAATGCTATCAGAAAATGGCGAGAATTTAATTCTTAAAAATGCACAAGAGAAAATTGAAAAATACACAGGAAAAGTACAGTTCATCTCTGAAAAAGGCCATCCCGCTGAACAAATTTTAATTGTGGCGGCAAAAATGCAGTGTGATTTGATAGTTATAGGTAGTAGGGGTTTAAGTGGAATTGCAGAATTTTTGTTGGGAAGTGTTAGTACTAGAATTTCAGAATACTCACAAATTCCAGTTTTAATTGTGAAATAAAAATTTTATATAAAGCTTATAGATAATAGAGTTAGAATTACTAAAGCAATTTGGTAATTCTAATTTTTTTGTCTAGAAATAATAAATATTTAAAGGATTGGCACATGCCTTGCATTAATTCTGCCTAACAGGTATAATTACAATAGAAGAAATGAGCGGGGTATCATTATTTTTGAAGATGGTTACATGGAACGTCTTTATGTAACTTTTATTTTGTTTAGTGACTATTATATTTTGTTCTTTTTTCATATAAAAAAATATTTATATATAAAATGGAGGGTTATTCGTTGCAAAAGATGAAAAGTAAATTACAAATTATTCCTTTAGGAGGCCTAGGGGAAATAGGGAAGAACATGACAGTTATTCGCTATGAAGATGATATCATTTTAGTGGATGCTGGGTTGATGTTTCCAGACGATGATATGTTAGGGGTTGACTTAGTTATTCCTGACATGTCATATCTGTTTGAAAATCGTGATAATATTCGGGCAGTTTTTTTAACTCATGGGCATGAGGATCATATTGGTGCATTGCCATATCTATTAAAAAATCTTGATTTGCCAGTTTATGGTACTGCTTTGACATTAGGGATTCTTCAAAGTCGTTTGAAAGAAGCTAATGTTAGTGCGAAAAATCTTTTTGAAATAAAACCAGGGGATAAAATTAAGGCGGGAGTTTTTAAAGTTGGGTTTTTAAGGGTTAATCATAGTATTGCTGACGCTGTAGCTTTAGCAATTGATACTCCACATGGGATGGTAGTTCATACAGGCGATTTTAAATTTGATCAAACTCCAGTAGATGGTCAAGTTACCGAATTTCATAAATTTGCAGAATTAGGCGATAAAGGTGTTTTAGCACTTTTGTGTGACAGCACTAATGCCGAACGCCCTGGCTATACTTTGAGTGAAAAAAGTGTCGGAGCAGCTTTTGATGAAATTTTCCGCAATGCCAAAAATAGAATTGTTGTAGCTAGTTTTTCTTCAAATGTACACAGAATCCAACAAGTTATTGATGGTGCGGTAAAATATAAGCGCAAAGTTGCGGTTATTGGTAGAAGTATGATTAACGTAGTTGGGATTGCTTCTGAATTAGATTATTTAAAAATACCTGAAGGGGTACTAATTGATATTGATGAGGTAAACAATTACCCAGCGAATCAGATAGCAATAGTAACGACAGGTAGCCAAGGGGAACCAATGTCAGCCTTGACGCGTATGGCGATGTCTGATCATCGTAAAGTTACAATTGTAAAGGGAGATACTGTTGTTATTTCGGCAACACCAATTCCAGGGAATGAAAAGCTGGTAGCACGCACCGTTGATTTTTTATTTAAATTAGGTGCTGAGGTTATTTATGAAAAATCTGAAGGTATTCATGTATCTGGACACGCTAGCCGTGAAGAATTAAAAATGATGCATAATTTGGTACGTCCTAAGTTCTTTATTCCAGTACACGGCGAATACCGTCATCTTATTCATCATGCTAAATTGGCAAATGAAGTAGGTTTACCGAAAGAAAATATTTTCGTAATGGAAAATGGTGATGTCGTGGAACTTACGGCTACTGAAGGCGCAATTGCCGGTAAGGTTGCAGCGGGCCGAGTATTAGTTGATGGACTAGGTGTAGGCGATGTGGGGAATATTGTTTTGCGGGATCGTCGACAATTATCGCAAGACGGAATATTGATTATTGTTGTTACTATTGATCGGAGTCGTGGTGCGGTGGTTGCTGGGCCAGACATTGTGTCGCGGGGGTTTGTCTATGTGCGTGAAGCTGAAGGTTTGATGGAAGATGCTAAAGACCGTGTGCAACAAGCCTTAGATAAGTGTGCACAAAATGGAGTTTCTGATTGGTCAAGTATTAAATTTTCAGTGCGAGATTCTTTAGGAAGATTTTTATATGAACGTACACGTAGAAGACCAATGATTTTGCCAATCATAATGGAAATATAAAGATAAAATTAATCCAGTTAGCCCCTGAAGTTAGCTTATTGTTTGCGTACTAACTTTGGGGGTGTTCTATAGCAAAAAAAGTTTTGTTTTCTCAAGCATTATAGTATATAATATAAAACTGACTACTTTGGTTTTTGTAAAGCATGTAAATATCAAGGAGGGGGTTAAATTTGCCTAAGGTTGGGAGTAAATTACGGGAAACACGGGAAGCAAAAAATTTAACTTTAAAAGATGTAGAACAAGCAACTAATATACGTAGAAAATATTTGGAAGCTTTAGAAGCTGGTGAATATGAAGTTTTACCTGGAGAAGTCTATGTCAAAGGGTTTATTAGAAATTATTCAGAGTGTTTGGGCTTAAATCCAGAAGAACTTTTGGCGTTATATAAAAATGAAAATTCGCCATTGAAGATAGAAGAGCAAATTGATAATTCCCGAAGTGAGATAAAAGAAAAAAAACAAAATGAGGGCTCTTTCAAAGCAAAAATTCATCAAGAACGGCAGAACAATTATTTAGTATATTTTGTGGTTGTGGTGGTGCTGGCACTAGGAATTTACTTTGGCTTAGAGATGTTTAGTCCTAAAGAAAAATCGCAGTTAGCAACGCAAGCAGAAACGATAGTTTTGGAAAAAAAAACTGAGCAAGTTTTGAGTAAACCGGTTCAAGAACAAAAAACAGTTACATCAACAGCAACAAAAAACCAAGGGTTAACCTTGGAAGTTCAAGCAAGCAGACGCTGTTGGGTGTTTGTTGTTGCTGATGGCAAAAAGATTTATGAAGGTATACTTGAAAAGGATGCCAAAATTAGTTGGCAGGCTCGTGAGAAATTGAGTGTTAAATTAGGCGACGCAACGGCTTTGAAGTTGGAACTAAACAAAAAAGCAGTTGCTTTAAAGGCTAAAGATGGGGAAGTCATCGAGAAAGAATTTACAGTAAAAGATATATAGTTAACTGAACTTTGGCGGGTATATACCCGCCACTGAGTATTTATAAAGGAGATATGAATGTTAAAAAATTTTTTACCCATTACTAAGCAAGATATGGCCGAACGCGGTTGGGAGCAGTTGGATTTTATTTTTGTCAGTGGGGATGCCTATGTAGACCATCCTTCATTTGCACCAGCTGTTATTTGTCGCGTGCTAGAAGCACAGGGATATAAGGTTGGTTTAATTTGTCAACCTGATTGGCGCGATACCAAAGATTTTAAACGACTAGGTCGCCCACGCTTGGGATTTTTAGTGGCGGCTGGTAATTTAGATAGCATGTTAAGCCGTTATACAGCTGCAAAACGTGAACGTAAGACAGATTTATATACTCCAGGTGGGGCAGTTGGTAAACGCCCAGACCGGGCAACAATAGTCTATTGTAATCGAGTGCGAGAAGCTTATAAAAAAGTACCAATTATTATTGGGGGAATAGAGGCAAGCTTACGGCGATTTACACATTATGATTATTGGGAAAATAAATTACGCCGTTCTGTTTTGGTAGACAGCAAGGCGGATTTATTGATTTATGGAATGGGCGAAAAACAAATTGTGGCTGTAGCAGATTATTTGGCAGGTGGAATTCCTGTAGAAGAAATCCAGTTTGTAGAAGGAACGGCCTATTTGGCTACTAGTATTCAACACTTAGAAGGAATGGAACAGGTTCATATTGCTAGCCATGAACAGTTGTTGACAGATAAAAAACTGTTTGCTAAGGCTTACAAAATGCAATATGATGAGCAAGACCCAATTCGAGGACGCATGGTTATTCAAAGAACTGCCGATTGTTATGTGGTTCAAAATCCTCCTGCCCAACCTTTGACTACTGCTGAAATGGACGCAATTTATGCTTTACCATATATGAAAACTTATCATCCGAGCTATGAAGCATTAGGTGGAGTACCGGCGATAGAGGAAGTTAAATTTAGTATTGTTAGTCAGCGAGGGTGTTTTGGTAGTTGTTCTTTTTGTGCAATACATTCGCATCAAGGACGTATTATTCAAAGCAGGAGCCATGAATCGATTATTCAAGAAGCCACAGAGCTTACAGAAATGGAAGATTTTAAAGGGTACATACATGATTTGGGAGGGCCTACTGCTAATTTCAGACATCCATCTTGTAGCAAACAGTTAAGTAAGGGAACTTGTAAAAATAGACAATGCTTACATCCAACACCCTGTAAAATGCTAGATACTAGTCATGAGGACTATATTCAACTTTTAAGAAAAGTTCGGGCGTTACCAGGTATAAAAAAAGTATTTATACGTTCAGGTATTAGATATGACTATTTACTACTAGAAAAAACTGGAGTGTTTTTGCATGAACTTTGTGCTAATCACGTAAGTGGGCAATTGAAAATTGCTCCAGAGCATATTGTACCGCATGTTTTAGAAGCTATGCAGAAACCAGGAAAAGAAGTCTATTTAGAATTTATGGATAAATTTACTAAAAAAAATGAAAAGTTGGGTCTTAAACAGTATTTAGTGCCTTATTTGATTTCTAGTCATCCAGGTTCGCGCTTAGAAGATGCGATAGCTCTAGCTGAATTTTTACTAGCAATTGGTCATTATCCAGAACAAGTACAGGATTTTATTCCAACCCCAGGTAGTTTATCGACGGCTATGTATTATTCAGAATATAATCCATTAGAAAATACTGAAATTTATGTTGCTAAAGAACAAAAGGAAAAAGCAATGCAAAGAGCATTGTTGCAGTATAAAAATCCTAAAAATCGAGAGTTAGTATTACAGGCTCTACAAAAGGCTGGTCGACTTGATTTAATTGGTAATGGCCCTAAGTGTTTGATAAAAGGTAGAGAACGAGGACAAAGTCCAAGAAGTAATTATGTCAAAAAAAATAATAAACCACCAATTAAAAAGGGTAACTAATTAAGGTTATACAATGCAGGT
Source organism: Succinispira mobilis DSM 6222 (assembly GCF_000384135.1). Lineage (NCBI taxonomy): Bacteria > Bacillati > Bacillota > Negativicutes > Acidaminococcales > Acidaminococcaceae > Succinispira > Succinispira mobilis. The sequence goes on from NZ_KB913028.1 coordinate 874,735, forward strand.
GCAGGTAGAGCCAAAATAGTCTTAAGTTTAGTTTAAGACTGGCTTACCTGCACTTGCTTTCTCAAAAAGAAAATTTACACAATATTGTACTTGTTATTGCATAAATGCGATGTTAGTGTTAAGATAATAAAATAGGTAAAATGTAAGTAGAACTACCTAAAAATTATGCAAAAGTAATTTTTTAAAGTTTAAATTGTAGTGAGGGAAAGAAATGAGTTTGAAAGTTGGGCTAGTTAGCCTAGGGTGCCCCAAAAATTTAGTAGATTCCGAGAATATGCTTGGATTTATTAATGCTTCTAAATATGAAATTACACCACATCCAGAAGATGCGGATGTAATTATTATTAATACATGTGCTTTTATTGAGTCCGCGAAGGAAGAATCAATTACGACTATTCTTCAAATGGCTCAATACAAGCAAGAAAAATGCAAGGCTATTATAGTTGCTGGCTGTATGGTTGAGCGTTATGCAGAAAGTTTATTGGAAGAAATTCCTGAAATTGATGCAGTGGTCGGGGTGAATGATTGGCAAAAAATAATTGAGGTTATTGAGCAACTGGATTTAGCAGTAGAAAAGCAGGCGCAAATTGTTTGTACAAATAGTGAACAATTAGCGTTATATAGTTCTGCAATGCCAAGATTATTGACTACACCTAAGCATTTTGCGTATGTAAAAATAGCAGAAGGCTGCGACAATGCTTGTTCTTATTGTATTATTCCACGTATTCGCGGGGAATATCGAAGTCGAGATAAAGCAGATATTTTAAAAGAAGTTACTAGTTTAGTAGAAAAAGGCGTCAGGGAAGTAATTTTAATTGCTCAAGACGTAACCCGTTATGGTGAAGATCTTTATGGTAAATTAACTTTGCCAGAGCTATTGTCTGATTTAAATGCTATTGAAGAATTGAAATGGATTAGGTTAATGTATTTATACCCACAGTCTTTTACAGATGAGTTAATTGAAACTATGGCTAATTTGCCAAAGGTGCTGAAATATATTGATATTCCGTTGCAACATATTTCCAATAAAGTTCTTGCCGATATGAATAGACAGGACAGTAAGGAAAGTATTAGTTGTTTAATAGATAAGATTCGAGCAAAAATCCCAAATGTTTGTATACGCACGGCATTTATTGTTGGGTTTCCAGGGGAAACAGAACAGGATTTTTTAGAGTTGTGCGATTTTGTTGAAACATATAATTTCGATAATGTAGGTATATTTACCTATTCGCAAGAAGAAGATACAGTAGCTGCGGAAATGCCTAATCAGGTGGATGATTTTGTAAAACAAGAGCGTTACCACCAATTAATGAGTATTCAAGCGAAAATTTCTGAATTCAAAAATCAAACTTTAGAAACAGCTGAAATAGAAGTTGTGATTGAAGGATTTGATTTAGAAGACAAAACTGTAGCGCTAGCTAGATCATATCGCGAAGCTCCAGAAATTGACGGTTGTGTGTACGTGGAGAATGCCTCAGGATATCAAGTTGGTGATTTCTTACAAGTTGAGGTTTTACAAGGTTTTACTTATGAGATTGTAGCAGAACCAAAAGTAAAATAAAGAGGGTTTGGAAAATGATTGTTGAAATTGTTAGTACGGGAACAGAGTTATTATTAGGCGAAATTTTAGATAGTAATGCCCAATTTTTATCTACACGTCTAAATGAGCTAGGCTTTAGTGTGCTCTATCGGACTACTGTAGGCGATAATCATGAAAGAATGGCGTCTGTATTAAAAACAGCGTTACAGCGGGCGGATATCGTAATAACAACTGGTGGCTTAGGGCCAACTCAAGGTGATATTACTAAAGAAGTTACTGCTAAAATCTTCGATTTACCAATGGTGTTAGATGAAGCAAGTTTAGAACACATTAATCAATTTTTTGCAAAGCGTGATATTTGTATGCCGACAAGCAATAAAAAACAAGCGGAGTTTGCTTTAGGTGCCGAAATTATTCCTAATAATTTTGGTACAGCACCAGGAATGAGCATTAAGCAAGCGGATAAAATGATTATAAACTTACCTGGACCACCTGCGGAACTTCAAGGGATTTTTGAAGAGCAAGTAGTGCCATATTTATTTAAGAACTTTGGTTATCAAGGTATAATATATTCAAAAACTCTAAAAATGTTTGGGATGGGTGAATCAAGTGTGGCTAATAGTTTGGAAAAAATTATTAGTACTCAAGATAATCCTACTATTGCAATATATGCTCGTAATAGTGATGTTTTAGTAAGACTTACAGCTAAGGCTCAGGATGAGCAGCATGCACAAAATTTACTAGAACAAACAGAACAACAGGTGCGTGCTTGTTTAGGTGAATTTATATATGGAGTGAATGCAGAAGAATTGCAGGCCGTAGTTGCCCAAGAACTCCTTACTAAACAGCAAACAATTAGTCTGGCGGAGTCATGTACTGGTGGATTAGTTACAGCAATGCTTACGGAAATTCCAGGCTGTTCTAACTTTTTAAAAGGTTCGATAGTTTGTTATTCCAATGAAAGCAAAATTAGAGAATTGCAAGTTGAGCCAATAAGCTTGCAAACTCATGGTGCAGTTAGTGAACAAGTTGCTAAGCAAATGGCTATTGGAGTTCGTAAACTTATGCAAACTGATATTGGAGTGGGCATAACGGGAATTGCTGGCCCTGATGGCGGTAGCGACTTAAAACCAGTGGGGCTGGTATATGTAGCGATTGCTACTGAAAATAAAGTAGTATGTCAGCGCTATATATTCACAGGTAGTAGAAATGTAGTAAGGCATCGTGTAGCCAAAACTGCGTTAATGAATGTATTTAAAATTATAAAACATAAAGAATTTTAGGAGGAATATAATGACAGGACAACAAAACAGCTTTTTCGGGGATTTATCATTAGACAAAAAAATAGTAACAGCTTTAACAGCTATGGGGTTTGAAGAACCATCACCAATTCAAAGTCAAACCATTCCCTTGGTGCTTTCTGGTACGGATGTAATAGGACAAGCACAAACAGGAACAGGTAAAACTGCAGCATTTGGTATTCCGATTATTCAAAATATCGTGGACAACCGTCAATTGCAAGCTTTAATTATGACACCTACGCGGGAGTTGGCAATTCAAGTATCGGAAGAGCTAAGTAAAATTGGTAAATTCCGCAAAATTAAGGCTTTACCAGTTTATGGTGGCCAGCCAATCGATCGTCAAATCAGAAGTTTGCGTTCTGGAGTACAAGTAGTAATTGGTACACCAGGAAGATTACTAGATCATATTCGCAGAAACACAATAAAACTTGACCATGTAAAATTCCTAGTATTAGATGAAGCTGATGAAATGCTAGATATGGGCTTTGTAGAAGATATGGAAACAATAATGCAATCTATTCCTAAAGAACGTCAAACTTTATTGTTTTCGGCTACAATGCCAAAACCAATTATGAATTTATCTGCTAAATATATGAATAAACCTAAAGTTGTTGCTGTAAGCAAAGAAGAACTAACAGTACCATTGATCGAACAGTGCTACTATGAAACTTATGATAAAGTTGATGGTTTATGCCGTTTGCTAGATGTAGAAGTTACAGGAAAACTAATTATTTTCTGTCGTACTAAAAAAGGCGTAGATGATTTAGTTATTGCTTTGGCAACGCGTGGTTATTTAGCTGAAGGTTTACATGGTGATTTGAGTCAAAATCAACGTGACCGGGTAATGAAAAAATTCCGTGAAGGGAAAACTGATGTCTTAATTGCTACAGATGTAGCAGCAAGAGGTTTAGATATTGACAACATTACTCATGTAGTTAATTATGATATACCTCAAGACCCAGAAAGCTATGTGCATAGAATTGGTCGTACAGGCCGTGCAGGTAACAAGGGTGTGGCAATGACCTTTATTACTCCAAGAGAATTTAGACAACTGAAATTAATTGAACGAGTTGCAAAAACTAGAATTATTCGTAAAACTTTACCAACTAATGCAAGTGTATTTGAAAAACAAAAAGATTCATTAATTGCGAGAATGTATGCAGTTTTAGAACAAGCAAAGTATAGTGATTATCATCCAATTGTAACAGCCTTGCAAGAAGAATTTTCTTTGGAAGATATCGCTGCAGCGGCAATAAAATATATGCATGAAGGTAACAAAGCTCTAGAAGTTCAAGCAGAGCCAGTGAAAAAATCATTTAGTAATACTGGTGCCAAAGCTGGGATGGTAAGATTGTTTATGAATATTGGTCGTAGCCAAAAGATATCTCCAGAAGATGTGGTAAAAACTTTTGCAAGCGAAGCTGATATTCCGGGAAATGTTATTGGCTTAATAAATATTTATGATAAGTTTACTTTTGTAGAAGTACCTGAAGATATAGCGGAAAAAGTTATTAACGCAATGCATAGAAATAGTATCAAGGGCTATAAAGTAAATATCGAGCCAGCTAAAGCTAGAGATTAAAATACAAGGCTTTAAAGGTGGTGTCCACATGGCGGATATAAATGGAAATACCAAAGGTATAAAAAAAACAGTACTAGAAGATTTAGAAAAGTTATATGAACTGCAAGTTCCAACTACTCAAATTGCTACAGTGGAGCTGATAGAAAAACTTAGAACTTTAACTAAAATATGTGGACGAGAAATAGTTGTATACATAAACAGGCGTGGTGTGATTATCGATGTGGCTGTAGGTGATGCTAGTACGGCAATCTTAAGCAAAATCGATAGTCGGCGTTCTGTGCAAAGATTAAGTGGGGTGCGGTGTTTACACACCCACCCTAGTTCTAAAAGCGACCTAAGCGAACTAGATATATCTTCTTTAAAGAGATTACGTTTAGATTGTATGGTCGCAATTTCTTTAGAGGCAACTAATTATTTAAGTATAGCTTTTATTGGAGAAGTTACCGCTGACAATGATTATGAAGTTGTTTCTTACAATGGAGTGGATTTGGAAGATTTTTGTGAATTGAATTTTTCACAATTAATGGAGCGTATAGACAAGACGCTAAGTTTTAATGCGGTAGCAGGATATGCTGTAGAAAAAAATCATGAAGTAGCAATATTAGTCGGCTTAGAAAATTCTAGGCCAGATAAAATATGGAAAGTTCAAGATTCTTTGGCCGAACTAAAACAATTAGCAGATACTGCTGGGGCAAAGGTTGTAGATAGCCTTTGGCAAAAACGCGAAAGACCAGATTCGGCATATTATGTAGGTAAGGGAAAGTTGCAAGAGATACAACAGATTTGCCAACAAAAAAATGCAGATATGGTCATTTTTGATGATGAACTGTCACCAGCACAGCAACGTAATATTGAGATGTTCTTAGGTTTGAAAATCGTGGATCGCACAGCACTAATTTTAGATATTTTTGCACAACGAGCGCGAACACATGAAGGAAAGTTACAAGTTGCTTTAGCACAAATGCAATATAATCTACCTAGAATTATGGGCCAAGGTTTAGTACTTTCACGGTTAGGTGGTGGAATTGGTACCAGAGGACCGGGAGAAACAAAGTTAGAAACTGATCGAAGGTATATTCGCAATAGAATTCATGATATCAAAAAAGAATTAGAACAAGTGAAAAAGGTTCGCCAATTACATCGAAAACAAAGAGAAGATACGGGCATTAGACAAGTATCGTTAGTAGGATACACAAATGCAGGTAAATCTACTTTACTAAATAGTTTGACGGCTACAGATTCGCAAGTGTATGTAGCCAATAAATTATTTGCTACCTTAGATCCTACGACACGAAGTTTGCAACTGGAAAATCAACAGGAAGTTTTACTTACTGACACGGTGGGTTTCATTCAAAAATTACCGCATCAATTAGTGGCAGCGTTTCGGGCCACTTTAGAAGAAGTTTTGTGGGCTGATTTATTGGTTCATGTGGTTGATGTTAGCCATCCGCTTTACAAAGAACAGATTGCATCAGTGAACGCAGTGCTTGAGGAAATTGGTGTGACCGATAAAAAGTCAATTATAGTTTATAATAAAATTGATTTAATAACTGACACAGGCGTACTACAAGAATTAGTTAAACAAGAAAATACTTTATTAATTTCTGCTAAAGCGGCCGCAGGGTTTGTAGAATTAAAGCAACTAATTGCTAATAATTTAAACATGTTATTTAAAAAAGTTTCGTTATTAGTTCCCTACACTGAAACAGCTATTGTGTCAAAAATACATGATCTAGCCGAAGTTCTCAGTATAGAATATTTAGAGCAAGGCGTGGCCTTGACAGTTAGTATTGCCGAAGAAAAGCTCCCACAAGTAAGAAATTATTTGGTGCAGACTTAATAAACAAAGATAATCAAAGAAAATGGTGATGATTTGGAAACTATTATAAAAAATGCCCAAGTACAAGTAGGTAAGTATGCAGCAACTTTAGAAGATATCAGTATGTTTAATACAGCAAAAGTTTTAGCGGCCTTTAAAAAATATAAAGTGGCAGACTATTATTTTAAAGCAACTACGGGATATGCTTACTCTGATGCGGGTAGAGAAAACTTAGATTTGATTTATGCGGAAATTTTTGGGGCTGAAGCGGCACTAGTTAGAACCCAGTTTGTTTCAGGTACACACGCTTTAGCAGTTGCTTTATTGGGGGTTTTGCAAGCTGGTGATGAGTTGATTTCGGCAACAGGAACTCCTTATGATACAATGCAGACTGTTATTGGTTATAAAAAGGACATTCCGGGTTCGCTTGTGTCTCTAGGAATTACATATAAGCAGGTTGAGATGCACGATACTGGTGTGGATTTGGAGGCTTTAGGTAAAGCAATTACGCCTAAAACAAAATTGATTTTAATCCAACGTTCGCGTGGGTATTCGGCTCGCCCTAGTTTAACAGTAGCAAAGATTGAGGAAATTTGTACTTTTGTTAAAACAATAAATCCTGAGATAATATGTTTTGTGGATAATTGTTATGGTGAATTTACAGAAAAACTAGAACCAACACAGGTGGGGGCAGATCTTATTGCTGGCTCTTTGATAAAAAATGCCGGCGGAGGATTGGCTCCTACTGGTGGTTATATTATAGGTAAAAGTAAATTGGTGGAACTGGCCTCTTATCGTTTGACAGCACCAGGATTAGGAGCAGAGATGGGGGCAAGTTTAGGTGATAGTACCAGGCTTTTATACCAAGGTTTATTTTTAGCGCCGCATGTAGTTATGCAAGCTATTAAGGGCGCTGTTTTTGCTGCCGAAGTTTTTCTAAACCTAGGTTATGAAGTATATCCTTTACCGGAAGAGCCAAGGAGCGATATAATTCAAGCGATAACTTTTAATAATAAAGAAAAACTAGTAGCTTTTTGTCAAGCGATACAAAGTTACTCGCCCGTGGATGCACACGCTCTACCAATAGGTGGAGATTTGCCGGGCTACGAGGATAGCATAATCATGGCAGCCGGAACTTTTGTCCAAGGCGCTTCGATAGAACTAAGTGCAGATGCTCCTTTACGGGAACCATATCGAGCTTATTTGCAAGGTGGGCTCACTTATGAGCATGTTTTTTTAGCAGTTAGTTCAGCAGCGCGAGATATTGGTAGAGTATAGTAGCGATGATGTTTTGGGGATATAAAAGCATAGTTATTATTTTGCTTAATATAGGATTATTTTTTTGTATAAATAAAATTTTCCACAAACTAAATAGATGGGTGTATTGTTTGACAATAATTATAGGTTTGGGTATAGGGGTGGCAATTGACTATATATTGTTCCGAAATATTGACAATTTACTGGCTGTATGCCCTTTGTTGGTAATTTGGGGAATTGCCACTTTTTTGTTAGCTAATTATATTTTTAAGCGCTGATGAGAATAGTTTCTTGCATAGTTAATGTATTATTTGGTATCATATATTTAGTAAAGATAAAATTGTAATTAGGGGTGTAAGTTTGATGAAGAAGGATACCGACATGATTGGGTTGAGCGTTTTAAGCGTTCAAGAAGGTTCGGAAATAGGCACAGTTGAGAGATTATTAGTGGATAAAAAATCATTTTCTGTGGTAGCTTTAGCATTAAGTACTGACAAGTGGTATGAGGATTATAGAGTACTTAATTTTAAAGATATTATTGGTATGAGTGAAGAACTGTTGACGATTGAACAAGCAAATATCGCACAAATTTGTACTGCATACCCTGCATTTGAAACATTACTAGCAAATACTGTAGAATTAGTTGATAGTAGAATTGTAAGTAAAACTGGTAAAGTTTTAGGTGAAGTAGTTAGTTATACTCTTGATGACACAGGACGTATTGCTGAAATTGATATGTTAGATACGGCAGATGAATTAACTACTGTAGCTGGGGACAAAATCTTTTCTATAAATAATAATATACTCATCATCAACGATTAAAAAGAGCTAAGAGAAAGGAAGTAAGACTAGTGAAAAGAGTAACAGATTTTTTTGATTTGGCTGTTCTAGAAATAACTAATGCTAGTGAATTTGCTCGAGTTGATAAACTCGTAGTAGATAGAATAGCTTTCAAATTGGTTGGTTTTGCGGTAGAAGATACATGTTGGTATCAAGGGAAAAAATATTTAGCATTTGATAAATTAATTGGGATTCATGAAGATGTTTTAACAGTAAATTCACAAGCTGATGTAGTGCAACTTAAAGAAGAGCAATATAATGAACTTGCAGCTACAGATGTAGAAGTTTTTTTAAGTAGAGTAATAACTCGTAAAGGTAGTTTTATAGGCTATGTTGAGGATTTCTACATTGATGATCAAGGTAATATTATTGCCTATGAAATATCTAAAGAAGACAGCCAAGAATATATGTTGGTGGATAAAAAGCAAGTTTGTTCTTTGGGTAAAGATATTTTAGTTTTAGTGGAAGATTTTGAATTTACGGTACTTACTGTACCAGAAGACGCTGAGCAACAAGAACTTAATTATTCTACGCCGGCAGAAGAACTTGAAGAGGAAAGTTTTGAACCTAACTTACCCTTAGAATTACAGCCAGTTGATGGACATGAAGCGGAAGAACAAATATCTTTACAAGATGCAACTAATGCTATTGATGAAGTTGTTGAAGAAGAGGAAGAAGATGTTGCGCCAGAAGTTCAGTTCACGGCTCCTAAAGCTAAAGAAATAGCTGCTACGGAAGAGCAAGCGCCGGCAGCAAAAATAGAAGATAAGCAAAAACAATTTATTTTAGGCAAAACATCTTCTAAGACAATAGTTACAGATAATGGTGTAGTTATTATAGAAGAAGGCAATATGATAACCGAAGAAACAATTCAAAGAGCAAAGCTTGCTGGCAAATTTATGGAATTGCTCATGAATTTACAACACTAAAATATGCAATGCGGGAAGCGTAAATTTTACGGTTTTGTTGCTTTAATTACACTTGTTACAATTTTTTTTGTAGCAAGTGTTTCTTTTGATATTGGAGAACAGATTGTAGAAAATATAAGAATTCAAAATGTTGCCGTAGGCAAATTAACTAGAACGCAAGCTTTGCAAGAGTTGAAACAGCAAATACGAAAGCCAGTGTTAAAGTTAAGTTATAAAAATAAGAACTATTATATTACACCAGAAGATATTGCCTACGGGTATGATTATCAAGCTAGCATAGAACAAGTTTATCAGGTAGGGCGAATTCCTCAAGAAAATATATACCAACGCTATGTGGATATTTATTACACTAGACAGTATGGGCGAAGTTATCAATTAGTTTGTACATATGATAAAGAATTGTTGCATACTAAAATTCAAGAAATCATAAGAGAAATTCAAATTCAACCGCAAGATGCTAAGCTAATTGGCAGTACCCAACAAAATAATTTGCAAGTAGAACAAATAGGTGTTTTAGTAGAAGCCTACGGCTTATACTATCAGATTTTGGAAGCTTTACACAAAGGGCAAGATTGTGAAATTAGAATTGAAACACTTAATTTTTTGCCAGGGCGATATGCACAAGATTTAGTGAAATTTAAAAAAATGTTAGGGCGACAAAGTTTTTCTAGTGATGAAGCAGACTTAGCTTTGATAGATTGTTTAGATGGAATTGTTTGGAAGAAAAACACTAGTATTTCTTGGCAACAGCAGTTAAATAGAATTGAAAAAAGCACCAACTATAGTATCCCAAAAGGCAACTCGCAGCTGATGCTAGAGGGATTTTATCAACTAAGTCAACAATTACAACTGTTTTCGGAACGAATATCATTAGATGAAGCAGGAAAGCTCATTGTGCAAAAAGGTAATCTAGATTTAATTATTAGAAATAACAGTAACCAAGATATTTATATAAGTTGCTATAAGGAAAGAAATAAAATTTATTTAGAGTTTTGGGGAGAAAATTAATTATTTTTTCCCTAATTTTTTTTCTATTTGGCTAATTACAGTCTTAATAACTTGAATACGCGCAGAGTATTTGCAATTACCAGCAACTATTACCCAAGGGGCCACTTTAGTATTAGTTTGAGCAAACATATCGTTAGCAGCTTCTTGATATAAATCCCATTTTTCGCGATTGCGCCAATCTTCTTCTGTTAACTTCCACTCTTTCTTGGGATCGACTTCACGTTCTTTGAAGCGTTTATACTGTTCGTCTTTATCGATATGTATCCAAAATTTACAAACAATTGCTTCATCATGAACTAACTGTGCCTCCATTTTATTTATTTCGGAGTAAGCTCGCCGCCATTCTTGTTCAGTTGCAAACTTCTCTACTCTTTCAACTAAAACACGCCCATACCAGCTGCGGTCAAAAATAGCAATATGTCCTTTGCGAGGCATACTACGCCAAAAACGAGCTAAATAGTTAACCGATTTTTCGGCAGAGGTGGGGGCGGCTATAGGAATAACATAATAAATTCGAGGATCAAGGGGCATTGTTAAACGTCTAATTGCTCCGCCTTTGCCAGCTGCATCCCAGCCCTCAAAAGCTAAAACAACTGGAATTTGTTTGCGGTATAATTCAAACTGCAAGTCCTTAAGCTGCTCTTGTAATGCTGATAACTTATCTTCATAATCAATCTTAAGCATTCTTGTTTTTAAATCAATATTGGCAAAGCTGTCTTTTTTTTGCGTGAAAGTGTCATTAAGTATTGGTTTATCAAAAAGTAGATGAGGCGTAAAAGTTGTTATATTTAAACGTTCGGAGAGGAGATTAATCAAATAATCAAATGTTTTTAATTTGGCGTAGTTTAAATCATCTGCTTCGACAATAATCCAGGGAGCAACATTAGTGTTAGTTTGACGAATCATATCTTGATAGGCTTCGAAAAAATGATCATAATTTTCAATTTCCATAGCATCATAGTCTGTAATTTCGAAAATATGTTGAATTTTTTTACTTAAGGTGCGGACACGTTTTTTTAGGTGTTTTTCTGAAACATTTAAAAAAAACTTGATGATAGTCGCATTGTCATAGATTAAGCTGTTTTCAAAGTCATTGATATCTGTGTATTTAACGCTAGCTTCATAAACAGGAACATCATTTTTAAAGTTTTCCATAACAGTACGATGATACCAACTACGTTCAAATAAAGCAAATTGTCCTTTAGCGGGGAGATTTAACCAATATTGCCAAAAAAAAGGTCTTAAAAAAGCATCGGATGAACTATTATAGCCAGAGCATAGTTTGAAACCGCGTGGATCAAGAGCTTGTAAGATAGAATTAATAACTTCTCCCTTGCCCGAACCAAACCAACCTTCAATGACGATTATTGTTGGTATTTGCCGTTCTTGTAATTCGCGTTGTAGTTCAGCTAGTTTTTCGTAACGGGCTTTTAGTAATTTAGTAAACTCTTTTTTTTCGACAGAAAGTTCTACATCCAATGACTTTAATAGCATAGTGCACCTTCTTATTTTAATAAATTTCTAGCTAGAGCGAATGAAACTCAACTTGTGCTTCGAGTTGGGATAAGTCTAAAATAGCAAAACTCTTATAACTACCATTACGGGGCCGACTAATGCTACCAGGATTTAAAAATAAGATATTGGCTTCTTTATGTACATAGGGTGTGTGCGTGTGCCCGAAAATTACAATATTGGCGTCAACGAGTTGGGCTTGCTCCAATAATAATTCAATATTTTGATTATTGTCAAGATAACGATGTCCATGTGTTAACCAAATATTATAGCCGGATAACTCTAAAAACAAATCAGGTTTATAAGCTTGGCGGTTATAATCACTATTACCATAAACTGCATAGACTGGCAGGGCTGTTTCGTGTCGAATAAAATCAGCATCTTGAGCAAAGTCGCCGGCGTGTAAATAGCCTTGAACTGGTATTTGCAAATCTAATAACTGGTGCAGATTTTGCATTTCTCCATGGGAATCACTTAGAACTAGATAACGCATAATAACTCTCCAAATCTTTGACAAGTCTTTGCAAAGCGCGTGCACGATGACTAATAGAGTTTTTTTCAGAAGCGCTAGCTGTAGCTAAACTTTTATTTAAGTCTAGTGAATAAAAAATTGGATCATAACCAAAGCCATTTGTGCCCTGAGGCTCAGTTAGCAAATTACCTTTGCATTCCCCTTGGGCAGTAAATAATAATTCCCCTTGGGCGTTAACTAGTGCTAATGCACAGATAAATTGACAAGCCCGATTATCTACATCTTGCATATTAGCTAGCAGTAATTTAATATTATCTAAATCTGAGGCTTTAGGGCCGGCATAACGGGCAGAATAAACGCCAGGGGCACCAGCTAAAGCCTCGACGGCAATACCAGAATCATCCGCCAAACATGGTTTATGATAGTGTTTAGCATAATACTGTGCTTTTAATGTAGCATTAGCGAGAAAAGTATTGCCAGTTTCTTCAGGTTCAACAACCGCAGGCAATTCTTGGAGCGAAATAATTTTACAGGGGAAATTTATAAACAACTCCTGAAATTCGAGCACTTTCCCAGAGTTTTTGGAAGCAATAATAATTTCTTGCATTATACACCTCGTTCATTGGTTAATTTGTTAACTTATATGAGTATTATAGAAAAAATATATTGCGATTACAAGGGAAATCTCAGGAAAACTCTTAACTTGTTGAATTGAATTGTGTATACTGATAAGCAGAGAGAAGTTATAAGTGAGGTACAAAATGCTACAAAGTATGATTCATCGTGTATTAGCAGAATATGGTGTGCAAAAGCAAAATATCGTTGAAGTAGGCACATGGGTAATAATTATCGGTAGTTTAGTACTAAGTGTGATTTTATATAATATTTTCCGCCAATTATTAAAAAGATTAGCCTTGCGAATAAGTTTGGCTAATAGAAAATATTCTTGGTTAAAAGTTTTTGTGGAAAAAAGGGTTTTTGATTGGCTAGCACATATTTTGCCAGTTTATATATTATTTGTTTTAGGTGAAATTTTTGCTAAATATGAAGATAAGATTTTTTTGTTAGGTAAGGTATATTTTAGTGTAATGGTAGCAGTTATTACGGCTAGAGTTCTAGATGCTTTAGCGGCTTTATATAATAAGGCGCATGAAGGGCAGGCGAATATTCGCCCGATTAACAGTTATGTAGACTTGTTAAAAATTATTGTGTATTCTTTTTCGGGCTTATTAATTATTGCAATTTTGTTCAAGCAATCTTTACTAACAATATTAAGTGGTATTGGAGCCTTAACAGCAGTGTTTCTCTTGGTGTTTAGAGATACCTTACTAGGATTAGTTGCTAGTGTGCAAATTTCAACTTATAATTTGGTGCAAATTGGTGACTGGATAGAATTACAAAAATATGGAATTGATGGTAAGGTAGAGGATATTAACTTAAACACTATGAAAATCAGAAACTTTGATAATAGCGTATCTGTACTACCAACGCATATGGTGATTTCAGAATCTTTCCGAAACTGGCGCGGTATGGAAGAATCAGGCGGGCGACGAATTAAACGGCATGTGCTAATAGATGTAGATAGTATTAAGACTATTCATGATTTTGATTGGAATTTAATTGTAAAAAATTCTGCGTCTGTTTTGCAAGAACAAGATCGCCGCCTCACTAACGTCGGAATTTTACAAGCTTATTTACAACGTTATTTACAAGCACATCCGCAAGTGAGCAATAACCTAAATATTGTGGTTAGACAGCTACAACCAAACGATTTTGGTTTGCCCATTGAAATCTATTGTTACAGCCTAGAGAAAGATTTATTACCTTACGAAGCAATTCAATCGGAGATAATGGAAGAGATATTTACCATTTTACCAATTTTAAATTTACGTATGTACCAACGTCCCTCTACTTATGGGCAACGTCAATTAGCAACGAATGAATATCACAACTTGCTTCAAGAAGATTTTTTAAACTTAAAACGTCCCTAACTTGCTATTTACAAAATAGCTTTAATATGTTAAACTATCTTAGTGATTACCGCTACATGGTTTATCGTAACTCCGACGATTTACTCTGTATTGGTGGACAATTAATTGTAAAAGGAGGTTGCTAACATGTTAACAAATACTGAAAAACAAGAATTAATTCTTGCTTATCGTGTGAACGAGTTCGATACTGGTTCTCCAGAAGTTCAAATTGCTATTTTAACTGCAAAGATTAAATATCTTACTGAGCATTTGAAAGAGCATAAAAAAGATCATCATTCACGTCGTGGCTTATTAAAAATGGTAGGACAACGTAGAGGCCTACTTAATTATGTAGCTGGCAAAGATATTGAACGTTACCGTAACTTGATTGCAAGATTAGGTATCCGTAAATAAAATAAGAATTATTAAAAAGCGGGCGATTGCCCCGCTTTTTCTATATATATTCGCTTTTTTTGTGAAAAAAAAGTAGCCTTAGCATGAAATTAATAATGCCAAGGAAGCCTAAATTGTGATATAGTATAGTGTGAGAAAAAATATAGGGGGAAAATATATGAGTAATGTATTTACTAAACAGTTTCATGGGAAAACTGTTGTAATTGAGTCTGGAAAATTAGCAAAACAAGCTAATGGCTCAGTAATGGTTAGATGTGGAGAAACAGCGGTATTGGTAGCAGTAACAGGTTCAACACAACCACGAGATGGCGTGGATTTTTTTCCGTTAACAGTAGATTTTGAAGAAAAAATGTATGCCGTTGGTAAAATACCAGGTGGCTTTATAAAAAGAGAAGGTCGTCCAAGTGAAGCAGCAATTTTAACTAGCCGCTTAATTGATCGTCCAATTCGTCCGATGTTTCCAGATGGTTATAGAAATGATGTTCAAATCGTTGCTACAGCAATGTCCGTAGAGCAAGATTTCCAACCAGATACTTTGGCAATGCTAGGTGCTTCTTGTGCGCTTTGTATTTCAGATATTCCTTTTAATGGTCCAATTGCTGGGGTGCGTGTAGGCTTAATTGAGGGTAAATATATCATTAATCCAACTGTAAGTGAGCAAGAGGTAAGTGAATTAAATTTAGTGGTAGCAGGTACAAGCGAAGCAATTTTAATGGTAGAAGCAGGCGCTAAAGAAATTAGCGAAGCAGTAATGTTAGAGGCGATTTTATTTGGTCATGAAGCTATTAAAGAATTAGTAGCTTTCCAAGTAGAAATAGCTGCGCAAATTGGTAAGGCAAAACGCGAATTAGTAGTTTATGCTCCACCAGAAGCAATTTTAAATGAAATTACCGAATTTGCTTTAGAAAAAGTGCAAAACGTTTTGCAGATTCATGAAAAATTAGAACGTGAAGAAGCTTTAGAAGCTTTACGTGCTGAAGTAAATCAACTATTTATCGAAAAATATCCAGATAACAAAAAAGACATTAGCTATGTTTTCCAAAAATTAGTTAAGAAAACAGTCCGTAAAATGATAACTGTGGATAAAATTCGTCCTGATGGTCGTGCGGTGGATGAAATTCGCCCGATTTCTTGTGAAGTAGGTATTTTAGCTAGAGCACATGGTTCAGGTCTATTTACGCGTGGGCAAACACAAGTACTTACTGTAACCACTTTAGGGCCTTTGGGCGATGGACAAATTTTAGATGGATTAGGCTTAGAAGATTCTAAACGCTATATGCATCATTATAATTTTCCACCTTATAGTGTAGGCGAAGCTCGACCTTTACGTTCCCCAGGTAGACGGGAAATTGGTCATGGCGCTTTAGCAGAACGGGCTTTAGTACCAGTAATTCCAACTGAAGCTGAATTTCCTTACGCTTTGCGGTTAGTATCGGAAGTATTAGAGTCTAACGGTTCATCTTCTATGGGTAGTGTGTGCGGTAGCACGTTGTCTTTAATGCAAGCTGGTGTGCCGATTAAAGCGCCAGTATCTGGTGTGGCTATGGGACTTGTAAAAGATGGTGAATATTTCACGATTTTAACAGATATTCAAGGGATGGAAGATGCTTTAGGTGATATGGACTTTAAAGTTGCGGGAACTGCAAAAGGTATTACCGCAATTCAAATGGATATAAAAATAGATGGTATTAATAAAGAAATTTTTGAGCAAGCATTAGAACAAGCTAAACGTGGTAGGGCTTTTATTTTAGATAAGATGATGCAAGCGATTAATACGCCAAATGAAGAGTTATCTAAATATGCACCAAGAATTATTACTTTGCAAATTAAACCTGATAAAATCCGCGATGTTATTGGGCCTGGCGGCAAAGTAATTAAAAGCATTATCGATCAAACTGGTGTAAAAATTGACATTGAAGATGATGGTAAGGTCTTTATTGCAGCGGTTGATGAAACAGCAGCGCAAAAAGCCATAAAAATTATTGAACAACTTACAGCTGAAGTCGAAGTTGGCAAAGCTTATTTGGGTAAAGTAACACGCCTGATGCAATTTGGCGCATTTGTAGAAATTTTACCAGGTAAAGAAGGTCTTGTACATATTTCACAATTAGCTTTAGAGCGGGTTAATAAAGTGGAAGATGTTGTTTCAGTAGGCGATGAAATTATCGTAAAAGTTACTGAAGTAGATAGACAAGGCCGAGTTAACTTATCTAGAAAAGAAATTTTACAAGAAAAAGCCTAATGTTGATGCGGGTACGTGGTTTTGAAGTTGTAAGCAGTTTTGTGGGCCAGGACATTGTGATGCCTGCTCGCAAAACTCAATATTCAGCAGGCTATGACATTAGTGCTTTAGGTGATTATGTGATTGAGCCAAAAGCATGTGTTAAAATTGCAACTGGTCTTAAAGTCTGTATGTTGCCAGATGAATTTTTGGGTTTGCATATTCGCTCTAGTTTAGCAATTAAACAGGAATTAATGCTAGTAAATAGTCAAGGAATTATTGATTGTGATTACTATAATAATCCTGATAATGAAGGCCATATTATTATTGTTTTAAGGAATCTTGGTCAACACCAAGTAGTTATTCGTAATGGTGAACGGATTGCGCAAGGGATTTTTTATAAATATCTTTGTGTAGATAACGAAGTTGCTCCACAGGCAGTACGCAGTGGTGGCACAGGCAGTACGGGTAAGTAATAGAATGCAAGGCAGCGAAGCCTTGCATTTTTCTATCTAAAATACTTGCCGGGGTTAGAACTAGGGGGAAAATATGAATTTAACTAGCAATAAAGAAAATAAACAAAAATATTTTGGCAAAAAAATATTTTTGATATATTTAGCATTAGTGGGGACTTTTGCCCCTATTTCAACGGATATATATTTACCCTCATTAGGGAAAATGGTAACATATTTCAATCAGCCAATTAGCACGGTTAATTTGACCTTGAGTATGTTTTTTGTTTTTTACAGTATTGGTATTTTACTATGGGGTCCATTAAGTGACAAGTTTGGGCGCAAAAAGATCTTGCTTACAGGACTTGTCAGCTATACGCTAGCTAGCCTAGTCTGTATTTTTTCAGAAAATATTTGGCAGTTAATTGGCGGGCGGATTTTTCAAGCGCTGGGCGGGGCGGCCTCAGTAGCGGTGGTTAGTGCCATAATTAAAGATGTGTACTTAGCTAAAGAACGTGAAACTGCTTTAGCTACTGTGCAGTCGATTGCTGTATTAGCGCCCATGGTAGCACCACTTTTGGGCGCGGCGATTTTAAATTTTTTCCCAGAGTGGCAGGTGGTATTTATAGTTTTGGCCGCGGCAGGCTTGATTGCCACCATCAGCACTTTGTTTTTCACGGAAACACATGGCGGTAATAGTGAGTTTACAATTGCTAGTGCCCTATGGGATATTAAAGTAGCTTTAAGCAAATTTAAGCTTGCGGCCTTACTTTTAATTTTCTCTTTACCACTTATTCCTTTTTTAAGTTATATTGTAAGCGCATCTTATATTTATATGATGTTTTTTAATTTAAGTGCGACACAATTTAGTTTGTTTTTTGCGGCTAATGCAGCAATAACTATTGTCTCACCCATTATCTATATTAAAGTGCTCAGAAAATATTTTCAAATTAGAAATTTAGTTGCGGCCTGTTTTGCTACGATGATTATTTCTGGGTTGTGTATGTATTTCTGGGGTAGTAATAATGAATGGTTATTTCTCGCAACAATCATTCCGAACACTTTAGCAGGATCGGTATTGCGCCCCCCTGGAGCAAATATTATGCTCGGAAAACATGAAAACGCCGGTACAACTTCCTCACTAATGGGTTTTTCGGCCATGTTTTTAGGCGGAGTTGGCACTTTGTTGGTGTCATTAGGTTGGACAAATATTATTAGTTTCCTGGGAATTTTATTTGCGATTGTCGGCTGTGTGGCTTTGATAATGTGGCTATGTTTATATGAGCGTGTAATAGATTAAGATGCTGCTTATTTGCTTAAATATCAGGCATGTGGTATATTTTTGTAGAGGTGATGGGGAAGATGAAAATTTCTACAAAGGGTAGATATGCTTTGCGCTTAATGATTGATTTAGCACAATATAACACAGGTGAATATATAACTTTAAAAGATATTTCACGTCGCCAAGATATCTCGATTAAGTATTTAGAGCAAATTGTTAGTTTGCTTAGTAAAGCGGGACTGTTAAATAGTGTCCGTGGCCCTCAAGGGGGATATAAATTGCGCAAATTAGCCCAAGAGTATACAGTGGGCGATATTTTGCGGGTGACCGAAGGTAGCCTAGCCCCAGTTGCTTGTTTAGATACAGCTGAAGCTGACTGTAATCGCTTGGTGGCTTGTGTAACAAGAGAGTTTTGGCAGGGGCTAGAACAAGTGGTTAACAACTATGTAGACAGTATAACACTAGCTGATCTAGCACAGCGTAGTAAAGAAAAAGCAGGCTATGATTTTAATATTTAAATAACGTTGGCGGCAAGTTTAAGGTTGATAGCCTGAACTTGCCGTTTGTAATTGTAAAAATAATGTTTTCACTAATCGAGAAATATTACAAGGGTTGCTTTTTCAAAGTCGGCTATCGGATTATGTAGAAATTTTCGCCCCTTACACAATACACAATAAAGCTCAAAGATCTTCTCAAACTTTTTTAGCTAAACAGAAGAGTGGGCTGAAAATAGCTTGACAAACTAAATAGTTAGTTGTAAAATAAAAACATAGTAAACAGATAGGAAATATATGTTAAATAAAAACAGGAGTGATAATCATGAAAATAGCTAAAAGCATTACTGAATTAATCGGTCATACACCACTACTAGAGTTAAGCAATTACCAAGCGCAACATCAACTGGGAGCTAGAATTTTGGCTAAACTAGAATACTTTAATCCCGCAGGTAGTGTTAAGGATCGGATTGCCAAAGCCATGATAGAAACGGCAGAAGCCGCAGGTATTTTAAGCAAGGATTCGGTAATTATCGAACCTACAAGTGGCAATACTGGCATTGGGTTGGCTGCGATTGCCTCTAGTCAGGGTTATCGGATTATTTTAACAATGCCAGAGACAATGAGTATTGAACGCCGTAAATTATTAAAAGCTTATGGGGCCGAATTAGTGTTAACCGAAGGAGCTAAAGGCATGAAAGGCGCAATTGAAAAAGCGCAGGAGCTTGCGGCAACAATTCCTCATAGTTTTATTCCTAGCCAATTTACCAATAAAGCTAATCCTACAGTGCACCAAGCTACTACTGGTGTAGAAATTTGGGAAGATACCGCAGGCGAAGTGGATATTTTTGTCGCTGGGGTCGGTACAGGTGGCACGGTATCAGGAGTTGGGGCCTATTTAAAAAGTCAAAATCCAGCAATTAAAATAGTTGCTGTAGAACCAAAAGATTCGCCCGTGTTATCAGGTGGAGCTGCGGGCCCGCATAAAATTCAAGGTATTGGCGCAGGTTTTATTCCCGATACTTTAGATACTAAAATTTATGAGCAAATAATCACGGTAGAAAATGAAACAGCTTTTGCAACGGCGCGTACAGTTGCGAAAACTGAAGGGATATTAATCGGGATATCAGCGGGAGCAGCAGTAGCGGCGGCGACTCAATTAGCTAGCTTGCCAGAAAATGCAGGTAAAACTATTGTAGTGCTACTAGCGGACAATGGGGAGCGCTATTTATCCACTCCGTTGTTTGAAGGTTAAATAAATGCAAACAAAAAAAGTAATGGTAGCAATGAGTGGCGGTGTAGATAGCTCGGTCGCCGCTTATTTAATAAAACAGCAGGCTTTAGAAACTATTGGCGCAACTTTAAAACTATTTAATAATGTTGATGTTGCTGTGGATACGGCAAAAACCTGTTGCTCCTTGCGTGATGTAGAAGATGCCCGTGCGGTGGCAACACGTTTAGATATTCCCTACTATGTGTTAAATTTTGTGGACTATTTTAAAAATGATGTTATAGAGCGATTTATTGCCAGCTATCAAGCGGCTCAAACGCCTAATCCTTGTATAGACTGTAATCGTTATATAAAATTTGAAAAAATGTTAATGCGGGCCAGGGAAATTGGCTTTGACTATTTAGCAACGGGTCATTATGCTCAAATTGAACAACCACAGGCAACAGGCCGCTATTTGCTCAAAAAGGCTCGGGATATCAGCAAAGACCAAACCTATTTTCTCTATTGCTTGACGCAGGCACAATTAGCACAAACTATTTTTCCGCTAGGACAATTAAGCAAACAAGAAGTACGACAAATTGCCAGTGCGCAAAATTTTGTAACTGCTCAAAAACAAGAAAGTCAAGATATTTGTTTTGTGAAAAATAGTAGTTATGTGGATTTTATTAAGCGGTATACTGGTGAAGAACCGCCTAAAGGAGAAATTGTTGATAAACAAGGCAAAGTTTTAGGCGAGCATCAAGGCTTATATGCCTATACTATTGGCCAGCGCAAAAAAATTGGCTTAGCCCTACCGACGCCACACTATGTATGTGCCAAAGATATGGATAGTAACCGTCTAATTATTGGCTCTAAAGCGGAACTCATGCAAAAAACTTTAATTGCTAAAGATGTAAACTTAATAAGTTGTGCGACTATTCAAGGTAGAGTTAAAGTTTTAGCCAAAGCCCGCTACAATCAAACAGAACAACCAGCTTGGTTAGAGCAAATTGATCAAGATAGCTATCTAGTAGAATTCGAGCAAGCCCAAGCCGCAATAACACCTGGACAAGCCGTAGTATTTTATCAAGGGGAATACGTGTTAGGTGGGGGAACAATTTGTTAGTTAACTAATGCTACTGTGAAGCGACTATGGAATAACTAGGGAATTTAGTTAGCGGTTAAATTTGTAACTAAGAGTAGTTTAAATAAGAAGAATTAGAAAATAAAACAACCTAAAAGCAGGGAAGAATAGAGTCCAGCTTTTAGGTTGTTTTGTTTTTTAATTTTGGGCAAAGCAATTATACACAAAATAGCGGCAATGCTTAAAGCGTGTTATTGAAAAGAGGCTTATTTTTTGGGAGAGACGGCTAGCCATTGTTGGGTTCGTTGCTCAATCGGTAACATATTGATATCAAACCAAATATAAAAGAATTTTTCAAAAGGTTGAACTACATAACCATCTTGTTGGTGATCAGCCACATCATAACTATCAGCCATAATTAGAACATCATCATGAGTATGGGCGGTGTTCATGGTATCATAACCAATAATTACACGCCAATGTCCGCCCCAATCAATATTTTCCACGAGAATTGGCGTGTTGTTTTGCAAATGTTGTAAAATAAAGTTTTTAAATTCAGTTGGTTCTAAGAAACTGGGTTTAGCAGCACCCGCAAAAGTTTGACTAGATTCTACCTGCCAACCGATACTTGAGAAAAAATTGGCCATGTTAGCAGTGCTAGTGCCTATTTCGCCACGTTCGTTACGCTCATTTAAACAATTCATTAGGCCAGCCAATTGCAATTCGTGATAATTTGTATTGCCAAAATGCTGTAAAACTGTCAGAGCTGCCGCAGGGCCACAAGTAGTTTCTGTAGTTTGTTGGTAAGTTTTGTAGTTGCTAAGAATTGTTAGCCCCTGCTTATTGGAGCGAAGTTTAAAAAAATCTAAAGAATTAAAGTAGCGAGATTTTGGCACATTACCAATATCTTTATAGCTAGAGGCGCCAGCTTGATCCAGGATATAACCGGAAGGATAAGGTATTAAATGCTGATTAGTCTTGGCAAATGCAACTGTTTGTAGGCTAAATAAGAAAATGGCCGTTAGAATTGCAATTTGAAATTTGCGCCCAAAAAACATAATAGCATCACTCCTTGTTTTTACAGAAGTTTAATAAAATAAAAGGTATAATAAAAAATACATATTAAAATGTATTAGTACTAAAATATTGCTAGTTTTCATCATAAACTAAAAGAGCTGTTTTGTCACTATCAGAGATTGACTCAACTTTTTTTAGTTTGTTAGATATAACTTTTGAGCGAGTAGTTACAAAATCAAGAGAAGTTGAAGCATCATCAATTTTTTTTCTAACCTTATCTAATGCTTCACCATATTTACTCCATTCATTTTTTATAGAATCTAGTAGTATCCAAACCTCACTAGAACGTTTTTGTATAGCAAGAGTTCGAAATCCCATTTGCAGGCTATTTAAAATAGACCATAAAGTTGTTGGACCAGCAATTACAACTCGGAAGTCTCTCTGAACCATATCTGTAAGACCAGGGATGCGAATCACTTCCGCAAATAAACCTTCTATTGGTAAAAACATTATAGCAAAATCAGTTGTTTTTGGAGGGGAAATGTATTTGGTAAAAATAGATTTTGCACAATCTTTAATACGACGTTCTAGTTGCTTTGAATATAAGTCTATTAGAGAAATATCTCCATTTTCTTGAGCAGATAGTAGATTTTGATAATCTTCTAAAGGAAACTTTGCATCTATTGGCAATACAATATGATTATTATCCTCGTAAGTTTGATTAGGTAATTTTATTGCAAAGTCAACTCGTTCATTGTTTTGCTTTATTGAGAAGTTTTTAAAATATTGATTACTAGGTAATACTTGCTCTAATAGTGATTCTAATTGCACTTCCCCCCAAGTACCTCTAGTTTTAATATTAGATAAAACTTTTTTTAAATCACCTACGCCTATTGCTAAAGACTGCATCTCGCCAATACCTTTATGAAGTAATGCTAATCTTTCACTTACTTGCTTAAAAGATTCCCCTAAACGTTTTTCTAAAGTTCCTTGTAATTTTTCATCTACTGTTTTCCGCATTTCTTCTAACTGTTTGTTATTATCATTTTGTATATTTTGCAATTTTAATTCAACAGCATTGCGAAGCGATTCAAGATTTTGAGTGGTGCTTTGTTGCATTCTATTCATACTATCTGATATAGATACTAGTTGTTCTTTTTGTTTTAAAGAAATTTCTTTTAATGAATTAATGGTCGTTGCGTGTATAGAGGTTAAGCTAGAAGTAACTTCTCCGCGGAGTTCTTTGGAATTTAAACTGGAATTTGTTAAAAGTTGATTTAATTTTTCGAAAACCATTTTGTTTAATTCGCTGTTGGATTTACTTTGAAGTTCGAGATTGCTATGTTGAACTTTTGAAAGTTCTTGCATTTGATGTTCAATGGCACATGTCAATTCTCTACTCATAGAACGAATTTCATCTCGGTTTTTTAAGGCATCATCCTTATTGGTTCTCTCTAATCTTTCAATGTAGGATAACAAAGTTGTTATTTGATTCATCATGGAAATAATATCATTATTTTTGTAAGTTTTTTTGAATTGCAAATACAGTATAATAAGTAAAAGTAATATAATTATTAGGATAGAATAAGTATATATCATAAAAACCTCCTAAATAAAACAACCTCTCAAAAGTAAATTTGCGAGGTTGTTTGCTATTTATAGTTCAATTAATTGGTTTTCAGCTAAAAACTCTGCTAAGAGGATGGCACTTTCTTTGGTAATTACTAAGCAATTTTTCAAATGTTCGCGCGTGCCAAACTCATAAGTCATAAGTTCTTTGCAGGATGTAGAATGGAAATGTTCGGAAAACCGCTGGTGTAGCTCATTGCTAAGTTTATAAATGCCTGGTAAAGTTTTTTCGCGACAATCAGCTCGGCCGACCAAATAACTCAAAACCATGACACTGCCAGAAAGTGCGCCACAAAAGTCACGAGCTTTACCAATGCCCGCGCCAAAACATGAGGCCAGGCGAATACTCTCCGGGGGAATATTGGTTAATTTACTAGTATTAAAAGCGTGGAGTATAGATTCAGCGCAGTTGTTACCTTCTTTAAAAGCGGCAACAGCATAAGCGCCAATATCTTCAAGGGCGATTTTGCTCATAAGATTACCTCCTTGTAAGGCAGTTTTTATTTCACTAAATCAAGACCACGTTTGGATACTTCAGCAATTACTTGTGCTTCGTCAATAGTGGTAAGTTTACCGTCGGCAACTAGGACTTGGCCGTCTACTAGTACGGTATGAACATCGCTGGAGTTGGCCGAGTAGACTAACAGGGAATTACGGTCATGTTTCGGAGCCCAAGTAAGTTTGTTCATATCATATAAGACGATATCGGCTTTGTAGCCCACAGCTAATTTGCCTACTTTATCTAAGCCTAGAGCTTGTGCGCCGCAACTTGTACCCATTTCTAAGGCGGTTTGCGCAGGAATTACTTTGGGATTATCTTCGCGTACTTTATGTAAAAGTGCCGCGAGACGAACTTCTTCTAAAAGATCTAGATTGTTATTGCTAGACGCGCCATCCGTACCGAGGCCGACAATTAGGCCAGCTTCTAACATTTGTTGAACTGGGGCGATACCACTAGCTAGTTTTAAATTACTTTGGGGGTTGTGGGCAACACGGACATTTTTCGCTTTCATAAGCTGAATATCTTCTGGGGTAACATGTACGCAATGTGCCGCTAAAACACCTAAGTCTAGCAAGCCTAAACTATCCATGTGGGCAATCGGGGTTTTACCGAATTTTTCAATGCAAGTATCGACTTCGAATTTTGTTTCTGATAAGTGGATATGAATTTCAGCTTTAATTTCTTTTGCTACTTCGATAACTTGTTTTAAATAATCAGGTGGGCAAGTGTAAGGGGCATGAGGCCCAAGCATCGTGGTGATGCGCCCATTAGCAGCGCCGTTCCATTTTAGGCAGAATTCTTTAGCTTCTAACAAAGACTTATCCGAGTTAGGTGCAACACCGGCTAACCCTCTAGAAAGGCAAGCGCGAATACCACTGGTTTCTACGGCTTTAGCAACTTCATCCATGAAAAAATACATATCGGCAAAGCAAGTAGTACCAGATTTGAGCATTTCGCCAATGCTCAACAGCGTTCCCCAGTAAACATCTTCGGCAGTTAAATTAGCTTCGGCTGGCCAAATTTTATTTTCCAGCCAATCCATTAAAAACATGTCATCAGCATAGCTTCTAAACAAAGTCATAGCCGCATGGGTATGAGTGTTTACTAGACCAGGGGTGGCAAATTTATTACTACCATCAATTACAACATCAAAATCAAGTTCTGAGGGAAGATTAGGCGTAATTGCTGTGATAATATTGTCGCTAATTGTAATGTGGCGGTTTACATATTGCTCATTTTCATAAAGTTCAACATTTTTAATGAGTGTATTCAAGGTTTAACCCTCCTGTAATTTTCGATATTTGGCTAAGTAGAAATTGCGCATAATCGCGATATCTTCTGGCGGTAAAATAACTCCACCCCCAAGTTGTTGGGCTAAGATAAAAATTTGCGCAGCTTTTTCGACAATTTCCGCAGCCAATAGGGCCTCATTTAAAGAAATACCACAGGTAACTACACCGTGGTTAGCCAGTAAGACGGCACTTTTATCGGCTAGGGCTGTAACTAGATTATTTGCTAGTTCAGCTGTACCAGGCAAAGCATAAGTGGCAACAGCGACATCGCCACCCACAATTTGAATCAAGTCTTCAATAATAGCGGGGATCGGGCGACGCGCTGCGGCGCAGGCACTGGCATATAGACTATGGGTGTGGACAACAGCTTGTAGTTGGGGGTGTTGGTTGTATACCGCTAAATGGCAAGCGAGTTCAGAAGAAGGGGGACGATTCCCACTGAGTATTTGACCTTTTAAGTCCACCACCACTAAGTCCTCGATAGTTAAGAGGTTATAATTACTCCCCGAAGGAGTAATTATAACCTGATTATTTAAGCGTACACTAAGATTACCCCAAGTACCAGCTACGAGATTTTTCGCAACTAGGAACTTGCCTGCGGCAAGTAGTTCTTGTTTTAATTTAGTTAACAGCATGGTTTTGGCCTACGCTTTGTTTAAGTATTCGATTTGAGCTGTAGTTAGAGAGTCAATGCTTAAACCGCGTGAAGCTAATTTTAAAGCAGCAACTTGAGTATTTAAATCTTCTGGTAAAGTGTAGAGATGATTTTCTAATTTACCTTTATTGTCTTGAACATAAAGCATTGCTAACACTTGCATAGCGAAAGATAAGTCCATGATTTCAGTTGGATGACCATCGCCAGCCGCTAAATTTACTAAACGTCCTTCACCAATTAGGTTGAGTTTACGACCGTCAGCCATAGTATAAGCCATAATGTTTTTCCTTGCTTCATATGGTTCAACTACGGACATAGCTTTTAAATCTACGACATTTACTTCTAAATCGAAATGACCAGCATTAGATAAAATTGCGCCATCTTTCATTACGGCAAAATGTTCTTTGGTAATAACATCGCAACAACCAGTAACAGTTACAAAAATATCGCCAACTTTAGCGGCATCATTCATGCTCATAACTTGGTAGCCATCAAACATTGCTTCTACGGCTTTAATTGGGTTAATTTCAGTTACGATAACATTGGCACCCAAGCCTTTAGCGCGCATTGCTACGCCTTTACCACACCAGCCATAGCCAGCAACTACCACATTTTTTCCAGCGATAACTAAGTTGGTAGAGTGCATAATTGCTTCTAAAGAAGATTGGCCAGTACCATAACGATTATCGAAAAGATATTTACAGTAAGCATCATTTACGGCAATCATTGGGAAATTTAATTTGTTTTGGCTATCTAAAGCTTTAAGGCGATGTACACCTGTAGTTGTTTCTTCTGAGCCACCGATGATGTTTTTCGCTAAATTAGCTCGTTCACCGTGTAATAAAGAAACTAGGTCGCCGCCGTCATCGATAATTAAATCTGGTTCAATATCAAGGGCGCGATGGAGAAATTCATCATATTCCGTAGCAGTACAGTTGTGAGTCGCAAATACATGAATGCCACTTTCTACGAGAGCTGCAGCAATATCGTCTTGAGTGGAAAGGGGATTACTACCGGTTATCGCTACTTCAGCACCAGCATTTTTCAATACTTGCGCTAGGTAGGCAGTTTTAGCTTCTAAGTGAATGGTTACTACCATTTTTTTACCAGCAAAAGGTTTGCTTTGTGACAAACGCGCATCTAGGTCTTTAAGTACGGGCATGTATTCTTTTACCCAAGCGATTTTTTGGTGTCCTGTTTTAGCTAGATTAATATCACGGATCATACTTTTCATTGATTATTAGCTCCTTCGTTTATAAATAATTTATATCTTAACCTTAAAAAGTGGTTAGAAATTAAAGTTGATGTTGCTTTCGAAAGGCGAGAATTTTAGCAGCCGTAGGTTGCTGAATAACTCCGTACTCGGTAATGATGCCTTGAATATAGGCCGCTGGAGTTACATCAAAAGCTGGGTTAAAAACTGGCATAGCCGGTGGCGTAGTTGCCACACCTTGAATACTTTGAACTTCTAGGGCACTACGTTCTTCAATTGGAATTGCTTCGCCATCTACTAAAGAAAAATCAAAAGTCGAGATGGGAGCAGCAATATACAACGGAATTTGGTGTTCTTTAGCGAGTACAGCTAAAGAATAAGTACCGATTTTATTGGCCGTATCGCCATTTTGGGCAATGCGATCAGCACCGACAACGATAGCTTGGATCATTTTGTTTTTCATAACCCAACCAGCCATATTATCAGTTATCACAGTTACGGGCACGCCAGCTTGTTGTAATTCAAAACTAGTTAAACGTGCGCCTTGTAAAAGCGGACGTGTTTCATCAGCATAAACCATGCCAATTTTATGTTGTTGATGGGCGACTTTTATTACACCTAAAGCTGTACCAATGCCGCAAGTTGCCAGAGCGCCTGCATTGCAGTGGGTTAGGATGTTTATTTGTTCGGTAAATAACGCCGCACCATATTCACCAATTTTTTGATTGGCTTGAACATCATCTTGATAAATGCTAAGAGCCGTTTGCTCTAGGGCAGTTATCAGCTCAGCTACTGTTTGACAAGTAGCTGTTAGCGCAAAAGTTTTTTCTAAGGCCCAAAACAAATTAACTGCTGTAGGCCGAGCTGCCGCAATTTCTTGTTGGCAGTTTTTTAGTTGGTTGACAAATTCCGAATAAGAAAGTTGCTGTGCGCTTAGCTCTAAGGCTGCTAAAACTAAAGCAAAAGCCGCAGCCGCGCCGATAGCTGGCGCACCTCTTACTTCTAGGCGTTTGATAGCCAAGGCTACACGTTGATAATCAGTACAGGTAATATATTCTTCAATTAGCGGCAATTTAGTCTGATCTAATAAAATCAACTGCTTTGCCGTCCAAGACATGGTTTTCATTAAACTTTAAAGCCTCCTATTTCTGTGGCAGCTTGGAAGCAATTGCAAGTACAATCAGAATTACGCGCGGCAACAATTGACAGGCGTAATAAATTTTGTAGTTCTAATTTTTTTACTTCCATTATATCGACAACTTCTTTAAAGGTAAGATTGTTTTTCGTAATGCCAGCGGCATAGTTGGTAATTAAACAAATTGTGGCGTAACACATTTCGGCTTCTTTAGCTAAAACACATTCGGGAACATTGGTCATGCCCACAACTGTGCCACCTAAATGCTGAAATACTTTTATTTCGGCTTTGCTTTCATAGCGTGGCCCTTCAGCACAAACGTAAATGCCAGTTTTAACCATCGGCAATTGTAAAGTTTGAGCTGCGGTCAAAATATCTTCGCGCAGACAAGGGCAATAAGGGTGATTCATATCTACATGCAATACTTTACCCTCTTGACCGTCGAAAAAAGTTGTGGGTCGGCTTTTGGTAAAATCTAAAAAGTCATCAACTAAAACAAAGTCGCCAGGGGCGATATGTGGATCTAAAGAGCCGACTGCGGCGGTGGCAATTATTTTAGTTACGCCTAATTTTTTTAAGGCCCAGATATTGGCGCGATAATTTACTAAGTGTGGCGGTACGGTGTGTCCGCCACCATGTCTAGTTAAAAATACTACCGCTTGGCCTTCGAGATTACCTTGAACATATTCTACCGAGCCATAAGGTGTTGAGATTTGAGCTGTTGTAAGATCTTCAAGCAGTTCTGGGTTATAAACACCGCTCCCACCAATTATTGCTAACATGATTACTCCCCCTTAATAATTTTTAATAAATCGGGCATGTTGTGGATAATATAGTCAGGTTGTGCTTGGCTAGTTAGTGTGCCACTAGGGTAAAGTAAGCTCCAAGCAACTCCCACAGCAGGTACACCTGCATTATGAGCTGCTTGTAAATCTTGTACACTATCGCCAACCATAAGACATTCGTGCGCGGCTAAATTAAGCGCTGCTAGTCCATTTAGTACCGGTTCGGGATGGGGTTTGTGATGTTGACATTTATCCATGCCGATTATATCTTCCACATAAGTATGTAAATTAAAAATTTCTAGACCTCGTTTGGCTGTGTGAGTCATTTTAGATGTAACAATGGCGCATTTAATGCCTAGTTGGCTTAGTTCGTGTAGAGTTTCTTGGACTTTAGGAAAGGGCTTAATTAGTTTATCATGCATTGTTTCATTATAATGGCGATAAACTTGAATTAATTCTTCCCGTTTTTCGGGTGAATAGGCATACATACTATCGCGCAAAGTCATCCCCCAATAACTGAGAATTTCTTCCTGGCTAGTAGTTCGACCCAAAACCTTTTCGATAGTGTAATGGAAAGAATCAATAATTAAACCAGTAGTATCAACTAACGTACCGTCTAAGTCAAAAAGAATTCCTTTTATTGCCAATATTGTCACCTCAACTTGATTATTTACAGACACTAACTCTTATTTTACCATAAAGTAGGCTAAACGTGCGTATTTTTTGTATTTTTTCTTAGGATAAATTTGTTAACTAACCAAAAAAGATATTGAAATATGTCCTAAAAAAAGGTATAATGTCTATTGAGTAAAGAAAATTATCTGCATGAGTTGCACTAGGAGGAGTATTTTATGACAGAAAAATCTACTTTTTATTTAGTTAAAGAGGAAATTTTACCAGAAGCGATAAAAAAGACTATTAAAGTTAAAGAAGTGCTAAAGCGTGGTGAGGTAAAAACTATTAACGAAGCAGTGGAAAAGATGGGTCTAAGTCGTAGTGCTTATTATAAGTATAAAGATTTTGTATTTCCATTTTATGAAGCAAGTCGCGAAAAAATAATAAGCTTATCTATTCTCTTAGAGCATAAAGCTGGTGTACTATCTCGCGTTTTAAATACGATTGCTAATGATGGTGGCAGTATTTTAACTATAAACCAAGGAATACCATTGCAAGGAGTAGCTAATACGACTTTATCGATTGAAACTAAAGATTTGTTAGTGGATATGGAAGCCTTGCTTGATAAGTTGCGGATGATTGACGGCGTAAAAAGATTAGAGGTTTTGGGACAAGTTTAAAGAGAAAAGGGATGATAAATTTGAGTAAGGTAATTCACATTGCGTTAATTGGCGCTGGAACTGTAGGTTCTGGTGTTTTAGAAGTATTGGAAAAAAATGGTGAAGACATTTCTAAAAAAATCGGCATAAGTTTAAATGTTAAAAAAGTTTTAGAAACTAACGCAACAATAATAGCCGGTTTGCAAGGTAAATATGCCATTGCTCAAGATTTAGAAGAAATCATCAATGATCCTGAAATTCAAATAGTAGTAGAGTTAATTGGGCGTGAAGAACCAGCACATACTTTTATTCGCAAGATTTTAGCGAGTAAAAAGCATGTTGTAACGGCAAATAAAGATGTAATTGCCAAATATGGCGAGGAGCTTTTTGCAATAGCGGAAGAAAACCAAGTAGCTTTGATGTTTGAAGCCAGCGTAGGTGGAGGTATTCCGATTATTCGTCCGCTGAAACAGTGTTTGGCAGCTAACAAAATCACTAAAGTTATGGGCATTGTCAATGGTACAACTAACTACATGTTGACTAAAATGACTGAAGAAAAATTAGACTTTCCCGTAGTGTTAAAAGAAGCACAAGATCAGGGTTATGCAGAATCAGATCCGACGGCTGATGTAGGTGGTTTTGATGCGGGCAGAAAAATTGCGATTTTAGCTTCTATTGCTTTTAATACTCGTTTTGGGCTAGATCAAGTGAGTATTGAAGGGATTGAAACAATTGGGAGTCGTGATATTGAGTATGCAGCAGAGTTTGGCTATGTGGTGAAACTGTTAGCAATTGCTGAAGCTTGTGAAAAGGGAATAAATTTGCGGGTCCATCCGACATTTTTATCCAAAACACATCCTTTGTCTAATGTTGGCAATGTATTTAATGCCATTTTTGTAAGTGGCGACGCTGTAGGCGATGTAATGTTTTATGGTCGCGGGGCGGGAAAAACGCCAACGGCCAGTGCGGTATGTGCTGATATAATGGATATTGCTAAAAACATTGTTTTAGAAAACAAAAGTTTCATGACTTGTGGTTGCTATGACCATAAACCAGTTTGTAGTGTTGATGAAATGCAATTTCCGTTTTATATTCGCTTGTTAGTGGCTGATCGCCCTGGGGCATTGTCGGCTATTTCTGCGGCTTTTGGTTCACAACAAGTGAGCCTGCGTTCTGTATTACAAAAACGCCAAGTAAATGGTAATGCTGAATTAGTTGTGGTTACTCATAAAGTTCAAGAAAACAATTTGCGCATGGCAATTCAGACTTTAGAGGTAATGCCGATTGTAAGCGAAATATGTAATGTAATTCGCGTAGAAGATGATGATTTTGAGGAATAGAAATTATGGCAAATGAAATTAAAATACGTGTGCCAGCGACAACGGCTAATTGTGGCGCAGGCTTTGATTGCTTAGGTATTGCTTGTACTTATTATAATTTGTTTACTTTTGAGGTTACGCAAGAGGCAGAAATTAAGGTACAGGCAACTGGTGAAGGGGCAGAGTTTTTCTCACCTACGGCAACTAATTTAGCAATTGACAGCTTGCTCTATGTTTTTAAAAAGTATAATTTACCAGCACCACTGGGTATAAGCCTAAAAATGCATAATAATATTCCGCTTTCGCGCGGTTTAGGCAGTAGCTCTAGTGCGATTGTGGCGGGTGTTATAGCAGGTAATTATTTTGCTAAACTTAATTTGGATAAAGAAGAATTATTGGTATTAGCAAATGATATTGAAGGTCACCCGGATAATGTGGCGCCAGCTTTGCTTGGCGGCATTACTCTAAGTTACATACAAAAAGAGCGGGCCTATGCTTTGCAGGTAGAACCTAAGCAGGCTTTTAAATTAGTGGCAATTGTTCCTGAACTTAAACTAGCCACGGTAAAAGCGCGGGCAGTTTTGCCAGAACATGTTAGCATGCAAGATGCAATTTTTAATTTGTCACGAGCAGCTTTGTTTGTATTAAGCATTCAAAGTGGAGAGTTGGATAAATTAGAACATGCCTTAAATGATTGTTTACATCAACCTTATCGACAACAATTAATCCCCGGCATGCGGGAAGTTTTTACTGTTGCCAAAGAAAACGGTGCTTATGGGGCTGTTATTAGTGGGGCAGGATCAACTTTGATGGCGTTTTGCCCCTTAGATGCTGACTGTGAACGTATTGGAGAAAGTATGCAAGCGGTGTTTAAAGAGAAAAATATTAACTCGGTATATCACGTTTTTGATGTGGATATGCAAGGCGCTGTAATAATTTAATTTAAAATCAACGAGGATAGACTCAAGTTATGTAACTTGAGCCTGTCCTCGTTGATTTTAGTAAATAGGGAATTAAAAGAGTGAGTCCCTTAGTAAGGGGCTCACTCTTAAGAAAGCTATAATAAAAAGTTTAAGCTTTACCTTTTATATTATCAGCGCGGGCATATTTTAAAACTTGAACATCTTCCATAATGACAATGCCTTTATTTACGTATTCTTCGATAAAAGGCAATAGCTTTTCAATAT
The DNA here is from genome assembly GCF_000384135.1 of Succinispira mobilis DSM 6222. Taxonomy (NCBI): domain Bacteria; kingdom Bacillati; phylum Bacillota; class Negativicutes; order Acidaminococcales; family Acidaminococcaceae; genus Succinispira; species Succinispira mobilis. Next base: position 908,130 of record NZ_KB913028.1, read on the forward strand.
ATTCGAGACTATCAATAATTTCGATGCATAACGGTGCTACGGGATTAATGCTGTCAAGTAGACTTCTTTTTTTTAAACGTGTGTTAGCACCGAATCCGTCCACACACCGAGAGACAGTAGCCCCAGCTAAATCTAGAGCATGAGCTTTTCTAAGTAAAACTTTATATAGCGGTTCGTCCTCAATATAAACAGAATCACTGATATAAATTGTTAATCGTTTTAAAGTTTGCATAACAATCCCTCCTTTATATCCTTATTATTAAGTATTCGATAAAAACTATTTTTATCCTGTTAAAATAAGAAAAAAAGAAAAAATTATGCCTTTAAATCGTGAACTGGAAGCTGTCCGCAAGTATTTTCTTGATTAGAGATTATCAGCGAGGCAAGTTTCGCGCCAGCAGCAGTAGCTTCAGGCAAACTTTTGCCGCGGATTAGATAAGCCGTAACCGCTGAAAAAAAAGCATCGCCTGCGCCAGTACAATCAATCATTTGGGCCGGATATATGGGTTGAAACCCAGTGTTGCCCTCTATGTCTACATAGACAGAACCGTGCTCACCTAAGGTGATTACAGCTTGAGGCACACCGAACTCAGTTTTAAATTTTTTTACTAGTTGTTGCGCACTAGCAAGATCATCAGGTTGGAAGCTGGTGTTTAAAAGTTTAGCAGCTTCAATATCGTTGCAAACAAAACACTGCATATATTTGAATAAATCGTAGTTTTGGCTAATTACAGATAAATTTCCTGGTAAGGCATAAAGGTTTAGTTTGCTGCTTCGAACACTTTCGGCGATTAAATTGGCAATATCTGCATTTAAGTCAATATCCATAGCAATATTATTGATGCTGTGTGTGAGCTCGTAAAGCTTATTTTTGACCTGCTGCTCTAAGAGTTTCAAGTTGGGGAGGTGGGAAACAGAACCTAAGAGGTTACCGTTTTTGTCAAGCAAAGCTAGCCACATGCCAATAGCATCGCGTTCGAATTTTCCAACATAATCCAGGGAAACATGATTAGTTAACAAGCGTTTACTAATCATCTCAGAGATACTATCTTGGTTTAAGGTTGTTAAAAAATATGTAGGAATACCTAAACAAGCTAAATTTTCCGCCACGTTGTGGGCTACACCACCTGGCACAATTTCAATATTGCCCTGGTTGCGACCAGCAGGATCATAGGCGCTTTGCACCCAGCCTTTATAATCAATAAAAATATTTCCTAAAACTGCGGTTTTCAAATAATTGCCCCCTTAAGTACTTTAACGCATATTAATAAATTGCAAATCGATATCAAAGTCTTTACTTTTAACAGCTTGAATAACGGCTTGAAGATCATCGCGTTTAGCACCAGTTACGCGGATTTTATCGTCCATTATTTGAGCTTGCACCTTTAACTTTAGAGTTTTAATAAAAGCAAGAACATCTTTAGCTTTTTCTTTACTTAGACCTTTTTCAATTTTAATGGTTTGTCGCACTGTGCCACGTGAGGCTGGTTCAATTTTGCCAGGATTTAGGCATTTTAATGGCACATTACGTTTAGCCATACGAACTCTTAGCATATCTAAAATTGTTTCGAGCTTATAGTCATCTTCACCTGTAAGTTTAATTTCATTTTCGTTTTCTAAAGTAATGGAAGCATTAGAGCCCTTAAAGTCGTAACGCTGCGAAATCTCTTTACTAGTTTGATTTACGGCATTATCCATTTCCTGCATGTCAACTTCTGAAACTATATCAAAAGAATTATCTTTAGCCATATAGAGTTTATACCTCCTTAAATTTGTATATAGCTATGATAACATAAGACTTATCTTAGCTCAATAGTAGCAAGTGTTTTGCAATTAAAGCAAAATAAGGTATAATATATTGTATGTGTATTCTTAAATTGACAATACTTTGTTAACTTGTTCAATTTAATAATTTGGGAGGAAAAAATTTTTATGTTTGGTTTAGATACAGATATGATATATCGAATTCCAGCCTTGCTTGTAGCGCTGACAATTCATGAATATGCGCACGCACAAGCAGCCGACTCTTTAGGTGATAGTACGCCTAGAGTTTATGGTAGACTTACTTTAAATCCATTGGCACATCTAGATCCTATTGGATTGTTATTGTTGTTGTTTGCTGGTTTTGGTTGGGCACGACCAGTGGCAATAAATCCTAGTAATTTTAGAAATATTAAAAGTGGAATAAAAATAGTTGCCTTCGCAGGCCCGGGTTCTAATTTTTTCGTAGCTTTTATGGCCATTTTATTTACTGCTGTATTAGGTAAAGTTGGGGTTTTAAGCGTGGGGGTATTTACTTTTTTGATGTGGCTTAAGGTGTATAATGTTTGGTTTGCCTTGTTTAACTTAATCCCAATACCACCTTTAGATGGTTCAAAACTTTTGGCGAGTTATTTATCACCAAAACAGTTATATCAATATCAAAAAATTCAACCTTATAGCATGTATATTTTGTTGGCGTTAGTTTTTACAGGTGTTGTGGGGATGATTATTAGGCCTTTTGCACAAGTGATTTTAGGGTTAATGAGTGGGTTGGTTGGCTTAGTTTTTTAATATGCGATTTTGAGCAAAGACAGGAGAGATATAATATGCAAAGAATATTTAGCGGTATGCAACCTTCAGGTAGATTTCATTTGGGAAATTACATGGGGGCGCTAGATAATTGGATAAAATTACAAAAGGATTATGAGTGTTTTTTTTCGATTGTAGATTTACATGCTTTAACTTCATCATTCGAAGACACTAGTAAAATTCAAAATAATGTAATGGAAATGGCAATAGATTGGTTGAGTGCAGGTTTGGACCCAGAGAAAAATGTAATTTTCGTACAATCACATGTACCAGAACATGCGGAGTTACATTTATTGTTGTCGATGATGACACCTCTATCTTGGCTAGAAAGGGTGCCTACTTATAAAGATAAATTACAGCAATTAGGTGAAATGGGTAAAGAGATTAATACTTATGGATTTTTAGGGTATCCGGTGTTAATGACTGCGGATATTATTTTATATAAGGCGCAATTAGTACCAGTAGGAGAGGATCAAGCCCCACATTTGGAATTGGCACGCGAGATAACACGTCGCTTTAATAATTTGTATGCACCGGTGTTCCCTGAAGCAAAGGCTTTACTATCCAAAGCACCAGTACTTCCAGGGATTGACGGGCGTAAAATGAGTAAATCCTATGGCAATGAAATTCCTTTTGGTTCTAGCCCTGATGAGCTACGAGCAAAAGTTCGGCAAATGATCACCGATCCAGCAAGAATTAAAAAGACGGATTGTGGACATCCTGATGTTTGTGTGGTGTATAAATTTTACGATGTGTTTTCTTATCCAGATACGCAGACTGTGCGTAATGAATGTGAAAACGCTTGTATTGGTTGTGTAGATTGCAAAAAACGTTTAGCGGAACATATGGTAAATGTTTTATCAGAAACGCATCATCGTCGTATGCATTTTATTAATAAGCAAGATTATATAAAAGAAGTACTAGAGCACGGCGCAAAACGCGCAAGAGTTGTAGCACAACAAACCATGCAAGAAGTTAAACAGGCGATGAAGATGTGGTAATATGGCTGATTATCAAATAAAATTGCCTAGTTTTGAAGGACCACTAGAATTGTTATTACACTTATTAGAAAAAAACAAGCTTGATATCTATGATATTCCTATCGCGGCTATTACTGGACAATATTTACAATACTTGCAAAACATGCGAGATTTCGACATTGAAATAGCCAGTGAATTTATAGGCATGGCAACTTTTTTATTGCAAATAAAGACGAAAATGCTTTTGCCACAAAATAAGAGCCTGGAAAATTCTGAAGATGAAAACCAGGAACTGGTGGATCCGCGTGATTTGTTAGTAGATAAATTAGTTGAATATAAGCGCTTTCAACAATGTGCTCAACAGCTTAATGAGTTGCTACAAAAACGTAATAAATTAGCGAGTCGCAAAGAAAGTAATTTAATTTTAAAAACGACGCGCCTGCAAGATTGTCAAGTGGAAAAATTATTCAATAGCTTGCAAAACTTGTTGGATTTTACAAAACAAACTGAAATAGTTCGCTATATAGATGTTGCCGAATTGAGCATTAAGGATGCGATCCGTACTTTAGTAAAAAAACTAAAAGAAAGTAAAACTGCATTGGCTTTTTCTGAGTTGTTAGTAACTGAAGGTCGCGAGCAAATAGTTGTTTATTTTTTGGCAGTTTTGGAGTTGTTAAAGCAAAATAAATTAGTGGTTATTCAAGAGGATATTTTTGCCCCTATATTAATCTGTTTAAAGGAAGATGCTAGATGTTAGAACAGAATAATAGTCAGATACTAATACAAAAGCTAGAGGCGTTATTATTTTCTTTTGCAAAACCTTTGGGAAGAGAAAGGTTAGTAGCAATTTTAAACTTGGAAAATGAAGCAGAATTGGAATATTTGGTACAATTACTCAATGAAAAATATCAACAAACGCAAAGCAGTTTACTCGTAATTGCTTGTGCTAATTGTTATCAACTTTGTGTAAAAGCCGATTTTCATGAATTGCTTAAAGGTTTGGTGCTGATACAGGAAGTTAAACTAAGCAACCCAGCCTTGGAAACGCTGGCGATTATTGCCTATAAACAGCCTGTTACAAAGGCTGAAATTGAGGATATTCGCGGTGTAAATGTAGATAAGGTATTGCAAACTTTGTTTGAATATGATTTGATAAAAGAAGCTGGCCGTAAACCTGTTATTGGTAGACCAATAATATATGAGACTGGTGAGCAATTTTTGGTTAAGTTTGGCTTAAATTCACTAGATGATTTACCCGAAATGCCAACGGAATTATTTAATAAATTAGCAATAAACAATGAGTAAGTATTTTGAAAAGTATTTGCGCAATTAAGAGAAAAAGAAGGTAAAGATAGTTATGCAAGAAAGATTACAAAAATTTCTGGCGCGTTCGGGAGTAGCCTCACGGCGTGAAGCAGAAAAAATGATGTTGGCGGGTAAAGTTAAGGTTAATGGACAAATTATAACAGAACTTGGTTTTAAAATAGACCCCAAACAAGATAAAGTTTATATAGATAACCAGGCAATTAGACCTGAAAAACTAGTATATTTGTTATTTAACAAACCTAAGGGTGTCGTTACTACTTTGGTAGATCCTGAAGGCCGCAAAACTATAGCAGATTACTTAACTGGAATTAAAGAACGAGTTTATCCAGTAGGTCGCTTGGATTACAATACAGAAGGCTTGTTATTGTTGACAAATGACGGAACTTTAGCACAAGGTTTGATGCATCCCAAACACCATGTTAATAAGACTTATTTAGTGACGGTTGTAGGTATCGCATTAGAAGAACAATTAGATAAATTGAGAATTGGCGTAGAACTGGAAGATGGCTTAACTGCACCAGCGATAGTCCAGTTGGTCGAATATCAACATGAAAAAAACCTTACTGTGTTTACAATTACAATACATGAGGGTAAAAATCGTCAAGTTAGAAGAATGTGTGATTGTATTGGACATCCAGTGCGTCAGCTAACAAGAACTAAAATTGCGAATCTCAACTTAAGTGGTTTAGGACGGGGCAAATTCAGAATTTTAAATGAGCAAGAAGTGAAGGCTCTTTATAAGGCGGCAAAACTAGATGGTTGATGTAGTTATTATTGGAGCAGGTGCTGCGGGATTATTTGCGGCAGTAAGTGCAATAAATAAAGGTTATAAGGTGTTAGTTTTAGAAAAAATGGCATATGCTGGTAAAAAATTATTGATTACAGGCAAGGGTCGTTGTAATTTAACAAATATGTGTGAGTTTGATGAATTTTTGAAAAATATTGCGCACAATCCTAAATTTTTCATGAGTAGTTTTCGACGCTTTTCTAATTACGATCTATTAGAATGGTTTAATGCTCAGGGTTTAGAAACAAAGATTGAGCGTGGGTTAAGAGCGTTTCCAATTTCAGATAATGCTAGAGATGTGCGTGATACTTTAGTTAGTTATATAACTAAAAACAAGGGTGAAATTTTATATAATGCGGCAGTTAAACAATTGCTAATTGAAGATGGACAAGTTGTTGGAGTTAAACTATTTTCAGGAAAAGAATACTTTACAAATAATGTGATTGTTGCAACTGGTGGCAATAGTTATCAAACTACAGGTTCGGATGGCTATGGTTATAAGTTAGCTGCCCAAGTTGGACATAACATTGTACCAGCCTTGCCAGCTCTAGTGCCTTTAGAATGTGACTTGACATATATTAAGGAACTACAAGGTTTATCTTTGAAAAATGTTGCAGCAAAGTTGAAAGTTAATGGTAAAGTTGTAGCAGGTGAATTTGGCGAAATGTTATTTGCACATTTTGGCTTAACTGGACCGATGATTTTAACTTTAAGCGGTCTTGCTAGTAATTATTTACAAGATAAAAATAATGTTGTGGAAATTGTAATTGATTTAAAACCTGCATTAGATTTGCAAACACTTGAAAATAGAATTCAGCGGGAATTAAAGGAAAATAGTAAGAAACAAATGGCTAGTATTCTGCGCAGTTTAATGCCGGCAAGTTTGATACCAGTGGTGTTAGATGTGGCCTTTGTTACTGGCGATACGGTTGCAAGTCAACTGCCTAAAGCAGCTCGACAAAGACTGATTGAGACAATCAAGGGTTTGAGTTTTAATGTTACGGGCACAAGACCATTTGCAGAGGCTATTGTCACTGCTGGAGGAGTATCAACTAAAGAAATTAACCCTAAAAGTATGCAGTCAAAATTAATTAAAGGTTTATATTTTGCGGGTGAAGTAATTGATTTAGATGCTTATACAGGGGGATTTAATCTGCAAATTGCCTTTTCTACCGGTTATGTGGCGGGATTATTAGAATAGGTTTGTAGTTAATTTTAAATGTTAGTGAGGTCTCGGATTAATGCAAGAAAAATTTATTGTTGCCATTGATGGACCTGCAGGTGCAGGAAAAAGTACAGTAGCAAAGATATTGGCAGAGAAATTGTCTTATATTTATATTGATACTGGTGCTATGTACAGGGCAATTGCTTGGAAATGTTTGCAAGTTAGTGAAAAACCTACCCAAGAAACAATCGAAGAGCTTGTCCAAAATACATGTGTGAAATTTGTACCTAATAAAAACGGAACTAGTGTTTACGTAGATGATATTGATGTTACTGAAGCAATTCGGACACCAGAAGTAAGCGCTAATGTTAGTGCTATTGCCCAAAATGAAATGGTTAGAAAAGTTTTGACGGCAATGCAACAAGAGATGGGTAAATCTGGTGGAGTAGTTATGGATGGACGTGATATCGGCACGTGTGTTTTCCCGGAAGCTAAATATAAAATTTATTTAACCGCAACTGTTCAGGAACGGGCAGAAAGACGGTACAAAGAGTTGATTGCCAAAGGTTATAATTGTGAACTTGCAAAATTGCAGGAAGAAATTGCCGCGAGAGATCATTCGGATATGACGCGAGCAATTTCTCCTTTAACTAAAGCCCTAGATGCCATTGAAATTGATTCGTCTACTTTGACTATTCAAGAAACTGTTGATTTGCTCTACGGGATTTGCGTAGGGGGGAATGATGTTGTATAGATTAGTTAAATCAATTTTGGCCCCTTTAATGCAAATTTGGCTAAGGATAGATGTAATTGGTTTAGAAAATATCCCCAATACTGGAAGCGTAGTTTTAGCTAGCAATCATGTTAGTTTGCTTGATCCACCCTTGATAGGTTCTTTAGTAGATAGAAAAGTCCATTTTATGGCTAAAGATGAATTGTTTAAAAACTGTATAACTAATTATGTTTTTACCAAATTGGGAGCTTTTCCTGTAAAACGAGGTTGCGCAGATCGCAATGCTATTAAGAAAGCTTTGGATATTTTGGCAGAAAATAAGATTTTAGCAATATTTCCAGAGGGTACAAGGAGTAAAAATGGTAGTTTATCTCCCTTAGAGGCAGGTGCAATGATGATTGCTGTAAAATCTAAAAGCACGGTTGTGCCAGTGGCGATAAAAGGGCCAGAAAAACTTTCTTTTACAAATCTTTTTCCCAAGGTTAAGATTATCTTTGGGAAACCACTTATGATAAATACGGAAGATAACTGTAAAGAGCGAATGACGGAATTGACTAAATGTTTGAGTGAAAGCATTAGTGAGCAATTGAAAAAAATGTAGGTTTTGAATGAGGTGAGTTTTATGCAGATAATTTTGGCAGAAGAATATGGTTTTTGTTATGGAGTGAGACGTGCTGTGGCAATAGCTGAAAAAGCTAGTGAGCTAGAAGGTGTTGTTAATACCTTGGGTAGTTTAATTCATAATCCTCAAGTTGTGGCTGCTTTGCAAGAACAAGGTATTGGCAAAATTGAATCAATAACGGATGTACCAGAAAATTCTACCTTAATTATTCGCTCTCATGGTACTACACCGCTCGTACATGCTTTTGCTACAGAAAAAAAATGTACCTTACTTGATGCTACCTGTCCTAATGTAAAAAAAGCACAATTGGTAGCACAAGATTTTCAAAAACAAGGCTATCAAGTTTTGATTATCGGTGAAAAAAAGCACCCAGAAGTGCAAAGTATCGCCAGTTGGTCGGAAAAATCAATTATAATAGAAGAGTTTTCAGAAATAGCTAGTTTAGATAGAGAATTGACTTATGGTGTTTTATGTCAAACAACATTTGAACAGGAAAAATTTAAAGAATTTTTAAATTTAATGGAGAAAGAAAAAATTTCTTATTTGGTTAAACCAACTATTTGCTTAGCCACTAAAAGGCGCCAAGACGCAGCAATTAAATTGGCAAAAACAGTTGATGCTATGTTGGTAATTGGTGGCTTGAATAGTGCGAATACAAGACATTTATATGAGATTGTTAAAGGATTGGTACCAGCTTGGCATATTGAGGATATTGCGGAAATTGTACCAGAGATGTTTGAAGAGATAGAGGTGTTAGGCATAACGGCAGGGGCTTCTACGCCTAATTGGTATATAGATAAAATTATTGCAAAAATAAAGGAATTTAAAGGATTATAAAATAATGTTGCGTGAATCAAGAAAACTACAACATATTCAACAAGCTTTGAAATTACAGTCGGAAGAGATTGCTTGTAGCCTATTATCTGAAATTAAATTAATTCATAACTGTTTGCCAGAACTAGATTTAGCAGATGTAGTTTTGGCAACTAGATTTTTAAACAAGAAAATAGCTTATCCTGTAGTAATAAATGCTTTAACGGGTGGTTCACAGGATGTAGTTGAATATAATAGAAAGTTGGCCATAATTGCGGAACAACTTCAAATTCCAATTGCTGTGGGTTCGCAATTTTCGGCAATTGAAAATATAGCAATGCGTAAAAGTTTTGCCATAGTGCGGGAGTTGAATCCAAACGGAATTGTCATTGCTAATATCGGAGCACATGCAAATTTAAAACAAGCTGAAGAAGTAGTAGCAATGATAAATGCAGATGCCTTGCAAATTCACTTAAATCCTGCACAGGAATTGATTATGCAAGAAGGTGATCGAAGTTTTCGTGGCTATTTGAGAAATATTGAAACTATTGTAGGCAGTTTAAAAGTTCCTGTTATTGTAAAAGAAACAGGGTGCGGAATTTATGCAGAACAATTGTCACAACTTTTAACAATTGGTGTTGAATATTTTGATGTTGGTGGTTGTGGAGGTACTAATTTTCTGGCAATAGAGGCTGGACGTCGTAACGTACAACTGGAAAAAGAATTATTGACTTGGGGAATTCCCACTGCGGTAAGTCTTGCGCAGGCCAGTACAATGCTTGCTTCTAGGCAAGTTTTGATTGCTACTGGTGGAATAAAAACAAGTATGGACATTGTGCGCTGCTTAGCAATGGGAGCGGATTTGACAGGTATGGCAATGTATTTTTTAAATAGTATTGTCCAAAATAAAGATATCGAAGATGTGCTTACTGAATTTAGGCAGTTAATGGAAGAAGTAAGAACAATAATGCTGTTAACTGGAGCAAAAACATCGCTAGAGTTGCGTTGCAAGCAACTTCATATCAGTGGTGATTTGCGTGCATGGTTGCAGACGACTAATATTGATTTAGCTAAATTTACACAACAAAGAAGGTGTGGACAATAGAAATAAAAATAACTAACATAAAAAAAAATACACCGGCTGCTTATTCAGATATTAGTGCAGGTGATATATTAGTTAGTGTAAATGGAGTAGCTAATTATTCAGATATAATTCAGCTAAGAAATGCTTTTACAGAAGAAAAATTAGAACTGGAGTTTATCCCAGCTAAAAATAATAAAGTAAAAAGAATAATTATTGAAAAAGAAATTGATGAAGATTTGGGCTTAGAATTTGAGAGCGCAGTTTTTGATGGAGTACGAGAATGTCACAATAATTGCGAATTTTGCTTTGTAAGACAAATGCCAGCAGGAATGCGTGAAAGTTTATATGTTAAAGATGATGATTACCGGTTATCTTTTTTATACGGTAATTTTGTCACCTTATCTAATTTAACTGAGTTAGATAAACAACGCATCGTTGGGGAGCATTTAAGTCCTTTGTATATTTCCGTTCATGCTACAGCGGGCGAAGTTCGCAAACAAATGATGCATAATAAATATGCTGACCAGATCTTGGCACAGTTAGCATATCTAAAGGAACATGCGATTCAATTTCACACTCAAATTGTGCTTTGTCCAGGGAAAAATGATGGTGCTGTATTGGAAAAAACATTAGCTGAATTAATTTCTTTAGCGCCTGCAACTTTGTCAGTTGCAATAGTTCCTGTAGGTTTGACTAAATATCGCGATAATTTGCCAGACCTTAGACAATTTACAGCTATAGAATGTAAAGCGGTAATAAAAGCGGTTGAGAATTTCCAAAAAAAATGCATTGAAAAATTTGGACGTAGTTTTGTTTATTTAGCAGATGAATTTTACATTAATGCCGCTTGGTCAATTCCAAAAGCAGAAAATTATGATGGGTTTCCCCAATTAGAAAATGGTATTGGTTTGACAAGATGCTTTTTGGATAGTTGGCAGCAAGAACAAGCTGCAAGTGATAAATTACAAAACTATCTCTTAATTACAGGAAAATCAGCTTATAAAGTTATAAATCCCTTAATTAAATTTTTTAACCAAGAACATAATACTGAAAACATTGTCTATGCTCAAAATAATAATTTTTTTGGCGATGACATAACTGTAACAGGTTTGCTTACGGCACAAGATTTATCGTTAGCTGTGCAAAGTCATAGTGATTATGACAATATAATTATTCCCGCGGTTACATTAAGAAAAGGGGAAGATGTGTTCTTGGATAATGTTACTTTGAAAGACTTTAGAAAAAAATTCCCAGAAAAGAATATATATATACTAGAAACTGGTGCGCAGTTAAAAGAATTGTTGTGTAAGGGAGTGAATTAAGATGTTACAAGTATATACTGGTGATGGTAAGGGGAAGACTACTGCCGCATTGGGCTTGTGCTTACGCGCTGTTGGACATAATTTTAAAGTTGCAGTAGTACAATTTCTAAAAGATGATCCTGAATATGGAGAGTTTAAAGCTAAAGAATTGTTGCCGAATTTTGAATTGTATCAAGTAGGCAGAAATGATTTTGTGAATTTTAAAAATCCCGATCAAATTGATTTAGATTTGGCAGATAAGGGATGGGAAAAAGCAAAAAAGATGCTTTTATCAGGGGAATATGATATTATTGTCCTAGATGAATTTACCTTGGTTTTGAAATACAACTTAATTGAAACGACAGCATTTTATCAATTACTAGATAAATTTTCTGGTAAAACCGAGATTGTTGTAACAGGTAGATATGCACCAGTAGAATTAATTGAACGTGCTGATTTAGTAACAGAAATGACAAATATTAAGCATTATTTTGATAGCGGTGTAGAATCGCGGATAGGTATTGACCACTAAAATGTTGTCAATATGAGGAGGAGTTTTAAAATATGAGTAAACCCATTGTAGCTTTTGTAGGTAGACCGAATGTTGGCAAGTCCACTTTGTTTAATGCGATAGCTAATAAACAAATATCAATTGTTGAAGATACTCCAGGTGTAACTCGTGATAGATTATATGCTACTGCTGAGTGGCTAAATCAGGAATTCATGATGATTGATACAGGAGGCATTGAAACTAGTAGCCAAGATCAATTTATTATTTCAATTCGGGAGCAAGCGCAAATTGCTATGCAAGAAGCAGATGTAATTGTATTTGTGGTAGATGCACGTACGGGCATGACTAGTGATGATGAAGATATTGCTAAGATTTTACGGCAAACTAAAAAGCCTGTAGTATTGGCTGTTAATAAAGTTGATTCGCCTAAACAAGAGATGGAAATGTATGAATTCTACAATTTAGGCTTAGGTGATGTAATGCCGATTTCGGCAAGTAATCGTTATAATTTAGGGGATTTATTAGATGCAGTAGTAGATGGATTTCCTAAGCTAGATACAGATGCTAGCGGTGATGAAGAAGATGAAATCAAGGTGGCTTTAATTGGTCGTCCGAATGTAGGCAAATCTTCTGTTTTTAATGCTGTAATTGGCAAACAACGCTCGATTGTTAGTGACGTAGCGGGTACAACTCGCGATGCGATTGATACTAAAATTGAACGCGAAGGTGTGAACTATGTATTTATTGATACGGCTGGTATGAGACGTAAAGCTCGTGTCGATGAGCCAGTGGAAAAATATAGTGTAATTCGCTCTTTGCGAGCCATAGATCGTAGTGATGTAGTGTTGATGGTTTTAGATGCTAGTGAAGGTATTTTAGAGCAAGATAAGAAAATTGCGGGCTATGCACATGAAGCTGGTAAAGCTACGGTATTTGTTGTTAATAAATGGGATTTATATGAAAAAGATAATACCTCTACGCTGCGTTTTACTGAGGAAATTAGAAATGAGTTTGCTTTCTTGCAATATGCGCCTGTGGTTTTTGTTTCAGCTTTAACTAAACAAAGAATTCATCGATTACCAGAAGTAATTCACTATGTAGCTGAACAGCATGCAATGCGTGTGGCAACTGGGGTACTAAATCAAGTAATACAAGAAGCTATATCAATTAATCCGCCACCAAGCGATAAGGGCGTTAAACTTAAAATTTTATATGTAACTCAAGTTAAAACTAAACCACCTACATTTGTCTTTTTTGTTAATCAACCAAATCTCATGCATTTTTCTTATCAACGATATATGGAGAATAAGCTGCGGGATGCCTTTGGTTTTGAAGGCACGCCTTTACATATTATTGTTAGAGGCAAAGAATCTGAGGAGTAGGTGTTTATGGATTATATAATAGCAGCAGTGCTGGCCTATTTTTTAGGTTCTTTTCCTACGGGTTTTTTGACAGGTAAATGGTTGTGTGGTATTGATATTCGTCAATATGGAAGTAAAAATATTGGGACAACTAATATGTTTCGTACGCTAGGCGTATATCCAGCTAGTATTGTTTTGATAGTTGATATTTTGAAAGGTGTACTTTCGGTAGCATTTGCTATGTACTTGACACCGAATATTGGAGTACATTTATTAGCCGCGGCCTTAGCAATAATTGGGCATAATTATTCTTGTTGGCTAGGTTTCAAAGGTGGGCGAGGAGTGGCAACCTCTTTGGGGATTTTATTAACCTTAATGCCGCTTACTTCTTTGTTGGTATTTGCTGTTTGGGCACTAATTGTGTTTATTACTCGCTATGTTTCTTTGGGATCTATTATCGGAGCAGCATTAACACCAATATTAGCTTACTACTTTGAATATGATTTAAAAATTCAGTTGTTTTCGGGATTTATGGCTTTGTTAGTAATTGTAGGACATAAGGATAATATAAAACGCCTGCTTACAGGGACTGAAAATAAGATTAAATCTGGAAATATGAATAATATTAAGAAATAGAAGGTGAACTAATGCCGAAAAAAATATTGGTAATCGGGGCAGGTAGTTGGGGTACGACCTTAAGTAAACTTTTAGCGGAAAAAAAGCTAGATGTAACACTTTGGGTGCGTGAATTAGAACTTTTAGAAAAGTTGCAAAAAACTAATCGCAATGAATATTATTTGCCGCAAATTTTATTGCCAACTAATATAAAGTACACCAATGATTTGTCGTTAGCCAAGCAAGCAGATATAATTGTTTTAGTAACACCTTCGCATGTAGTTCGAGAAATATGTAAACAATTAGCAAAAATTGGTGTTAATAATAAAATAATAGTTTCTTGTGCTAAGGGGTTAGAAGAGGGAACTTTCTGTCGTATGACAGAAATTATAGCCCAAGAACTACCTGAAAATAAAATTGCAGCTCTTTCTGGACCAAATCATGCAGAAAACGTCAGCGAAAAGCAACCTACAGCAACTGTTATCGCTTGCGCTGATGAGCAGGTTGCTAGAAAGTTGCAACGGATTTTTTCGACAACATATTTTAGACCATATACAAACACTGATGTAATTGGTGTGGAATTAGCAGGGGCTTTTAAAAATATTATCGCTTTGGCAAGTGGTGTATTAGCAGGCTTGGGTTTTGGTGACAATACTTTAGCGGGGTTAATGACGCGAGGTTTAGCGGAAATATCGCGGCTCGGGATTGCCTTAGGTGCACAAGCGCATACTTTTGCAGGTTTGGCAGGAGTAGGTGATTTGATTGCTACTTGCGTAAGCAAGCATAGTCGTAATCGTTGGGCTGGAGAGCAATTGGGCAAAGGTCGCTCTTTAGAAGATATTTTACAGGAAACTAAAATGGTAGTAGAGGGTGTTAGAGCAACGCAAATAGCCTATAAATTGGCGCAAGTGCATAAAATTGATATGCCGATTACTAGTAAACTTTATGAAGTACTTTATGAAAAGAAAAAAGCTCGAACGGCAATTAAAGAATTAATGAAACGCGATCATACTAAAGAAGAACAGTTTGTCGAGATTATATAAAAAAGAAGCATTGACACTTTTTACGGTGCAATGCTTCTTTTTTATAATTACTTGCATTTGTTTTTAAATATTAAATTTTGTTGTAAGTTTTTAAAATATCAATTAAAGTAGTTAATTCGGCTGCACTCATTGGTGTTAAAGGTAAGCGTAATTTTCCACCTTGATTATTTAAAGTTGTCAAACAGGCAGCAGCTTTAACAGGGATTGGATTAGTTACCATAAACATAGCTTTTATTAGACGATGCATATGTACTTGCAGTTTGGCAGCTTTAGTAATATCTTTTGCTAAAAAAGCTTGAATCATTTCTTGCATTTCATTACCAGCGATATTGCCAACTACACTAATAACGCCATGAGCACCAATAGCCATCATGGGAATAGTAAGTTCATCGTCGCCACTGTATATAATGAAATCTTCTGGAACCACTGACATAAGTTCGATAACTTGTTCAAGATTACCACAGGCTTCTTTTAAAGCCACTACATTAGGAAGTTCATTAGCTAGCTTAGCTACAGTAGCTGGGGCAATATTACTACTTGTGCGTCCTGGGACATTATATAGGACAACTGGTAGTTCGGTAGCTGTGGCTACTGCTTTAAAGTGTTCGTAGAAACCTTGTTGAGTTGGTTTGTTGTAGTACGGGCCAACGAGCATTACACCATCAATGCCAGTACTTGCCGCTTGTTTAGTTAAATTAATGGAACTTTGAGTATCATTTGAACCAGTACCACCAATTATTTTAGCGCGGCCATTTACTCTTTGGGCTACAACTCTGAATAACTCCAGTTTTTCGTCAGCACTTAAAGTAGCGGCTTCTCCAGTGGAGCCTGCGACTACTAGGGCATCAGAACCATTGTTGATAAGATTTTCTGCAAAATCTGCTGCTAATTGATAATTGATACTTCCATCATCATTCATAGGGGTAATCATTGCCGTTATTAATCGACCGAACATAAAAATACACTCCTTGTTTTTTGGCTTTGGGAAACTATTTTGCTAAATTAAAAGCATCGTGTAAGGCCTTAACAGTATCATGTAAATATTCTTGCTCTACGACAGCGGAAATTGTATTAGTAGAATCAACAGTTTGGAGAATTGTTATCCCTTGATTAGCAATAGCACTAACAAAAGTAGCCATCACCCCAGGTACATCTTTCATACCGCCACCTACTACAGAAATTTTTGCGCAGTTGTCGCGGAAACTAGGATCAAAACCAGCTTCCTTGAGAACAGACATGGAACGGTCTAAATCGCTGGAGTTTACCGTAAAGAGAATTTCTCCAGGATGAACATTTAGACAGTCAACATTTATATGATTGCGCGCAAGTTCAGAAAAAATACGGATACTTACAGTGTTGTCTTCGCGATTCGTATCAATTCTTATTTGCGCTATGTCCTTTAAAAAACTTATTCCACTAGCCACCCGATCATCTAAAATAATATCGCTGGTTTCTACACGAGTATTATTAGTAATTAAAGTACCAGGAGCGTCAGAAAAAGTAGAACGGACCACTAATTGGATATTTTTTTGCATAGCAATTTCTACTGCGCGTGGATGAATAACCTTAGCACCTTGATGGGCTAATTGGCATATTTCTCCATAGCTAATGCAATCAAGCACTTTAGCTTCTTTTACAATGCGTGGATCAGTGGTCATTATTCCGTCAACATCAGTATAAATTTCCACTACCTCAGCATTTAAAGCTGCTCCTAGAGCCGCAGCTGTAGTATCACTGCCACCACGTCCAATAGTTGTAATATTAAGCATATCCGCAGTAACGCCTTGGAAACCGCAAACTACGGGTATGTAGCCTTCATTTAGAAGTTTGATTAGATTTCTGGTTTCAACTCGAATAATACGTGCTGCTGAAAAATTATCATCAGTGATTATTCCAGCTTGGCCGCCAGTTAGCAAAACTGCTTTTAAGCCCTCTTTTTGCATGGCCGCAGACATTACAGAGGCAGATATGATTTCGCCACAACACATTATTGCATCAAGCTCGCGCTTGCCAATAGTTGGATTTTCTGCTTTAGCTACATTAATCAAGGTATCTGTTGCATAAGTGTCACCACTTCTGCCCATAGCAGATACAACTACTATGCTACTATAACCTTTATCTAAGGCATTTTTAATTTTGCCAATAACAGCAGTGCGGGCTTCTTTTGTGGCTACAGAAGTTCCACCAAATTTTTGAACAATAATGCGCATCTTAAACATTACCTACCTTCATTAAATATTGTTTTAGTTATAGACTGAAAATAATAATCTCAATACATTATACTATAAAACTAAAAAATTATCTGTTAAATTAAACCACGTTCAATCATTACTTCAGCGATTTGCAAGGTGTTCAAAGCCGCGCCTTTGCGAATTTGATCACCTACCACCCACATGTTGTAGGTATTAGCTAAAGACTCATCTTTACGAATTCGGCCGACATAAACATCATCTAAATTTGAAGTGTATAGTGGCATGGGGTAAAGCATTTCTTGGGGATTATCTTGCACAGTAACTCCAGGAAATGAGCTTAAAGCTGCTTTGATTTGAGGTATTTCCAGAGATTTTTCTAATTCAACATTAATCGACTCAGAATGACTCCGATAAACCGGCACACGAATTGTCGTAGCGGTAATTGCCATTTGTTGATCATCAAAAATTTTCTTGGTTTCTAGAACCATTTTCATTTCTTCTTTAGTATAATCATTATCTAAAAATACGTCAATTTGTGGAATTAAATTAAAGGCAATCGGGTAATGTTTATCTAAGCTAGCGCTAGGTAAAATATTGGCAACCATTTCTTCGCCTTTAACGTGAGCAGCCACTTGGTTGTCTAATTCATCAATACCTTCTTTACCAGCACCAGAAACTGCTTGATAAGTTGACACAACAATTCTCTTGATTTTAGCTAAATCATAAATTGGTTTTAGCGCCATACACATAATGATTGTTGAACAGTTAGGGTTAGCAATTATCCCTTTGTGTTTACAAATAGCATCAGGATTAACTTCAGCTACAACTAGAGGAACTTCGGGATCCATGCGGAAGGAACTAGAATTATCAATGACAACTGCACCAGCATTTACAGCATAAGGCGCAAATTCTTTACTGATCGAGCCACCTGCAAATAGGGCAATATCAATATTTGTAAAGGAATCTTTAGTGGCTTCTTCTACGGTGTAGTCTTTGCCCATAAAATTAATCACTTTACCCGCAGAACGTTTTGAGGCTAAAAGTCGTAATTCGTTGAAAGGGAAATTTCGTTCTTCGATTAAAGTTAAAAATTCTTGGCCGACAGCTCCAGTAGCACCTAAGATTGCAACATTATATTTTTTCATAAGTAATTCGCTCCTTCTATCTTAAAGTTATAATAATTTATCTAAACCATAAACCAAACCGCGCTGACTTACAATTTTTTCACAAGCAAGCACGACGCCAGGCATAAAACTTTCACGGGAAATAGAATCATGACGAATAGTTAAAGTTTCGCCCAAGCCACCAAAGATAACTTCTTGATGAGCAACGTAACCTTGTAAACGTACGCTATGAATATGGATACCTTCATATTCGGCACCCCGTGCTCCGATTAAAAGTTCCTTTTCACCTTCAGCACCTTGCTTTAGATAACCACCGCGAGCTTCAGCCATTTTCTTTGCGGTAAGGATAGCTGTTCCCGATGGGGCATCTAATTTTTGATCATGATGTAATTCGATAATTTCGGCTTTAGGTAAGTATTTTATGGCTTCAGCCGCATAACGCATCATTAAAATTGCACCAATAGAAAAATTCGGCGCAATTAAAACTGCCGTGTCATTAGCTTTAGCTAATTGGTCTAATTCTTGCAAATCAGCTTCACTAAAACCTGTCGTTCCAACTACTGCAAAAATCCCTTTGCTTAGAACAAGGCGTAAATTTGTCATTACTACATCGGGTCGAGTAAAATCAACTACTACTCGAGGCTTAGCTGCTTCTAAAGCTTTGCTTAGCTCGGTGTGCATAGGTAAAGCTAATTCGGCACCGATTATTTGACCTAGAGTTTGTGTTGTAGGATTAATATCTACGGCAGCACAAAGTTCTAGAGTTTTAGAATTGTGTACTGCTTTTAAAGTTTCGCGCCCCATTCTTCCAAGCGCACCAGTTACTAGTGTTTTAATCATAATCTCACCTCATGAAAATTTTGCAAATAAAAAAACAGCCCTAAGCTTACTCAAAGGACTGTTTTGTAAATTGCTTTACAATAACGTTCTCAGAGATAGCCCTCCACCTTATTCAAGGTGACAGTCGGTCAGCTATTCGCCAACAAACCAGATTATAAGTTTTAGCAAAATATAACCTTCGGCAGTCGCCCTTTGGCTTAGATCATCGACGCTACTCTCCCTAAGTTACTAATGCTACCCGCACCTCTACTCTCGTAGTATTAAATTAAAGAAATTATACTATAAAATAGTCTCAAGTGTCAAATAAAATAGAAAAAAATAATTGCAAAATAATTGGGATTGTAATATTTTTGGAAGCAATTTGTAAAATTTATAGACAAATTAAAGGTGTTTGTACTTATTGTAAGAGACAGAACTTACTTCGTACTATACAAACAGACAGAAAAAGTTTATAATTGTTTGCATAAATAGAGTAATATAGGGAGATGAATACTTTTTGGCTAGGTTTTTGAAAAAAATAAGTTTTTTGGCGCAGTGGCAAAAAAATTTATTTGTCCTGTGGTTTGGAGTTTTACTGGCTTGTGCTAGCTATACAATGATTATACCTTTTCTACCAATGTATTTAATTAACGAGCTAGGAGTAGAAACAGAAAGGGTTAATTTTTGGTCAGGCTTAATTTTTTCGATAGCCTTTTTGGGTGGAGCAGTTATGGCTCCGTATTGGGGAGCACAAGCAGATAAAAAAGGAAAAATGAGTATGATTATTCGGGCTGGATTTTCTTTGGCTTTTGTTTATGCGTTAGCCGCTGTAGTGCGGAATGAATATGAATTATTAATCGTGAGGGCGGCTCAAGGAATTGTTAGTGGTTTTGTTCCAGCTTCTATGTCTTTAGTTGCGAACTCTTTGCCAAGAGATAAAACTGGTTGGGGTTTAGGTTTAATGCAAACCGCAATTTCGACTGGTTCAATATTAGGTCCTCTTTTTGGAGGCTTACTAGCAAACTATTTTACTATGCGTTGGTCATTTGTTATTGCAGGAATGAATATTTTTTTAGCGACTTTGGCAGTTAAATTTTTTGTGCGCGAAGAGCGGCAAATTTTAAATCAGGGACATGAATCATTTAAAAAAGATTTTGCTATTGCTTATGAAAATAAACCACTGCTGCATACTTTGCTGTTATTTAGTGTCGTGCAAGGTTGTATTATGATGTTACAACCGTTATTGACACTTTATATTGGCAAACTACAAGGAAGTATGCAAGGGGCGATGGTTGCTTCGGGTATAATATTTTCGCTAATAGGTGTGGCAGGGATAGTTGCAGCACCATATTGGGGTGGGCTTGGGCAGAAAAAAGGGTTCGGAAAAACTTTGTTTTTAGTATTATTTGGAGCAGGCATTGCCGTAGGCTTGCAAACAATTATTAATAATCTTTGGCTGTTTGGCTTAGGTCAATTTATTTTCGGCTTGTTTTTAGCTGGAACATCGCCAACGATGAATGCTAATCTAGTTAATTTTTCTGAAGTTGATTTTCGAGGTCGTGCTTTTGGGTTGGCAACAAGTTTTCATCAACTGGGTTCGATGTTAGGTCCGATAATTGGAGGAGCTTTAGGTTCATGGATACCAACTAATTATATTTTTTTAGTTACCAGTGCAATCTTATTAGTTGCAAGTTTTACTGTGAGAAAGCGTGTGGAGTTTAGAGAAAAATAAGAGTAGTTTGAGATGAAAAATATTTTTATAAATTAATAAAGCGTGTGGTTTGAAAAAATTTGATTTCTCAAAAATATGTTGTGGGTGCAGAAAGTTTCTGCATGGCACAGCATATTTTTTTACAGATGAATTATCATTTTAAGTGCAACACAAAAAAGAGCGTGATATGGAAAATCCTTGATGATAAAGCGAAAGCCTTAAGTCCACGGGAGGATTTTCATTATCACGCTCACAACAGATAACCATAGATGAAATTATTTGCCAAGATGCCTAGATTCAGCTAGGAGTAATGCCAATTTAATTAGACGCTCTAGTTAATTCAATTTATAAAAAGAATTGCTAAATTAGTTAGATATTCACCGCGAGCCAAGCTTAAATTTAATTAAGTCTAGGTCTAAAGTTTAAATGGCTATTGAATAATATCAGCCACTTGTATGTGCAAATAATTGATTAAATCTTGGGGATTAAGTTTAATTTGCAAGCCGCGTTGCCCCGCACTTACTACAATTTCAGGAAAATTTAAAGCAGTTTGCTGCATAAAAGTTGAATGCCTTTTTTTTATGGCCAGCGGTGAGCAACCACCTCGGACATAGCCAGTTTGATTTAACAACTCTTTTAGCTCAAGCATTTCTACTTTTTTGTTTTTGGCAACTTTAGCTAATTTTTTTAAGTCTAGTTCTTGGTCGCCAGGAATGCAGGCGATAATAAGTTCTTTTTTTTCATTTAAAATTGCTAAAGTCTTGAAAACAATTTCAAGCGGTTGCTGAATTTTTTGGGCGACATAATCGGCAGCTAGGTTATGTTCATCGACTGGATAGCAAAGTACGGTATAATTTATTGTGGCTTTGTCTAGTTCGCGCATGGCATTAGTTTTTTTATATTTCATAGAGTCACCTTCTATAGCCAGCCAGCTAATTTATATAAATCAACAAAGTGATGGGTTGGGCCACAACCTTTGCCTAGGGCTAGCGAATATTCAATTGCTTTACTAATATAAGCTTTACTATTAGTTACGGCTTGTATTAGCGGAACATTATTAGCTAAATTACTAGCTAAGGCACTAGAGAGTGTACAACCAGTGCCGTGGGTATTTTTAGTAGCTTGACGTTCCGCGGTAAACCAAGTGCTGGTGGTACCATCAAAAAGCAAATCATCAGCGCTACTTTCTAAGTGTCCGCCTTTTACTAGCACATTTTTAGCACCTAAATTAATTATATGCTTAGCGGCTAATAGCATATCTGCTTTGGTTTTTACGGGAAAACCAACAATTACCTCTGCTTCTGGTAAATTCGGCGTAACTAGGGTAGCTAAAGGAATAAGTTTTTGGCAAAGCGCTTTACAAGCAGATGGTTCTAATAATAAGTAGCCGCTTTTAGAGACCATTACAGGGTCAACTACGATATATTCTGGTTGATAATAACGTAATCTGTCAGCAATACATTCAATGATCGGAGTTTCTGAAACCATGCCTATTTTTACGGCATGAACAGGAATATCTTCGAAAATGGCATCGATTTGTTCTTTAACCATAGTAGCAGTGATGTTTTCTACTGCACGGACTCCTTGAGTATTTTGCGCAGTAATGGCGGTAATAACGCTCATGCCAAAAGTGCCGTGAGCAGCAAAAGTCTTTAGATCGGCTTGTATACCAGCGCCACCGCTACTGTCTGAACCAGCAATAGTAAGCAGATTTTTCATAAATAACCTCCTGCAATAAATAGAGTTTTGTTAAGTTAAATTAAAACCGCAAAAGTGAACTTTTTAATGATATAATGTTTCCGCTAAAAAATAAAAAAACGAAATGTCACTGTCCTGTGTAGAAGTTCACAGTAATGATGCTAAAAATAATGCAAGAATTAAGGTTGTCTCAGATAACACAAAAGCAATTTATTGTGACTTGTGTAGGAATTTGTTTAAGATATTAAGATAGTCGAGCAGAAATAATTTCCACTCGACTATCAATACTGATAATATTATTTTTTCAAGATTTTTTTGGCTAGCTCAGCTACTGCTTGTGCTGTAAAACCAAATTTAGCATAAACCTTATCGCCAGGGCCAGACGCCCCGAAGGTATCGATGCCGAGAATATGTTCGTGATTTTTGGTATATTTGCTCCAACCTAGGGTAACCCCAGCTTCAATAGCCATAGTTGGTATGTGGTTTGGAATTACTGTTGATTTGTAAGCAGCAGTTTGTTGTTCAAAATATTCCCAACAAGGCATTGAAACTACTTGGGCTTTTATACCAGTTGTTTTTAAGAGTTCTGCACCAGCTAAAGCTAGATGAACCTCTGAGCCGCTTGCTAAAATTGTAATATCGGGATTAAGTTCTTCACCTAATTTATAAGCACCTTTAGCAACCCCACTAGCAATTTGCGTTTGATAAGCAGCTAATACTGGCAATTTTTGACGAGTTAAAAGTAAAGATACAGGTCGTTTATTGCTTACGGCTAAGTGCCAAGCTGCTGCTGTTTCTAAAGCATCCGCAGGTCGTAGGACATCTAAATTAGGAATAATGCGCAAGCTCATAGCATGTTCAATTGGTTGATGGGTTGGACCATCTTCACCAACAGCAATGCTATCGTGAGTTAAAACAAAAATAGAGTGAATACCCATAAGTGCTGCTAAACGCAAAGCTGGACGCATAAAGTCGACAAATACTAGGAAAGTTGCGCCATAAGGGATAAAACCGCCATGTAAAGCAATTCCATTTAAAATTGTGCCAGTAGCATGTTCCCGAACCCCAAAATGTAGATTGCGACCAGTACGGTCTTGGGCAGAAAAATCACCTAGACCTTTAAGTAAGGTTTTATTAGAAGGGCCAAGATCGGCAGATCCACCAATCAGAGCTGGAATATTTTTAGCTAAAAGTTGGAGAATTTCCCCAGAAGCATCACGAGTGGCGCTACTAGTTTTATCAATAAATAATTGGCTTAAGCTAGTTGCCAAATTAGCTGGTAATTTACCTTGTAGTTGTTCTTGAAGCTCTTGAGCTTGCGTAGGATATTGTTTGGCATATTTATCAAACAGTTCTTGCCAAGTTTGTTCTTGCTCAGCATGAACTTTAAGGCGTTCAGCAAAATATTCTTGTACTTCACTTGGAATATAAAATGGGGTAAGATCCGCAACGCCTAGAGCTTGCTTAGTGGTAATGATCGCGTCTTTACCTAGGGGTTCACCATGCGCTGCCGGACTATCTTGTTTAGGACTGGCAAAACCGATATGCGTTTTGACAATGATTAAGCTAGGTTTAGCAGTTTCTTGTTTAGCCAGTTCAATGCAATTTATTAAAGCTACAAGATCTTCGCTGTCATTAACACGAAGTACTTGCCAACCGTAGGCTTCAAAACGAGCTTGAACATTTTCGGTAAAAGCAATATCAGTAGTACCTTCAATAGTGATGTTATTATCATCGTAAAGATAAATTAATTTACCAAGTTGCATAGTTCCGGCTAAAGAAGCGGCTTCAGCACTAACGCCTTCCATTAAGTCACCATCAGAAACTAAAGCATAAGTGTAGTGGTCAATAATTGGGAAATCAGGTTGATTGAATTTAGCGGCTAAAGCTGTTTCAGCAATGGCCATACCTACCCCCATGGCAAAACCATGCCCAAGAGGACCAGTTGTTGCTTCCACTCCAGGCGTGTGACCATATTCAGGGTGACCAGGAGTTTTAGAATCTAATTGACGGAAAGCTTTAACTTCCTCTAGGGGTAAATCATAGCCAGTTAGATGTAAAAGAGAGTATAAAAGAGCTGAACCATGACCTGCAGAAAGAATAAAGCGGTCGCGATTTACCCAATTAGGATTTTTAGGGTTGTGTTGCATAACTTTATCCCATAAAGTATAGGCTAAGGGCGCTGTACCTAAAGGTAGGCCGGGATGCCCTGAGTTTGCTTGTTCCACTGCATCGATAGAAAGAGTACGTATCGTAGTTATCGCTTTTTTGTCGATAGTATTCATTAAAAAAAATTCCTCCATCAGTATATAAATTTATAATACGCTAAAAACTTGATTATATCTAATTAATTATAAGATTTTAGGGGCAGTGTGTCAAACTTTAAAGCAAGAAAATGTAGGTAAAAGTGATAAATACTTAACAAATAACAGGGTGATTTGCATTATTTTGGGGTTGATGATAAAATTCGAGCAGGAAACATTTTACAAACAGGAGGTAAAGGTATGTTGAAAAAAATAATGTTTTTATGTTTGAGCTTGTTTTTCCTAATGGGTGTAGCTAGTGCACAGCAATTTTCTGAAGGAAAGTCGACTAGAAATGTGCTCCAAACAACTGGTAAAATTAAACAGCTAAATGAAATTGGCGTAAATTTATTGGGCGAAGGAGATTTTAAAGAAGTAGTTTTAAAGTTGGATGATAAAACTTATATTGTAGATGGAATTTCGGGGAAACTGGTTACTGAAAAAAATTTAAAAAAAGGGTTGGCAATTACGGGCTATTACTCGCCGATGACAACAAGAAGTATCCCTCCACAATCAAAAGCTTTTGCTGTGGTTATTGGGGATACGAATGATCGGGCAATATATTTACAGGTAGAGCAAGTATTAAAAGTGCCAAATGGTGTAAGAGTACTATGTACTAATGGCGATCGTTTAGTAACAATAACGAGTGATGTTTTAGTGAACGCTAAGAACATTAAAGTTGGCGATGAGCTTTTAGTTTGGTATCGCATGATGACAATGAGTTTACCGGGACAAGCTACGGCAACTAAGGCTGTAAAACTGAATACACAGGCAAATTGTATTATAAAATTACATGAACTTGCTGGCGTTATTGCTGTAAATGGTCAAGAAATTCAGTTAGCGTCAGATGATCTTTTGAAACAAGAACGGACAGTATTGGTTCCATTAAGAGCAGTAGCTGAAAAACTAGGTTATAAAGTAGAATGGTTAGCAGAAAAGCAGCAAGTAGAATTGCACAAAGGCTGGCAAACTGTAACTTTAAAGGCACAAGTAACTGACTATCAACTTAACAATCAAATGCTTAAGCTAGATGCTGCTCCTCAATTTAACAATGGCAAAATTTTGGTGCCCATGGAATTTTTTAGTGAAGTTTTGGCTTATACAACTGAGATTTTAAGTACACATATTTAGAACTTTTAAAGAAAAACTGCATAATAAAAAGGACAATTCCCGCTCATAATGAGCTAGAATTG
Organism: Succinispira mobilis DSM 6222; assembly: GCF_000384135.1. Classification (NCBI taxonomy): domain Bacteria; kingdom Bacillati; phylum Bacillota; class Negativicutes; order Acidaminococcales; family Acidaminococcaceae; genus Succinispira; species Succinispira mobilis. The sequence continues at coordinate 934,082 of NZ_KB913028.1, forward strand.
TCCTTTGAGTTTTATTGATTAAAGGGCGACGAGAACGCAGTTTTGGATTATTTCAATTTCCAATTCTTTGGCTAAAGCTAATACAGCTTTGCTATCAGCACCAGGTTGAAACCAGGCTATTTTGATACCTAAGGTTTTCATATCTTGTAGAACTTGTAAAGCTGCAGCTTCTGGAACTACAAAATTAACAATTTCGACGGTAGTCGGCAAAGCTGCTAAGTTAGGATAACATTTGTCACCTAGAACTTCTTCTAGGCCAGGATTTACCGCGTAAACCTCATAACCACAGTTTTTTAATTTTCGATAAACCTTACAGCCAAATTTGTTAGTATTGGAAGTAGCACCGACTACTGCCCATTTTTTTAAGCTTAAAGCCGTATCTGTATTCATAAGAAAAACCCCTTTAATTTATTATTTATTGTGATAATCATAAGCGAAGATATCGGAAACTGTCAAGTAAATGTGAGAATATTAAGCTAAGTTAGGCTGATTAATGACTAAAGGTTGAAAAGTTTATAATTATTGACTTAAGCTTGGGAAGCAAATAAAATAATAGCTGAAAATAAATATATACAAAGTCTAGAGTGTAAAAATTAAACAATAAGCAAAAGGCTGTACAAATAGAAAAAACTGTGCTTTTGACTTATTTTTAGAGAGGTGTTTTTAGTAATAATAGTTTTGCTGCATGCAAAAAATAAAATAAATCATGTAAATAATTGCAGAATGTTGTTTATAAATTATTATATGAGGAGTAGAGTAATGTTTAAGAAAAATTTATTTCGGCTAATGGCAACAACTTTTATAATGCTCTTATTGTTGGTTACAGTTTCGGGGCAGAGTTTTGCGGCTGTAGATTATCAAAACGCTGCTAATTGGGCAGTGATGTGTGAAGCTAACATGCGTAATAAAGACGTTGATGTGTTTTTTGTCGCCCCGACAGTGCATTCAGAAATGAAAAACATGTCCATGGATAATTTAACGGCTAAAGCTAATTTTTTAAGTGCCGTAAAGCAAGAACAAGGTATATTTGCAGCAACGGCGAATTTTTATGCGCCGTATTATCGGCAAATAGGAATGCCCGTTTATATTGCTACACCTGAAGAAAGAGCTATTTATACACAAGTTGCTTTTTCAGACATTAAGGCAGCCTTTCGTTACTATATGGATAATTTTAATGAGGGTAGGCCATTTATTTTAGCAGGTTTTAGTCAAGGGGCACAGTTAGTGCTAGAGTTACTAAAAAATGATGTTATTACGTCCAGAGAACAACAACGTTTGATTGCAACCTACGCTATTGGTTGGCGAATTACTCCAGAAGATTTGCTAAAGTATTCGCAACTTAAAATGGCTAGAGGGGAGACAGATACTGGGGTAATTGTTTCATGGAATACCGAAGCGCCAGAGGTAACTTATTCACTATTAGTTCCACAAAAAACTTTGGGAATTAATCCGCTAAATTGGCAAACTACTTCGGCAAAAGCAGGACGAGCTGAAAATAAAGGTGCAGTTTTTATAGATGGCACTGGTAAAGTAATAGAGGAAATTCCTAAATTTACAGGTGCATATCTAGATTCTAAACGTGGTACTTTAAAAGTGACCAATGTGGATAGGGCCAAATATGACTTTGCCTATCCTGTATTAAGTAATGGTGTATATCATATTTATGATTTTCAATTTTTTTATCGTAATTATCAGGAAAATGTTGCTAAACGGACGGCAACTTTTATGAGCAAAAAAGCAATATAATTTAAATTTGCTTAAAATATAAAAATGACCAGCACACTTTTGCTATGAATTGCCCCCTGAAAGTTAGAGCTAAAAATCTAACGATTGGGGGGCAGTTCATTTCCACTAATAGTTGCTGGTCACTTAATTTTAATTATGCGGTTGTTTTATCATCACTGGTACATAAGCTTTGCAAAGGACAAAGCTGACAAAGGGGTTTACGGGCTTTGCAAAGTTTACGACCATGCCAAATTAACCAGTGGTGGGCTGCTGACCAATTTTTTTTCGGAATTGTTTTTTGTAATTCTTGCTCGACCGCCATCACATCATCACTTTTGGCAAGACCAAGGCGCCGCGAAGTTCTGAAAACATGCGTATCTACAGCAATTGCTGGCACACCAAAAGCTTGACTTAACATAACATTAGCTGTTTTACGGCCGACACCTGGTAAAAGCACGAGCTCTTCAAATTTATTAGGAACTTGACCTTGGTGTTTTTCAACTAAGATAGCGCAAGTGGCTAAAAGATTTTTAGCTTTACTGCGAAATAGACCACAATCATGAATAAGCTCCATAAGTTTCGCTTCTGTTAGCTGCTCTAACCAGATAGCAGGGGTAGAATATTTAGGAAATAGTCGCTTAGTAATGATATTGACACGCTCATCAGTACATTGGGCTGATAAAATCACTGCAACTAGTAGTTCAAAATTATTACTATGTGTTAGGGCGGTACCTAGACCTTGATAAGTTGTAGCTAGAATTTGGAGAATCTTTTTTTGCTTTACTGTAGCCATTTTTAGTTAGTTAAGCTACGAACTGGAGCAGGAATTCTTCCACCGCGCGCAATAAATTTATCAGCGCTAAATTTATTAACTGGTAAAATAGGACAATAACCTAAGAGACCTCCAAATTCAACTATTTCGCCAGCTCCTTTTCCTGGAACAGGAATTAAGCGTACAGCAGTAGTTTTGTTGTTAATCATACCAATTGCCGCTTCATCAGCAATTATTGCCGAGATAGTTTGAGCGCTGGTATCACCAGGGATGGCAATCATATCTAAGCCTACAGAACAAACGCATGTCATAGCCTCTAATTTTTCTAAAGTTAAGCTACCACAGCTAACAGCTTTTATCATACCAGCATCTTCACTGACGGGGATGAAAGCTCCACTTAAACCGCCGACATAGCTAGAAGCCATTAGACCGCCTTTTTTCACAGCATCATTGAGCATTGCTAGAGCGGCAGTAGTACCTGGTGCTCCGCAACTTTCCAAACCAATTTCTTCTAAAATATAAGCTACGCTATCACCAACAGCTGGAGTTGGCGCAAGTGATAGATCGATAATTCCAAATTGGGTATTTAATCGTTTGGCTGCTTCTTGAGCGACTAATTGACCTACACGAGTTATTTTAAAGGCCGTTTTTTTAATTGTTTCAGCGACTACACCCATATCTTGACCACGTACTGCTTCTAGAGCGTGTTTTACAACACCAGGGCCAGAAACGCCAACGTTGATAACTGTTTCAGGTTCGGTTACACCATGAAAAGCTCCGGCCATAAAGGGGTTATCAGGCACAGAATTGCAAAAAACAACTAATTTAGCGCAAGCAATAGCATCACGGGTTTTTGTAAGTTCGGCTGCTTGTTTAATAATTTGCCCCATTTTAGCTACGGCATCCATATTAATACCTGATTTAGTAGAGCCGATACTTACGGAAGAACAGACAATATCTGTAGTTGCTAGAGCTTCAGGAATTGAGTTGATTAGAGCAATATCAGCATCGGTATAGCCTTTTTCTACTAGTGCGGAAAAACCACCAATAAAATTAACCCCTACGGCCTTAGCTGCTCGATCAAGAGCATGGGCTAGAGGTGTAAAGTCTTTAGCATTACAGCTAGCACCGATAATAGATATCGGCGTAACGGAAATACGTTTATTAATAATCGGTACACCAAACTCACGCTCTAAGTCTTCGCCAGTGCGGACTAAGTGTTGGGCGCGGCTAGTGATTTTATCATAAATTTTATTAGCCGTGGTTTTAATATCTAAACTGCTACAATCGCAAAGGTTAATTCCCATGGTAATTGTACGGACATCGAGATTATGCTCAGTAATCATGCGATTAGTATCAAGAATATCTTGCATTGAAAAATTCCACATTTCTAGAAAACTCCTTTAGTTTTTATTATGACAGTTACTAGCAAGTTATAGAATTTGCTTAGTAGTTTTGTTTGGACAAGGTTATTAAAGCTTTGGATAAAATAAATGCAATTGTTGAGGGATAAATTTAATTAAATTCTATGCATAATTTGGAAGATGTCTTCGTGTTGTACTTTTATTTCAACACCATACTCACTGCCTTTTTCTTTTAAAATAGCTTGGAAAGCTTGCAAGTCAGTAGTAGCGTTACTCATGTCAGCAATCATAACCATATTAAAATAGCCATCTAAAATATTTTGGTTGATATTTAAGATATTTACTTGATTTTCAGCGAGCACCCCACTCACCATTGCTATGATTCCTACGCGGTCTTTACCAACAATACTTAAAACTATACGCATTTAAAATTGACCTCCTTAATAAAATGTAATAAAAAGCGATATACCAATTATGATATAATTTATAAAATTATATCATAATAAAGGATAATAACAATAGTTTTCAGGATAAATAATGATAAAAAAAGAAAAAAACCTAATTAAAATAAAAAACTATGCTAAGCAATGTGCATTTGAGAAAAACAGAGTTGTTTATTTTCTTTGGGAGTGGAGTTTATGTTAAACTTAAGGTAAGCTTTTTAGCAAGTTTAAAAGCTGAATTTCAGGGAGCAAACAGCTTTTTTATGTTATTTAGGCTAAGAAATTTGAGGCTTAATAATTAATTTGCTACAATTGGAAAATGCGAGGATGAAAAATGAAAATATTAGAAATTAAAGAATTGTTAGCGCAAGATAACGTCAATATAGAAATTTTAACAACGTTAGCCACTGATGAGCGAAAAAATGTGCAGAATTTATTAAAGAGTTATTATAAGCGCCAAGAGAAAATTAAAAAGACGACATTGCGCCAGCAAGAATTGCTAAAATTTGAACGTTGCTATTATCAGCAAGGTGTAAAATATATTGCGGGGGTTGATGAGGCTGGGCGGGGACCAATTGCTGGACCCTTGGTTGTAGCTAGTGTTATTTTGCCAGAAAAATGTGATTTACCTGGGGTTGATGATTCTAAGAAGTTAACTGCCAATAAGCGTGAGTTATTATGTAAAGCGATTTATCAGCAAGCATTGGCAGTTAATGTTCAGGTAATTAGCCCAAAAGTTATTGATGAATTAAATATTTACCAAGCCACGTTAAAAGGTATGCAAGATAGCTTGCAAGCACTAGTTATCAAACCCGAGGTTGCTCTAATTGATGCCATGCCGCTAAAAATTCCGGAAATTATAATAGAGAGTATTATTAAAGGGGACAGTTTAAGTTTAAGTATTGCGGCGGCCTCTATTGTGGCTAAGACAACTAGAGATAAGTTAATGCTAGATTTGCACAAATTGTACCCAGTATATGGTTTAGATAAACACAAAGGTTATCCCACTAGAGAACATGTTCAAGCGGTAGAAAAATATGGAGTTGCAGAGTTTTATCGCCAAAGTTATGAGCCAATAAAAAGCATTGTAGCAAAAAAAGGGAGTGATAAATAGTGCAGATAAATGCTAATACAACTATTTTACCTACCAATATAACCTCTCAAGATTTAAAAAAAGGTTTAGAGTCTGGAAAAATTCAAGAAGTCGAAGGAAAAACGGCAGAAACTGTAGCTAATACAACTACAAATAATCTGAGTAAAGCAGGCATAGAAATGTTGACGAAAAGTTCTACTGAAACAGTGCATACGGCGGAAAATGCTGTGCGCGTCACTACTTCTGAGGGTACACAGGGACTTTTAAAGTCCTTAGAGCAATTAGTTAATTTAGAAAAATATAAGTTGCCAGAAGCTAGTAAAGAACTAATAACGGCTTTTATTAAGTCGCACACCGCAAGTAGTGAAATAAAAGATGGTTTGAGTTTAGCCATTCAATCACAAAAAGATTTGGCTAAAACATTATTAAATTTGTCGAGTGGGATTTTGACTGATTTGTTTTCTACAGAAGATTTAGCAGATACTAATGCAAATACGCAAAAACAAGTTCTGAAAAAATTTGCCCAACGCATTGAAAGCTTTTTAAAACAAGCGGAATTACCAGCTAAAGCGGAGTTGCCAGACATAGATTTAACAAAAAATCCAGAACAAAGTAGTGCTAAAGATGCTACGGTAACTACTCTGCCCAAAGAGCAACTGCCAACTTTATCAGAAAATGCTTTGTCGACAACTAAAGAAAAATTGCCAACAGAGTCTGGGAAAACTAGTTTACCGGCAGAGCAAGCCAGTAAGTTAGGGGAAGAACAACAAAAAAATCTAAAAACTGCTTTAGAGAATTTGGGGCAGAAGACAGATAGCAATAAAACTTTAGGAACGGAAAAACCTGCTCAAATATTAAATGAGTCTACTTTAAAGTTAGCTAACGAACAAAATCCCAAAAATCCGCCTAAAGCTATGGAGGCAGGCTCTGACGAGAAGGCTAGTTCCTTAACTTCTAAAAATCCAGAAGCGATATTAAAAGGCGAAGTTGTACTACCAAGTAAGTCGGCTGAGACGACAATTGCCAAAGATAAACTCTTCGAAGCAACAATTGGTAAAAATACTACGGAAACGAAAGAAAACTTTGTGGCTAAAGAAAGCTCAGCAAAAGAGTTGTTAATGGCTAAAGATGCGCAGACCACAGGCAATTTAACAAATACTAGGCAGGCGGCGGCCGATAAATATGAATTATTGCAACCTAAACTTAATAATAATTCTAATTTGGGGCAAAATAATAATGGTCAGACGCAAACTGTTACTAATTTAGTAAAAAAACTGGTTTTATTGGAAGAAACATTAAAACAAAGTAATGTTTTAAAAAATGACACTTTAGAAAAATTTTTAACCGGCAAGGCTGTTTTATCAGCAAGTGAACAAAATGAAATTGGCAGTAAGCTGAAAGAATTTTTACCGCGATTGTTAAGTCCTAAGGAAGGGCAAAGTGTGGAAAATCTAATTAAGGATATTATGAGTAAAAATAAGTTGCCAAATACTGAAGCTGGTGAAAATGCAGCGTTAACTAAACTTCTAGAAAATGCCAGTAAGCTTAATAATATTCAAAAACAAGTAGGGAATTTAACGGAGAATATTAAAGAAATGGCTAGTAGTTTAGTGAAAAATCTTAATGTTGGTTCGGAACAAACTAATAAAAGCTTACAAGGATCATTTGTGTTATTAATGAATTTAGCCGAAGACCAGCCGGCTAAACCAGTGTATGTCCACTTGTATCATGAGCGTGAGGGAAAGGCGGACAATAAACAAGAATTGCAAACACAAACTTGGTTAAAAGTTAGCTTAGACTATGAGTATTCTGGTTTGGTGACCGCGATATTTCATTTGTGGCAGGGAAATGTTTTAGATATTAAAGTTAATTTCCCCGAAGTAGAAGCGGCAGATTGCTTTAATTCTTTTGTTCCAGAAATTATTGAAAATATTAGTTCGAGTAAATTGCAATTAAATAATATAACTTTGGCAAGGTAGAGAGAATGGAAGAAAAAAGCAAAAAAAATGAACGAGTCCAAGCAGTAGCTTTACGTTATGAAGCTGAAACAGAAGGTGCGCCTAAAGTAGTTGCTAAAGGTATTGGGATTACAGCAGAAAACATTATAACTTTGGCACAACAACAAGCGATTCCAATTTACAAAAATAAACCATTGACTCAAATGTTGATGGTCTTAGAATTAGAGCAAGAAATCCCACCGGAATTGTATCAGGCGGTTGCGGAAGTTTTATCGTATGTTTACAAAACCGAACAAATTTTGGCTATGAAAAAAAGAATGCAAGGCAAGTGATCGAGTTGAATAATAAACAATTAGGAGCTCAAGGTGAAACTTGGGCTCTAGAATATTTTTTAGCGTCAGGTTACAGTTTAATAGAAAAAAATTATCGGATAAAAGCAGGAGAAATTGATTTGATTGTGGAAAATCAAGAGTGGGTAGTTTTTGTAGAAGTAAAAACGCGGCGTAATTTGCGATATGGTCGGGGCTTAGAAAGTGTAATTAACGCGAAGCAAACAATCATTAGAAAAGTGGCCGAGTACTTTTTAGCTTATAACTTTCCCAAAACTAATTTAAAGCGAATTCGTTTTGATGTTGTGGATATTTTAGTAGATGCTAATTATAAAATGGTTAAATGCGAGCATCTTCAAAATGCATTTTGATTAAAGAAAAGAGGCGAATTGTCTGATGTATACGTTTGTATATGGTGAGACTACTTTAGGATTAGAGGGCGTTTTAGTAACTGTCGAAATTGATATTTCCAATGGTTTACCGGCATTTGAGATAGTTGGACTAGCAAATATCGCCGTCAAAGAAGCGCGAGAACGTGTGCGCGCGGCGATTAAAAATAGTGGTTTTGATTTTCCAATTGCGCGGATTACGGTAAATTTAGCTCCAGCAGATTTGAAAAAAGAAGGTTCGGGTTTAGATTTAGCGATAGCTATTGGAATTCTCAAGGCGAGTGGGCAAATTACGCAAGAGCACTTGGCCAACAAAATTTTTCTGGGAGAGTTAGCTTTAAACGGGATGATTCGGGCAACTAATGGTGTGTTGTGTATGGCGATGCATGCTCAAACTCAAAAAATAGAAGAAATATACTTGGCGGGAGCTTGTGCGGCAGAGGCTTGTTTAGTTTCCGAGTTGCAAGTTTATGCGCCGGAGAATTTGAAGCAACTAGTAGAACACTTAAACCAAGTAGCAATTTTGCCAAAGGTGGAGAAATTAACTAGCAGTAGCAAAGTAAAGTCAGCTAGGTTAGATTTTGCAGATGTGCGGGGACAAATTATGGCTAAACGGGCTTTAGAAATTGCGGCCGCAGGCGGTCATAATTTGTTATTAGTTGGGCCACCAGGATCAGGTAAAACAATGCTGGCGAAACGTTTGCCGAGTATTTTGCCAGAATTATCGGAGCAAGAAGCGTTAGAAGTAACTAAAATTTATAGCGTAGCGGGCTTAATTCGTGATAATCAAGGCTTAATAAAAGAGCGGCCTTTTCGTAGTCCACACCATACTATTTCTATTGGCGGGTTGATAGGGGGCGGTAAAATTCCTAAACCTGGGGAAGTAACCTTGAGTCATAATGGAGTTTTATTTTTAGATGAAATTTTAGAATTTCCCAAGGCGGCGTTAGAAGTTTTGCGGCAACCGCTAGAAGACCGTCAGGTCAATATAGCTAGGGTGCAAGCGAGTATTGTCTACCCAGCAAACTTTTTGCTTTTAGGCTCGGCTAATCCTTGTCCCTGTGGGTTTTGTGGTTATGAAACTAGTACGCAAGTTTGTCGATGTCGGCCGCATGAAATTGAAGCTTATCAGAAGAAAATTTCTGGCCCTTTGTTAGAGCGCTTGGATCTACAGGTTAATGTGCCGCGCGTTGACTATCAAGATTTACAAGGTGTAGCGGGTGAAAGTTCAGATAGTATTCAAACACGAGTCCAATTGGCTAGAAGTAAACAATTACAACGGTTTTCTGGGCAAAAAATATATACAAATGCGCAAATGAGTGCCTCGCAAGTTCGAACTTATTGTCAACTTGATACAACTGGTAAAAAATTATTGCAACAAGTTTTTACCAGTCTTAACCTAAGTGCGCGCAGTTATGATAAAATATTAAAGGTAGCGCGAACAATTGCCGATTTGGCAGAGCAAGAAAACATTCAAGCGTTACATATTGCTGAGGCTATTCAACTGAGGACAAATGTAATAAAATAAAGATATTTACAGTAGAAGGAGAGAAAAAATGGATTTAAAAATTGGAGAAGTATATCAAGGTTTTATCTTGATTCATAGTGAACAACTACAAGAGGTTAATTCGCAAGCCTATATGTTTAAGCATTTAAAAAGTGGGGCGCGTTTGTTATATTTAGCAAATGATGATGACAATAAAGTTTTTTCTATCAGTTTTAGAACTCCGGCCAGTGATGATACTGGTGTAGCACATATTTTAGAGCATTCGGTGTTATGTGGTTCAAAAAAATTCCCACTAAAAGAGCCTTTTGTAGAATTAGTTAAAGGATCTTTAAATACTTTTTTAAATGCAATGACATTCCCGGATAAAACAATGTATCCAGTAGCCAGTATGAATGATAAAGATTTTCATAACTTAATGGATGTTTATTTAGATGCAGTATTTAATCCACGTATTTATGAAAACAAATATTTGTTAAAACAAGAGGGCTGGCACTATTCACTGCCCAAGTTAGAAGATGAGCTAATCTATAAAGGGGTAGTTTACAATGAAATGAAAGGCGTATATTCATCGCCTGAATCAGTATTGGAACAAGCAAGTCAAGCTTCTTTATTTCCTGACACAACCTACCGCTATGAGTCTGGGGGGCATCCTGAGGCAATTCCTCAGTTAACACAGGCTGATTTTGAAAAATTCCATTCCTTGTATTATCACCCAGCTAATAGTTATATTTATTTATATGGGAAACTAGATATTATAGAGCGTTTGAAATTTATTGATCAAGAATATTTACAAAGTTATGAAGAAATAACAGTGGATTCGGCAATACAACTGCAAGAGCCGTTTAATAAAACTAAAATTACTAAAGTTGAATATCCTTTATCTGAAGGTGAAGATACAAAAGGGCGGAGTTTCTTTAGCCTGGCTTTTGTAGTAGGCGAATCTCATGAAATGGAAAAATATTTAGCCCTAAATATTTTAGACATAATTTTGGTAAATATGCCAGGCTCACCTTTAAAACAAGCTATTTTAGATCGGGAAATTGCTCAAGATGTGGAAAGTAGTACAACAAGTAGTATTAAGCAAAATGTGTTTTCTATTGTAGCTAGTGGCACGGATGCTGATAAGCAAGAAGAATTTGTTAAAACTATTTATGCTAGCTTGCAAGAACTAGCAACTAAAGGAATTGATAAAAAGCTGTTAGAATCAGCGTTAAATATTATTGAGTTTAAATTAAGAGAGGCAGATTTTGGCAATTACCCAAAAGGTCTAATTTATAATATTCGGGTAATGGATACCTGGCTATATGATCAATGTCCGTTAGAAGCATTAAAATATGAAGGTTTGATTGAAAAAATGCGGGAGAACATAAAAGGTCGCTATTTTGAAAACTTCATTGAAACTTATTTGATGGATAATACCCATCGCTCCTTGACGGTATTGACGCCTTGCATAGGTTTGGAAATTGAGCGTGGCAAAGCACTAAAAACTAAGTTAGAAGCAATTAAAGCCCAAGCAACTGCAGCAGAATTAGAACAATTAGTTGTAGAAACAGCTCAATTACAGGCCATGCAAGAATATATTGATCCGCCAGAGGCGTTAGAGAAAATTCCTTTGTTAAAATTAAGTGATATTAAAGCCGAAGCCGAAAAAAGTAACTACAGTGTTACTACTACAAATAAGGTGAATTATTTGTATCAACCAGCTTTTACAAACAAAATTGCTTACATTGAAGGACATTTATCAGCCAATGAATTGCCAGAAGAATTAATTAGCTATTTATATTTGTTAAGTGATTTATTAGGACAATTATCCACTAAAAAATATAATTATTTTGATTTAGCTCAAGAAATTGCTTTACACACTGGCGGGATTAGTTTTAGTGCGAATGTGTTGGCAAGTGAAGAAAATGCGGATGAGTTTGTGGTAAAACTAAGTTGTAATGCTAAAGTTTTACTAAATAAGATGAATAAATTACAAGAATTGATTAGTGAAATTTTATTAGATACTGATTTTACGGATAAAAAAAGGTTGCGTGAGGTTATTAATGAAAGCAAAACCTCCATAGAAGTTGGACTATCAAGTCAAGGGCACACAATTGCAATGAGCAGGCTAGCGGCTTATTTTTCTAAGGCAGCGGCGTTTAGTGAACAAGGTTCTTTAAACTACTATTATTTCATTCGCAATTTAAGTGAAAACTTTGAGACTAAGGCGGAGCAGATAATTAATGACTTACAGACAGTTCTTAAATATGTTGTCAAAGCGCCTAAAGCATTATGGGGTTATTCTTGCGAAACTAGTCACCAAGCACAAGTACTTGCTGAATTACAAGTGCTTAATTCTAAATTGCCACAAACAGAATATCCAGAGGTGGATTACAAGTTGCCAGTTCCAGCTAAAAATGAAGGTATATATACTCCAGGTATGGTGCAATATGTAGCTATGGGCGGTGATTTCAAGAAAAAAGGCTTTAAATATCATGGTAGTATGCGGGTAGTTGAAACTGTTTTGCGGTATGAATATCTTTGGACTAATATTCGGGTTAAAGGTGGCGCTTATGGGGCCATGATTACCTTAAAACGAAACGGGGTATGGCAATTTGTTTCTTATCGCGATCCTAATTTGTTAAATACGATAGAAGTTTATAAGCAAATGGCCGATTATTTGGCAAACTTAGAATTATCCGAGCGAGAAGTTTTAAAATACATAATTGGAACAATGAGTAAAGTAGACATGCCAATGTCTAATGCTGGCAAGTTAACACGAAGTATCACCCGCTATTTATTGGGTTTGTCGGATGAGATAGTTCAACAATCTCGAACACAGATTTTGGCAACAAAATTGCAGGATTTACGTGATACAGCGCAAATTATTGCTAGTATTATGCAGGATAATAATCTTTGCGTAGTAGGTAGTGAAAGTAAAATAAAAGAGGCCAGTAGCCTATTTAATAAAATTTTTGCAGCTACATCTCAAGAATAATTCGGAGCTTAAGTAGCGATTAACAATAGGAGACAAACAATGGGAAATTTTGTACACCTACACAACCATACGGAGTTTAGCTTGTTAGATGGGGCTAGTAGGATTAAAAAATTAATTGCTCAGGCTAAGCAGCAAAATATGCCAGCGATAGCAATAACTGATCATGGGGTAATGTATGGTGTAATTGATTTTTATAAGGAAGCAAAAAAACAAGGAATAAAACCGATAATAGGGTGTGAGGTATACATAAGTTCAACCTCGCGTTTGGATAAGGGTGTTGGTGAGAAGGAGAATTCTTATCATTTAATTTTATTAGCAGAAAACAATATTGGTTATCGAAATCTATTAAAACTAGTTTCCATCGGTCATTTAGAAGGATTTTATTATCGCCCGCGGATTGATAAAGAGGTTTTAAAAAAATATAGTGCAGGTTTAATTTGTTTGAGTGCTTGTATTGCAGGGGAAATCCCGCGTTATATTTTGGAGGGCAATCTTGAAAAAGCTGCGCAAACAGTACAAGAATATGTAGATATTTTTGGTAAAAACAACTTTTTTTTAGAAGTGCAAAACCATGGGTTACCCGAGGAACTAGAGGTAAATAGGCATTTAATAAATTTGGCAACGCGGTTTGAACTTAAGCGGGTAGCTACGAACGATATTCACTATGTGAAGCGTGAAGATAGTGAAGCACAAGATATTTTATTGTGCGTACAAACAGGTAAACGAGTTGCAGATGTGGAACGGATGAAGTTTCCCAATAATGAATTCTATTTAAAAACTTATCAAGAAATGCAAAATTTATTTCCAGATGATCTAGAAGTTTTGGAAACGTCAGTAGAAATAGCCAAACGTTGCCAAGTTGATATTCAATTTGGCAAGTTGCTATTACCTGAGTTTGAATTGCCTGATGGACAGACAGCAGAAGCTTATTTGAAAAACTTATGTCAAAAAGGCCTGCAAGAACGCTACCCTCAAGCTGGGAAAGTAGAATTTGAGCGCTTGGAATATGAGTTGCGCGTAATTAAGGATATGGGCTATGAATCATACTTTTTAATTGTTTGGGATTTTATAAATTTTGCTAGGCAAAACAAAATTCTGGTAGGCCCAGGTAGGGGTTCGGCAGCGGGAAGTATTGTGGCTTATTTGCTAGGGATTACTAATATTGATCCGTTAGCTTATGATTTACTTTTTGAACGTTTTTTAAATCCAGAACGGGTAAGTATGCCTGATATTGATATTGACTTTTGCTATGAGCGGCGTCAAGAAGTGTTTGAGTATATTGTCAATAAATATCATTCGGATCATGTAGCACAGATTATTACTTTCGGGACTATGGCGGCAAAAGGTGCAATCCGTGATGTAGGTAGAGTATTAGATATTGCCTATAACGATGTAGATAAAATTGCTAAATTAATTCCTAACGAGTTGGGAATTACAATTGATAAGGCTTTGCAAATGAGCAAAGAGCTAAAAGAAATTTATCACGATGACATGCAAATGCGTAAATTGCTTGATTTAGCGCGGGCGGTAGAAGGAACCCCTAGACATGCTTCAACGCATGCTGCAGGGTTGGTTATTGCTCCACGGAACATTGATGAGTTTGTACCGTTACAATATTCATCGGAGGGTTTTGTAACTACGCAGTATGATAAAGATCGTTCGGAAGATATCGGCTTGCTAAAAATGGATTTGCTGGGTTTAAGGACTTTAACCGTGATTCAAGATGCCTTGCAAATGATCAAAAAAAACAAGGGCATTGATTTAGATATAGATAAAATTCCTTTAGTTGATAAAAAAACTGCCCAATTATTACAAAGCGGTGATACTGCAGGCGTATTTCAAATGGAGTCAGCAGGAATGACACAATTGGTAAAAGATTTAGCTCCCGAGGGGTTTACTGATTTGATTCCGTTAGTTGCTTTATATCGACCTGGTCCATTAGGTACAGGGATGGCTACAGATTTTATTAATGCCCGACATGGCAAACAGCCAATAAAATCTATTCATGAGAGTGTGGATTTTATTGTAAAAGATACTTTTGGAGTTATTCTTTATCAAGAACAAGTTATGCAAATTGCTTCGGCGATGGCTGGATTTACTCTTGGGCAAGCAGATATTTTACGACGAGCTATGGGTAAGAAAAAACCAGAAGAACTCAATAGCTTAAAATCAACATTTATTCAAGGGGCTGTAGTTAAAGGCATTGAGGCCGCAAAAGCAACAGAAGTCTTTGAATTGTTGGAACATTTTGCTGGCTATGGTTTTAATAAGTCGCATTCAGCGGCCTATGCTCTGATTGCTTACCAAACAGCTTATCTTAAGGCCCACTATCCAGCTGAATTTATGGCGGCAATGTTGACTAGTGTTATGGGGCAAAATGACAAAGTTGGTTATTATATTGAGGTGTGCCGTAATTTAGGGATTAGTGTTCAACCTCCTAGCATCAATAATAGTGAAAGTGGCTTTAGTGTAAAGGATAATAACATATTGTTTGGTTTAGCAGGAATCAAAAATATTGGTGAAAATGCTGTACATAATATTTTAGCGGCTCGTGAAGCAGGTGCTTTTAAAAACCTGCTAGATTTGTGTGAACGCTTAGATCCTAGAATAGTAAATAAAAGAGCTTTGGAAAGTTTAATAAAATGTGGTGCTTTTGATGAGTTTGCTTTAAAAAGAGCCCAATTACTAGCGGTTTTAGAACAAGCAGTAGATGTGGCTAACAAAAAAAATAAAGATCGTTTGTCGGGGCAAATTGGTTTATTTGAGGAGTTTGCGGAAGCACAGCATGATTTAAATTATCCTAATCTAGAGGAATTACCACAAGAACAAATTTTAGCGTTAGAAAAAGAAATTATTGGTTATTATGTAACTGGACATCCATTAGATAAATATCGTGAAAAATTAGCAAGTTTTGTGGAAATTAGGAAAATACAAGAAGAAATTTTTCGTGAAAATCAATTTATTGAAGTTGCGGGGATGATAAACACTTGTAAAAGAACGCTTACCAAGCGTGGGGATCATATGGCAATTGCTTCTTTAGAGGATTTTACGGGTGCAATAGAGGTTGTTGTTTTCCCGAAAATTTTTGATATGGTTAATCGGTTAATATATAGTGGCAGCTTAGTAGCTATAAAAGGTAGAATTGCGATACAAGATGATACTGCTAAAATTATGGTTACGGATGTATCGGAATTGGGCAGGCATAATAATGGGATAGTGCTTTTAATTGATCAAGAGCATGAACAAGCTACTATCTTGGAAAAATTAAAAAATGTGTTACTAGATAGTGTGGGTAAAGATACAGTATATCTGCATTTTACAGCTTCTAATCGCAAGATAAAATGTACGGAACAATATTCTGTGAATAGTTCTTTAGAGTTTACGATTAAGGAGATTGAAGATATTTTAGGTGCTAATACAATAAAAAGACTGTGAAATATTGCAGGGAACTGGTATCAATGATAAAATATAATGTAAGTTTTCTGAAAGAATATCAAGCTGGTGGGGGGTAATTATTTACAATGAATATAGTTGTTTGTATTAAGCAGGTTCCAGATACTACTGAAGTAAAAATAGATCCAATAACTAATACTTTAGTTCGGGCAGGGGTACCTAGTATTGCCAATCCTTATGATTTATATGCTTTAGAATTGGCGCTTAAGTTAAAAGACGAGAATTCTGAGATACAGGTTATTGCAATGTCCATGGGACCAGCTCAAGCAACCGAAGTATTGAAAGAGGCAATTTGCATGGGGGCCGATAGGGGCGTTTTGTTAAGTGACAGAGCTTTTGCTGGTGCGGATACTTTGGCGACTAGTTATGCTTTAGCGGCAGCAATAAAAAAGATCGGTAATGTAGGGATAGTTTTATGTGGTAAGCAAGCTATTGATGGCGATACTGCGCAAGTAGGACCAGAAATTGCCGAAAATTTATCCATTCCACAAGTTACTTATGTGCAAGATATAAAATTGAATGAAGGCGAAGCAATTTTAACTAGAAACTGTGAGGACTACTTGCAAAAAATAAAAGTCCAAGGTAGTTTTCTGGCGACGGTGGAAAAACATGGTTGCGAGCCACGCTTGGGCAGTATTCGTGGAAAACTTAATGCTTTGCACGCGGAAATAGAAGTGCTTACGGTTAAAGATGTAGAGGTTGAAGAGCATTGCCTTGGCTTAAATGGCTCGCCAACGCAAGTAAGTAAAATTTTCACACCGAAAATAAGCAGGATGAAAAATGAAATTATTCAGGACCAAGCACCAGAGATTGCTGTAGATATGCTACTAGAAAAACTCATAAGTGCGAAAATTATTTCAAATTAAAATGAGGATGGGGTGTAAAATATGGCAATAGTAGTGCAAAAAGAGAATTGTATTGGTTGTGGGGCTTGTATTAGCATCTGTCCAGTTGGAGCTATAGAATTTGAGGCAAATGGTAAAGCAGAAATTGGTGAAAATTGTATTGCTTGTGGAGCTTGTATTAGCGAATGTCCAGTAAAGTGTATTATTAGAGAACAAGTTAATAATAGATTAATAATAGATTTAGATAGCTATAAAAATATTTGGGTATATATAGAATGTGAAAAAAATCGACCTAAAAATGTCGCCTATGAACTACTTGGTGTAGCTAGAAGATTAGCGGATGCTTCAGGGGAAGAATGCGTAGCAATAGTTATAGGGGGATTATCCCAAAAATATTTGCAAGACTTAATTGCCAATGGTGCAGATAAGGTTTATTACTTAGAAAACAATAATTACTTAGAATATAATACTGAAATTTATACACAAGTTGTTACGGATTTAGTGAAAGAGCATAAACCTAATGCTTTACTTATTGGGGCTACTGTAAATGGGCGGGATTTAGCGCCGAGAATAGCAGGAAGGCTAAAAACTGGGCTGTGTGCCGATTGTACAGCTATCGATAATTCGGCAGAAGAAGCGAAGCTAATTGAGTGGACTCGACCTGCTTTTGGCGGTAATATCATGGCGACAATTGTCTGCCCAGAACATCGTCCACAAATGGGGAGTGTACGTCCTAAAGTGTTTCCTGTTTCACGTGCGGATTATAGTCGTAAGGGCGAGATAATTCTAATCAAGGAGCCTAATTTGCAGGATAACTTAGTGAAAATTTTGGAAACAATAGTAGATATTAGCGCCGAGCGTGTCAATATTCAGGATGCTGAAATTATTTGTGCAGGCGGCAGAGGGATGGGCAATAAGGAAACATTTGAACAACTCTATACCTTGGCGGATTTATTAGGGGGTGTTGTGGCTGGTTCAAGGGCGGTAGTGGAGTCAGGGTGGTTGGAACATCATGCGCAAGTTGGACAGTCAGGGGTTACTGTAGGCCCGAAAGTTTATTTTGCTTTTGGTATATCTGGGGCAATTCAGCATTTAGCTGGTATAAATGCTTGTGATATGATTATCGCGATAAATAAAGATGCCAATGCACCAATTTTTAAAGCGGCGGATTATGGAATAGTTGGCGATGTTCAGAAAATATTACCAATTCTTATTGAAAAAATTAGGGCAATCAAAGTTGAGCAAGAATAAATTTATTTGGAGAGGGTTCTATGTGGCAAGTTGTATATATTGCACCCAACAGTATGGAAGCTAAAAAAATTAAGCAATTACTCGAACAAGAAGGCTTTTTAGTTGAAATTCAGGCTACTACACAAAAAGCTAAAAATACAGGAATAGGAAGTTTCGAGATAAAGATTCTACATTCAGAGATCTTAGAGGCAATAGAAGTGCTACATGCAAATGGCTATTAGGAAAAAATAAAAATATAAAAGGGGCATGAAATATGAAAAAAACAAAAATTATTTGCACCTTAGGTCCAGCTACAGATAAAATCGAAATTGTGGAAGCTCTAATTGCAAACGGAATGAATGTGGCGCGATTTAACTTTTCGCATGGTAAACATAGTGAACATGCAGAAAGAATTAGCTTAGCTAGGGCGGCTGGAAATAAACTTGGTCAACAAATTGCTTTATTAGCAGATACCAAAGGACCAGAAATGCGTTTAGGTATGTTTAAAGAAAGTAGTGTGGAGCTAAGAGAAGGTGAAAAATTCACTTTGACCACTAAACAGGATGTTTTAGGCGACCAATACCGAGCTAGTGTTAATTACGTTAATTTAGCGCAAGAAATTAACGTGGGTACAGAAATTTTGTTGGCTGATGGCTTAATCAATTTGAAAGTACTAACTATTGAAGATACGGAGATCCATACTGTTGTGCAAAATACTGGTAGCATTAGTTCGAGAAAGAGGGTTGCTGTGCCAGGAGCAATCTTGAACTTGCCATTTTTATCAGAGCAAGATGTACAAGATATTCTATTTGCCATAGAACATGAGATGGACTATATAGCAGCATCTTTTGTGCAAAAAGCAGCAGATGTTTTAGCGATACGAAAAGTTTTAGAGGAAAACAACTCTAATATTGGCATTATTTCTAAAATAGAAAATTCATTAGGTGTAGAGAATATTGAAGAAATTATAAGTGTCTCTGATGGAATAATGGTAGCTAGAGGCGATTTAGGCGTAGAAATTCCAGCCGAAGAAGTTCCTTTAGTTCAAAAAAGTATTATTGCTAAATGTAATAAACTGGCAAAACCAGTAATTACAGCAACTCAAATGTTAGAAAGCATGGTAAAAAACCCTCGGCCAACGCGAGCTGAGGCTAGCGATGTTGCTAATGCGATTTTAGATGGTTCTGATGCAATTATGTTAAGTGGGGAAACGGCTTCGGGCGATTATCCTGTCGAAGCGGTTAAGACTATGGCCACGATTGCTAAACGCACAGAAACAGCACTAGAGTATGAGCAAATAATGAGAAGAACGATTTTAACAGTTGAAAAAACAACCACTGAAGCTGTAAGCCAAGCAACGGCACAAATTGCTCATAATTTAGGTGCTACAGCTATTTTGACGGCTACGGAATCGGGGTATACTCCGCGAATGATTTCTAAATATCGCCCAAGAGCAAAAATTGTAGCTGTTACTCCTTTAGTAGCGGTTGCTAGAAAAATGCAACTTTATTGGGGGGTATACCCAGTAGTTGGCAAGAGCAATGCTAATACTGATCAAATGGTCGAACAAACAATTAGTTTGGCTTTGAAAAATGATTTTGTTAAGGAAGGCGATTTGACAGTTATAACGGCAGGTGTTCCAGTTGGAATTGTAGGTAGTACGAATATGATTAGAGTTCATATTGTCGGGAATGTTATTTTACAAGGTACAGGGATTGGTCGAAAAGTTGCACATGGCAAAGTATGCATAATAAATGAGCCAGAAGATTTTGCTAGCAAGTTTGTAGCAGGGGATATTTTGGTTGTTAAGAGTCTAATGGATGATTATGCAAAATTTGCAGTTAAAGCAAGCGCAATAATTGCGGAAGAAGATGGGTTAACTTCGGCGGCAGCTATTGTTGGCGTTAGTTTTGGAATAACTACGATAGTGGGTGTAAACGGAGCTGTGGAACAATTAGAAGACGGTGCAATTATTACTGTGGACCCAGAGCGAGGACGTTTATATCAAGGACATATAAATGCTAAGTAATTAGTATTAAGAGAGGATGCGGGTAAAATTATGACAAAAAGACAAATGCTGTTAGTTGGCTTAATCATAATGTTTTCAGCGCTTTTAATAGGTTGTGGCGGAAAAAAAGAAAAACAGGTGTTGAATTTATATAGTTGGGCAGATAATTTTAATCCAACGGTAATAGCTGATTTTGAGCAAAAATATAATTGCAAGGTTAACTACGATGTTTTTGCAAACAATGAAGAAATGCTAGCTAAAATTCAAGCTGGTGGTTCGCAATATGATTTAATTCAACCATCTGACTATATGGTTCAAACAATGATTAAGCTGAATTTGTTGGAAGAATTGCGGAAAGATAATTTGCCGAATCTTAAAAATATGACAACATATTTTAAAACTCCACCTTATGATCCACAGGGGAAATATTCTGTGGTTTATGCTTGGGGTGTTACAGGAATTGCATATAATAAAAAATATGTAAAACAGACGCCAGAGAGCTGGAGTACTTTGTGGAATACAGAATATAAAGGTAAAGTTATAATGCTGAATGATTCGCGCGAAGTAATAGGTATGGGTTTAAAGAAAAATGGCTACTCTAATAGTTCTAAAAACGACGCTGAAATAGAAATGGCAGTAAATGATTTAAAAAGAGCAACTCCTAATGTTTTGGCTTTTGATACGGATACAATTAAACAAAAGTTTATTGCTGAGGAAGGTTGGATTGGAACAATGTGGTCAGGTGATGCTGTATTTGTAAATAAAGATAATAAAGATATAGCTTTTATTGTTCCGAAAGAAGGGACGACTATTTGGGCAGATACTTTTGCAATACCTAAAGGCGCAAAGAACCGTGATTTAGCCGAAAAATTTATCAACTATATGTATGACACCAAGGTCAGTGTAAAGAACTATGAGGAAATTGGTTATATTAACCCAAGTGAAGTAGCTTTCAAAATGCATTCAGAAGCTTATAGAAATAACCCAATTATTAAAGAAGCTTTAAAAGCAGTAGCTTCTAGTGAATGGTTAGCAGATATTGGTGATAAGGTAACTACTTATGATCGTTATTGGACGGAAATCAGAACTGGTAAATAAATAGGGAACGCTCTTTCTCTAGCAAAAATATTGGCAAAGAGAAAGAGCGTTTTATGTTGATTTAAATAATTTTACAAATAATATTTATAGTAAAATTATTTGGGGTATTTAGATAAAGCAAAAGAGATATGTTGAATTTTTAAAATATCAGATTTATTTACTGACAAATTCATCAATTCTTGTAAGAGCTAGTTTGAGATTTTCCGTAGTGTTGCAATAAGCACAGCGAATATATCCTTCACCACAAGCACCAAAAGAATTTCCAGGAATAACAGCAACTTCTTTTTGCAACAACAATTGTTCAGAAAAATCCATGCTACTTAGATTGGTTTTCTTTATGGAGGGGAAGATATAGAATGCGCCTTGAGGCTCTAAACAACTGAGACCGATTTTTTGAAAGCCGTGGTACATAAGTAAACGACGTTCATTGTAAACTTCGATCATTTGCTGACGCTCTTTTTTTGCGTTTTTGATTGCTTCTATTGCGGCAATCTGAGCTGTTATGGGAGCACATAAAATGGTATATTGATGTATCCCTACCATAGCTTCAATAACCTCATAAGGCGCAACTACAAAGCCGATGCGTAAACCAGTCATTGCGTAGGCTTTGGAAAAACCATTGAGTAAGATGGTACGTTCTTTCATACCTGGCAAGCTGGCGAAAGAAACATGCTGTCCGTTGTAAGTTAGATGCGCATACAGTTCATCGGAAATAACTATTAAGTTGTGTTTTTGAGCAAAATTTGCGATTGCGGTTAATTCTTGCATGTTCATCGTAGAGCCAGTGGGATTAGTGGGATAACCGATCAATAGAACTTTGGTTTTGGACGTGACTGCGCGCTCTAAATCTTCGATTTTTACAACGAAATTATTATCAGCGTAAGTTGGAACTGCTACGGGGGTTGCTCCGGCTAAGAGAACACAAGCTTTGTTTGCAACGTAACAAGGTTCTGGGAGCAGAACTTCATCGCCAGCAGAAACTAAAGTACGCATTGCTAAATCTAATCCTTCGCTTACCCCAACTGTAACTAAGATTTCTTTTTCGGGATTATAGCTTATGCCGAAAGAGTCTTCAAGATCGCTAGCAATAGCACGTCTAAGATTAATATCACCATAGCTAGAGGTATAGTTTGTTTGTCCTTTGACAAAAGTTTCAATACACTTATCTCTAATGTTTTCCGGTGTTGCAAAATCCGGCTCCCCCACACCCAAAGAGATTACATTTTTATTAACATTAATAATTTCTAAAAATTTTTTCAAGCCTGAAGTAGGTAAAGATTTTACTGCTGGAGAAAATAACATAGACCAATTTGGTGTTGTAGACATAAAGATACCGCCTTTCCGATATTGATATAAATTTTGAGCTGAAAATAAAAAAGCGTCCTACAAAATGTAGGACGCGAAAATGCGTGGTACCACCATACTTCGTTAAATAAAAAATTTAACCTCAAATGCTGATAACGGCAGCAACCGATGTGTTCTTCGCACATTGCTCAGGGGTGGCTTTCTTTGTTGCTTTTTACCATTTCTCACTTACATGGCTCACTTTGAAAAAAATCACAAATACTTCTTCCCATCATTGCGTAACTGTATTAAAATGTAATAATAAAGTATCATGTAATAATAGTTTTGTCAACAACTTTTTGGAGGGATTATGGGTATATTAATTTTTTTGTTACTATATTTACTAGTGCATATATTTTTAAGCGGACAATTATTAAAATTGTTCTTAATCAAAAATAAGATGAAGAAAATTATATTTTACGTTTGTTATTTTTTTGTTGCTTTTTCCTATTTATGGTCAAGAAATTTACCACAATTTATATCAGGTCAGATTGTAGATAAGGTTGCGTTAGTTGGTGGATTAGTTATAGCGAATACATACTATACTGTCTTACTGATTTTATTTTACAAAATTATCTTACGGTTTTATAAATGTGAGTGCGTGCTAACGGTTTCAAAAACAAAAAAAGCAATGGTACTTATTTGTTGTTTGCTGGCAATTAATATTTACGGAATATATAATGCTCAGCGGCAAGTTGTTACGGAATATGTATTGTTTAGTGATAAACTTGGGCAATTAAAAGAAATAAAAATTGTAATGGTAAGTGATATTCATTTGGGCAAGGTTACAGAGCAAGAATTCAGTAGGCAATTAGTGGCGAAGATAAATTCGCTCCAGCCAGATTTAGTTCTTTTAGTCGGTGATATTATTGATTCAGATTTAGAGAGTGTGCAAAGAAAAGAACAACTATTACCGTTTAAAAATATTAAAGCACAGCTAGGTATTTATGGGGTAATGGGAAATCACGAATATATAAGTGGTAATTCGAAAGCTGTTTTACAGCTTTTACAAGCAAATAATATTCAAATTTTGATTGATGAAAAAATTCGATTGAATGAAACTGGGATAGTGTTATTTGGTTTGGATGATGAAAGTCGAGAAAAATTTAAAAATAAAAATTCTATAATTGTCTTAGATAAATTAAATGTTTCAGATTACAATATTGTAATGGATCATCAGCCGAAAAGAATTAAACGCATTAGCGAAATAGTAGGTGTTGATTTATTGCTTAGCGGCCATACACACCGCGGTCAATATTTTCCTAATAATTATATAACACAAAGTATTTATTTAAATGATTGGGGACTAAAAGAAATAAATAAACTTACGAGCATTGTTTCTTGTGGTTATGGAAATTGGTCAGCGCCGTTAAGATTAGGTAGTAAGCCAGAAATAGTAGTAATGAAAATAATAAATAGCACTAAATAAAATCACTAAACAAGGACTAAAAACCAGCACTGCCTATTTTTATAGGTAAGTGCTGGTTTTTTATTAAGCTTGCATATTTAAAGGATGTTTTTATCAATTGTAGCAATAAGACGATCAATTTCAGGTTTGGATACTTGGTCAGTAGCACCAATTCCTTCACCTTTGCGACGATTTTCCTCATTTATTAAAGATGAGAAAATAATGATTGGCAATTTTTTTAAGCCCGCGTGTTCTCTAATTCGTTTTATGAGATGATGACCATCCATTTGTGGCATTTCGATATCAGTTATAATCAACTGAATTTGAGTGGCGATATCTTCACTCTCGGCTTTTAATTCTAATAGCTTGTTCCAAGCTGCCAAACCGTTATTTTCATAAATTATATTTTTATAGCCGGCTGAATGCAAAGTTTCAATAATAAGTTCTTTTAAAAGCGGTGAATCCTCAGCCAAGAGAATCGTTTTATTAGCACGATGTGATTCTTCGCTTACCGTTGGAGTTTTAACTTCATGGAAATTTCTATTAATTTCAGGATTTGTTTCAGCAATGATTCTTTCAAAATCAAGTAGAATAACCATTTTATCATCTAATTTAATTATCCCAACAACTAAGTGGGAATTTGCTATTTCAGGAGCTGGCTCCATTTTAGTCCAAGAAATTCTATGAATTCTAAATACATCATCGACTAGAAACCCTGCACGGTAATTGTTTAGTTCACTAATAATTATTCGTTTTGGATCAGTATTGGTCATTCCTAAACAAGTTGCGAGATTAATTAGAGGAATAACTTTACCACGTAAAGTGAATACTCCGTCTACAAAAGGATGCGCGCTAGGAATTTGAGTTATATCTACTAAATTAATTACTTCGCGTACTTTAGCGACATTAATGCCATATGTAGTGTTGCCAATGGAAAATTCAACTATTTCAAATTCATTGGTGCCGGTTTCCAGTAAAATTTGGCTTTTTGATTGGTTGTCGTAATTACTCATTCAAATCATCCTTTCGATTAAATTACATCTAATCAATATATATAAGTTAATTATATATTATAATATTGGGAAATACTAGGGCTAGCTAATTAAATAGTCAGGAAAAAAATATAAATTTTTGTTACATTTGTTATTATTTTTTAAAAAAGTACTGGATTTACCTTTAAAGTTATGGTATCATAGATAAAATAATTTCAAGGTACTATTAAAGGGGGCTTATCCAGTGCGAGATGACAAGTTTTTAAAAGAAGGATTAACATTTGATGATGTATTATTAATTCCAGCAGAGTCAAATGTATTGCCTAGAGATGTAAGTGTTAAAACCAGATTAACCAATAAAATCAATTTAAACATTCCGATTATTAGTTCTGGCATGGACACGGTTACTGAAGCTAAGATGGCAATAGCTATAGCTAGAGAAGGTGGCTTGGGCGTAATCCATAAAAATATGAGTATTGCGGAACAAGCTCACGAGATAGACAAAGTTAAACGCTCTGAACATGGAATAATTGTAGATCCGATTTTTTTATCGCCTAGTAATATTTTGCAAGATGCTGTTACATTGATGGAAAGATATCATATTTCAGGAGTTCCAGTTACCGAAGATGGTGTTCTTGTAGGGATATTGACTAATCGCGACTTGCGTTTTGAAACTGATTTATCGAGAACAATTGGTCAATGTATGACTAAAGAGGAATTAATAACTGCTCCAATAGGTACATCGTTGGAAGAAGCTAAAGAATTATTGAGAAAACATCGTATTGAAAAACTACCATTGGTTGATGAAAATGGATTACTTAAAGGTTTGATAACCATAAAAGATATTGAAAAAAATAAAAAATACCCTAATGCTGCAAAAGATGTAAAAGGTAGATTATTGGTAGCGGCAGCTGTGGGTGTAGGCGCAGATATGATGGAGCGAGTTTCTGCATTGGTGGCCGCTCATGTTGACGCAATTGTTGTAGATACAGCACATGGACATTCTCAAGGCGTTTTAGATTCTGTAAAAAGAATAAAAGGGGCTTATCCAGAATTAGATGTTATTGCGGGCAATGTTGCCACTGGAGAGGCTACTGAGGCTTTAATTAAAAGTGGAGCAGATGCTATAAAAGTAGGCATTGGACCAGGATCTATCTGTACAACTAGAGTAATAGCAGGAATTGGGGTACCGCAAATCACGGCTATATATGATTGTGCTAAAGTAGCACGAGAGTATAATGTACCTATAATAGCGGATGGTGGTATAAAATATTCCGGAGATATTGCTAAGGCAATAGCTGCTGGAGCTCAAGTTGTTATGGTGGGCGGCTTGTTAGCTGGAACAGAAGAAAGCCCAGGAGAAACTATAATATACCAAGGTCGTTCTTATAAAGTTTATCGTGGTATGGGTTCTTTGGGTGCGATGGAAAAAGGTAGTAAGGATCGTTACTTCCAAGATACAACTAGCAACGTTGATAAATTAGTACCAGAGGGAATTGAAGGTCGTGTGCCTTATAAAGGGTATGTTTCAGAAACATTGTATCAGTTAGTTGGTGGCTTAAGGGCTGGCATGGGCTACTGCGGTGTAGGTAGCATAGAAGATATGATTGTAAAAACTAAATTTATAAAAATGACTGGTGCGGGATTAAAAGAAAGTCATCCTCATGATGTAATTATTACAAAAGAATCACCTAACTATAGTTTATAATAATTTAAAAAGAAGGTGCCTTTTATGGCTGGAGAGATCTTATTTGAAATAATAGATGAAAAAATAGCCTTAATTACCTTAAATAGAATGGCAAGCCTAAACTCATTGAATGGTAGTTTAGTTCAAGAGTTTAACAAGGTATTAGATGAATGTGCGAACAACAAAAAAATACGTAGTGTTATTTTAACTGGTGCGGGAAAGGGTTTCTGTGCTGGAGGCGATTTAAGTTATTTAGAAAGTTTGCAAGAAGAAAAACAAATAAGTTCATTTATTGCTGATGTGGGCTTATTAGCTGAAAAAATTTATCGTTTGTCTAAGCCAGTTGTTGCCATGGTTAATGGTGTAGCTGCTGGAGCTGGTTTTAATTTGGCGTTAGCGTGTGACTTGATTTATGCTGCTGATACGGCGCGTTTTTCCCAAAGTTTTGCAAAAGTAGGACTAATTCCAGATTGTGGGGGGTTATATTTCTTGCAAAAGCAAATCGGACCTTATAAAGCTAAACAATTGATGTTTACTGCGGAGCTTATAGATTGTGAGCAGGGATACAAACTGGGATTTATTAATAAAGTCTGTAAAGCAGAGTTTTTGTATCGAGAGACGCTAGAATTAGCTAAGAAATTGTCTAACGGAGCTCCTTTAGCTATAGGTTTGATAAAACAGTATCTTAATGAAGATGGTAAAACTTTAGAAGAAATTCTTGAAATAGAAAAAGAGCAACAGACTATTTGTTTAAAAACAGCCGATTTTGGAGAGGGTGTAAGTGCTTTCAAAGAAAAAAGAGAACCTGTTTTTATAGGAAAATAAAGATACTAATGCCACTAGTAGCAAATTAAATGCTACTAGTGGCATTAGTGGTATATAAGGAAAAATATATATATGTTATTAAATTGCAAGAATTGCTTTCAAAAAATATTTATAGTATAATGGCATTAGTATTGTATACACAAAATACATAATACAAAATCTGCAAATCCAAAGAACTTTGCTTAATTAGAACAAATTTAATGACAAATATCTAGTAATGAAGTATAATTATTTACACTAATTAGTGCAGATAATTAGTTTGGATTGTTGAGAAGATTGGTCTCTTAAGTGTTCAAAGTAGGATAATTTTTTTATAACAATTGGAGGGATTACAATGGCAAAAAAATGGAAAACTATGGATGGTAATACAGCTGCGGCGCATATATCTTATGCTTTTACAGATGTTGCGGCAATTTACCCGATAACACCATCTTCACCAATGGCGGAAAGTGTAGACGAGTGGGTTGCAGAAGGGCGAAAAAATATTTTCGGACAAACCGTGAAGGTAATGGAAATGCAGTCTGAAGCTGGTGCAGCTGGTGCAGTACATGGTTCTTTACAAGCTGGAGCTTTAACGACGACTTATACGGCTTCACAAGGTTTGTTATTAATGATTCCTAATATGTATAAAATTGCTGGAGAATTGCTTCCGGGAGTGTTTCACGTTTCGGCTAGAGCACTGGCAGCTAGTTCTTTAAGTATTTTTGGTGATCATCAAGATGTTATGGCGGCGCGTCAAACAGGGTTTGCCATTTTATCTGAAAGCAGTGTCCAAGAAGTTATGGATTTAAGTGCAGTAGCACATTTAGCGGCAATTCGTGGCCGTGTTCCATTTTTAAACTTTTTTGATGGGTTTAGAACGTCACATGAAGTACAAAAAATAGAAGTTTTAGATTATGAAGATTTGGGTAAATTACTGGATTGTGAGAAAGTATCTGAATTTAGAAGACGAGCTTTAAATCCAGATCATCCTGTAACTAGAGGAACTGCGCAAAATCCAGATATTTATTTCCAAAGTCGGGAATCGGTAAATAAATTTTACTTGCAATTACCAGAAATTGTTGAAGGCTATATGCAAGAGATTAATAAATTAACTGGACGTGATTATCGTTTATTCAATTATTATGGCGCGGCTGATGCTGAAAGAGTAATCATAGCTATGGGGTCTGTTTGTGAAACAATTCAATCAACAGTAGATTATTTAAATGCGCAAGGACAAAAAGTAGGACTGTTGAATGTGCGCTTGTATAGACCATTCTCTATCGAACATTTCTTGAAAGAAATGCCTAAAACTGTTAGAAAAATTGCAGTTTTAGATAGAACAAAAGAGCCAGGTAGCTTTGGAGAACCATTGTATCTTGATGTGCGTGCAGCATATTATGCAAGTACTAATCAACCAATAATTGTTGGTGGCAGATATGGTCTTGGTTCTAAAGAGGTCCGTCCTTCAGAGATTTTAGCAGTTTTTGAAAACTTGAATGCTAAAGAAATTAAAAACAATTTTACTGTAGGAATTGTAGATGATGTAACTTTAACTTCTTTAGAAGTAAAAGAAGATATTGATACTACTCCGGCAGGAACTACTGCTTGTAAGTTTTGGGGATTGGGTTCTGATGGTACTGTTGGTGCTAATAAAAGCGCAATTAAGATTATTGGTGACCATACAGATATGTATGCGCAAGGTTATTTCTCTTATGATTCTAAGAAGTCTGGCGGGATTACTGTATCGCATTTGCGCTTCGGGAAAACTCCAATTAAAGCACCGTATTTAGTTGATAAAGCTGATTTTGTAGCCTGTCATAATCAGGCTTATGTATACAAATACAATGTGTTATCGGGATTGAAAAAACAAGGTACTTTCCTATTAAATTGCATTTGGAATGCAGAAGAACTAGAAGAAAATTTACCAGCTAAAATGAAACGCTATATTTATGAAAAGAAAATAAAATTCTACACTTTAGACGCAGTTAAAATAGCTCAAGAAATAGGTCTTGGTGGCAGAATTAATATGATTATGCAAGCGGCATTCTTCAAATTAGCGAATATTATACCTGTAGAAGATGCGGTAAAATACTTAAAGGATGCAGTTATTGATTCTTATGGTCTAAAAGGACAAAATGTTTTAGATATGAACTTTGCTGCAATTGATAAGGGCGTACAAGCAATTGTAGCTGTAGATGTTCCTGAAAATTGGAAAGATGCTGTAGATCCAGCACATGAGTTTGCGGCACGCCCTGAATTTATCGAAAAAGTTGTAGAACCAATAAACAAACAAGAGGGAGACTCTTTGCCAGTTAGTACCTTTGTTGGTCGAGAAGATGGCACTTTCCCTTGTGGTACTGCAGCATATGAAAAACGTGGTATTGCTATCAATATTCCTGAATGGCAAATTGATAAATGTATTCAATGTAATCAATGTGCATATGTTTGTCCACATGCGGTAATTCGTCCAGTGTTGTTGTCTGAAGAAGAAGTTACAGCTGCACCAGAAGGATTTGTGAGCAAACCAGCAGTTGGTGCCAAAGGATTAAACTTTAGATTAGCGATCTCTCCACTTGATTGTACTGGTTGTGGAAATTGCGCTCAAGTTTGTCCAGCAAAAGAAAAAGCTTTAATTATGAAACCATTATCTACACAAGGTGCTCAAGAAGCTCTTTGGTATCATGCAATGAGCATTCCAGTAAAAGCAAACCCAATGAATAAAAATACTGTAAAAGGTTCGCAATTTGAACAACCTCTACTAGAATTCTCGGGTGCTTGTGCAGGATGTGGCGAGACTCCTTATGCTAGATTAATTACGCAACTTTTTGGCGACAGAATGATGATTGCTAATGCTACGGGGTGTTCTTCAATATGGGGAGCAAGTGCGCCGGCGACACCTTATACCACTAACGCATTAGGACAAGGTCCATCATGGGCAAATTCTTTATTTGAAGATAATGCAGAGTATGGTCTTGGAATGTATTTGGGTGTAAAACAAGTACGAGAAGCCCTATTAGCTAAGATGCAAAAAGCTTTGACGATGAATATTAGTTCAGAATTAAAAGCGTCTTTACAAGATAATGTTGATAATATTGATAATGGCGAAGGCACTCGTGCTAGAGTTGCTAAATTAATTGCCGCTTTAGAAGCGGAAAAAGCAGGTAATGCTTTATTAGAAGAAATTTATCATGACCGTGATTATTTAGTAAAACGCTCTCATTGGATATTTGGTGGTGATGGTTGGGCTTATGATATTGGATTTGGCGGTCTAGATCATGTTCTTGCTTCAGGAGAAGACGTAAATGTTTTAGTATTTGATACTGAAGTTTACTCTAATACCGGAGGACAGTCTTCTAAATCAACTCCTACTGCAGCTATTGCTAAATTTGCTGCAAGTGGAAAGAAAACTAAGAAGAAAGATTTAGGCATGATGGCCATGACTTATGGTTATGTTTATGTTGCACAAATAGCCATGGGCGCAGATAAAAATCAAACTTTAAAAGCTATAGCTGAAGCTGAAGCTTATCCAGGGCCTTCATTAATTATTGCGTATTCTCCATGTATTAACCATGGCTTGAAGAATGGTATGGGCGCAAGTCAAGAGCAAACAAGATTAGCTGTAGAGTCAGGTTATTGGGATATGTACAGATATAATCCAATGCTTAAACAAGAGGGTAAAAATCCGTTTACCCTAGATTCTAAAGAACCTACGGGAGATTTTAGAAAATATTTGATGAGCGAAGTGCGGTACTCTTCATTAACCAAACAATTCCCAGAAATTGCTGATAAATTGTTTGAAAAAACAGAAGCAGACGCTAAAGAAAGACGTAATAATTACAAAAAGTTGGCAGAACAACAATAAAACAAGAATAGTGTAAATGCTTGCTGGAGGCTATTCCAATAAAAAAATTTTGGAATAGCTCCAGTTTTTTTTTCGGGAAAATTACTGCGAAAGTTTTATAATTATGTTAAAATATTTAGGGTGACAATGAATTCAAATTTGATGGAGGTTATATGCAAACTCATATTTTTGCTTTTTTAGGTGGCTTAGCATTATTTATTTACGGAATGAAGTTAATGGGGGAAGGATTACAAAAAGCTGCAGGCGATAAAATGCAGCGTTTTTTGAGTGTTTTAACCGGAGTGACAGTTGTTGGTGTGTTGGTAGGGACGATAGTTACAGCTGTTATCCAATCTAGTAGTGCAACTACCGTAATGACAGTTGGGCTTGTAAATGCTGGCTTGCTAACTTTAAAACAAGCTTTCAGTATTATTATGGGAGCCAATATTGGTACGACGATGACGGCTCAGTTAATCGCGTTTAAACTAACCCATTATGTGAAACTAATTTTAGCATTAGGCTTTGCCCTTAATTTTATAGCTAAAAACAAAAAGCATAAATATATTGGGCAGGTTATTCTTGGTTTTGGTATTTTGATGTTGGGGATGGAAATGATGGGAGATGCAGTTCTGCCATTGAAAGACTATCCTGGTTTTGTGGAGTTTATTAAAAACTTTAACCATCAACCTTTACTAGGGGTTTTAGTCGGAATTGTTATGACGGTGGTTATTCAATCTAGCAGTGCTACTATTGGGATCTTGATGGCTATGGCTTCCCAGGGATTGGTACCTTTAGAAGGCGCAATACCTGTTTTATTAGGAGATAATATTGGAACCTGTATTACGGCGATATTAGCAGCAATTGGTACAAATATTACAGCAAGACGTACAGCTTTGGCGCATGTAATGTTTAATGTAGTAGGTGCTTTTGTATTTATTTTATTTATGGACTACTTTATAAAATTTGTTTTGACAGTTTCACCAACAGGTGATTATGCTCGACAAATTGCTAATGCACACACGGCATTTAATGTACTTAATGCGTTAATTTTTATTCCTTTTTCAGCAAAGTTTGTTGAGGGAATTTGTCACTTATTACCGGGGGAGGAAAAAATTGTTTCGCGCAAACCTCTTTTTTTAGATGAAAATATGCTAGATACTCCACCAATAGCAGTATCATTAGCATCTAAAGAGATAGTGCGTATGGCTAATTTAGCTAAGGATAATTTGAGTATGGCAATGCAAGCTTTATTTGAACGTGATGAAAAAAAAGCACAGTATGTTTATGAACATGAACCAGTAATTGATTCTTTAGAAGAAGAAGTTACTTTATATTTAACCAAAATGTCCGAAGTAGTTATGAGCCAAGAACTTTCAGGTCGCCATACAGCGATGTTACATGCTTGTAATGATATTGAGAGAATTGGAGATCACGCAGAAAGTTTAGCAAAACAAGCAAGTTTATTGATTGAAGAAAATAAATCAGTGTTCTCAGAAGCAGCTTTACAAGAGATGCGGGAGTTAACTGTATTGGTAGAAAAGTGTTATGATTTTGCTATTTCAGCTATGGAATTAGATGATGAAGAAATGGCGAGAAAATCTTTGGAAGTATCAGATGAAGTGAGAGAGTTGCATCGTAAAATTCGCAAAAATCATATTCATCGTGTAAATGAAAAACAATGTAATCCAGTAGCAGGATTTATGTTGATAGAAATGTTGGTAAATTTAAAAAGAATAAGTGATCACTCCCGCAATTTGGCGCAACTTGTCTTGGGGATATTTTAGTTGCTTACTTGTAAAGAATATGTAGATATGTTAAGATATACTGAGTGATTTTTAAAAATTAGTCTTTGATGAAGAGATTTAAGGGGGATTTTTTGAAAAATGAGTAGTGTGATGGAAAGAATAGAAAATAACCAAGTGGTTATTACTTTTACCGTGGAAAAAGAAGAAGTGGCAGTAGCTTTTGACAAAGCATTTAAAACTGTTGCTAATAAAATTAATGTGCCAGGTTTCCGTAAAGGTAAAGCACCTCGTAGTATTTTAGAAAAAAAAGTTGGAAAAGGGCCTATAATTGAAGAAGCGTTTGATTTAGTGGCAAACAAAAAATATGGTGAGGCACTAAAAGAACATAATTTATACCCAATTGATAACCCTGAAGTTACAGAAATGAATTTTGAAGAAGGTTCTGAAGCTTCTTTTAAAATTAAAGTTACAGTAAAACCAGAAGCAGAAATGGGTGATTATAAAGGTTTAGTGGTAGATAAAAAGGTAGTAGAAATTACTGATGAGGAAGTTTCTAAAGCTTTAGCAGATTTGCAAAATTCTCATGCAACAATGAACATTGTAACAGAAGGAAAAACTGAAAAAGGCGATGTTGTAATGATTGACTTTGCTGGTTCAATAGATGGAGTTCCTTTTAATGGTGGTGAGGGTAAAAGTTATCCACTAGAATTAGGATCAGGTAGTTTTATTCCTGGTTTTGAAGAGCAATTAATTGGTTTTGAAACAGGTAGCGAGACTGTTGTTAAAGTTACTTTCCCTGCTGATTATGGTTTGCCAGAACTAGCAGATAAGGCAGCGGAGTTTAAGGTTACTATTCATGAAATTAAACGTAAACAATTACCAGAACTAAATGATGACTTTGCTAAAGAAGTTTCTTTTGATAATTTAGAAGCTCTAAAAGCAGATACTTTGAAAAAATTACAAGAAACAGCAAAGCAAAATGCTGAAAATGAATATAAAGATACTTTAGTAAAAACTGCAGTAGATAATGCTAAAGTTGAAGTACCTAAAGTAATGATAGATGCTAAAGTTGATAATATGTTGGCAGAATTTGCAATGAGCTTGGAACAACGTGGCTGGAAACTTGAGCAATATCTACAGTACATGGGCAAATCTATAGAAGAATTCAAAGAAATGCGCAGAGAAGCAGCAGCAGAACAAGTTAAAACTGAAATAGTTTTGGATACGATTGCGAAATTGGAAGATATAGCGGTAACTGCAGAAGAAATCGAAGCGGAAATGCAAGTACTAGCAAGCATTCACAATGCTAAATACGAAGATGTTAAGAAAGTTATTGAAGGACAAGGTAATATTGGTATGTTAATTACTAATATTATGAGACGTAAATCAGCGGAATTAATAATTAATGCTGCAAAAGCTGAGTAATTGAATTAATTAAGATGGCATAAGATTTTCAGATGAGAGGTGCTCTTGTCTGAAAATCTTCTTGCTAATTAGCAACTTATTTTGTAGACTATAAATTGAAGGTGGTGTTTAAAAATGAATTACGTGCCAATGGTAGTTGAACAATCAAGTCGTGGCGAAAGAGCTTACGATATTTACTCTAGACTATTAAAAGATAGAATAATTTTTTTAAGTGGACCAGTTAATGATGCAATGGCTAATGTAGTAATAGCACAAATGTTGTTTTTAGAGTCTGAAGATCCAGAAAAGGATATTCATGTATATATTAATAGTCCTGGCGGAAGCGTAACTGCAGGCTTGGCTATTTACGATACTATGCAATATATCAAGCCAGATGTTTCTACAATTTGTATTGGTATGGCCGCGAGCATGGCGGCAATTTTGCTCACAGCTGGAGCAAAAGGCAAAAGGTTTGCGTTACCTTATTCGCGAATTATGATTCATCAGCCATTAGGTGGAGCCCAAGGTCAAGCAACTGATATTGAAATTCAAGCTCGTGAAATATTAAGATTGCGCGAGGTTGCTAATGAAATCTTGGTTAGACATACAGGACAGCCCTTAGAAAAAATTCAAGTAGATACAGAACGTGATTACTTTATGTCTAGTACACAAGCTTGTGAGTATGGTATGATAGACAAGGTAGTTACTCGGGAAGCTGTAGAAAAAAAGAGTGTTTAGTTTAGGGGGCTGATTTGATGGTTAAAGGTAAAGATAAAGAAAACTCACGTATTAGATGCTCGTTTTGTGGAAAATATGAAAGCCAAGTAAAGAAGATATTTTCTGGTGCTGGGGTTAATATTTGTGATGAATGTGTAGAACTGTGCAATGCTCACATGCGTGATGATGATTATTCTTTAATAGAAGAAAGTAAAAAAATCGATTCGAGCTTACCAAAGCCGAAAGAAATAAAGGCTATTTTAGATGAGTATGTTATTGGCCAGGAATTAGCAAAAAGAACTTTGGCTGTAGCAGTATATAATCACTATAAACGGGTGTTTTTCAATAAAGAAGAAAACGATGATATTGAATTGCAAAAATCTAATATTATTATGTTAGGACCAACTGGTTCAGGTAAAACTTTGTTAGCCCAAACTTTAGCAAAAATTCTTGATGTTCCGTTTGCCATAGCAGATGCTACTAGTTTAACAGAAGCTGGATATGTAGGTGAAGATGTAGAAAATATCTTACTGAAATTAATTCAAGCAGCAGACTGGGATATAGAGAGAGCACAGTATGGGATAATATATATAGATGAAATTGATAAAATAAGTAAAAAATCTGAAAATCCGTCTATAACAAGAGACGTATCTGGCGAAGGTGTTCAACAGGCACTTTTGAAGATTTTAGAAAGTACTGTAGCTAGTGTGCCTCCACAAGGCGGTAGAAAGCACCCACATCAAGAGTTTTTACAAATAGACACTACGAATATTTTATTTATTTGTGGTGGTGCTTTCTCGGGAATTGAAAAGACAGTAGCAAATCGAATTGGAAAACAAGGAATTGGGTTTGGGGCTGAGGTTATTGCTCACAAAAAGGATAATCAAGATGAATTAATGAAAAAGGTTGAGCCAGAGGATTTAATTAAATATGGCTTGATCCCAGAATTTGTCGGTCGGTTGCCAGCAGTTGTCGTTTTAGAAGAGCTTTCAGAAGAAGGTTTAGTTTCAGTGCTCGAAGAACCAAAAAACGCGCTTGTAAAACAATACAAAAAATTATTAGCAATGGATAATGTGGAATTGGAGTTTACTCAAGAAGCTCTAGTTGCAATTGCTAAAGAGGCTTTAAAGCGAAAAACAGGTGCTCGTGGTTTGCGGGCAATTATTGAAGATATAATGCGGGATATCATGTTTGAATTACCAACAATGGAGAATGTTGAGAAATGCATAATAACAGATAAAGTCGTGCAAAAACAAGAAGAAGTCATTGTTGTTAAAGCGAATGCCAATTCCTTTAAAGAAATTAGTTTTCAATAAAAGCATTTTAAAAGGAAAAAGAGCCTTGCTCTTTTTCCTTTTACTTTTTAATAAAAATTTTGCTATAATAAGGTATGAAAATTTTTAAGTGAGGAGAAGTTATGACAGATAAACCTAAAAATATTTTGCCTGTATTGCCTTTGCGAGGGGTACTGGTTTTTCCTTATATGATGGCTAATTTAGATGTAGGGCGCACTCATTCTATGAAGTCTTTAGAACGTGCAGCCTTAGAGAATAATAGAATTATTTTGGCAACTCAAAAGTCTTTTCTGGATGAAAACCCTATAAAATCAGGGATATACACCACAGGTGTTCTAGCAGAAATCAAACAGTTCGTAAAGATGCCGAACAATACAATGAGAGTTTTGGTAGAAGGTCTAAACCGAGTAAAGCTTGGAGAAATATTTGAGTTAGATGCTTGCTATTTTACAGATTATCAGGAATTTGAGCCGAGCATTAGAGATGTTTTAGAAGTAGAAGCATTAAGAAAATTAACTTTAGAGTATTTTGAAAAATGGGGTAGTGTAAATAATAAAGTTTCACCAGAGGTTTTTATTACAGCCAAAGCGATTGAGGAGCCACAAAGATTTTTTGATTTTATTGTAGGCAATTTATTTATTGACATCAAACAAAAACAAGAATTGCTGGAAGAAGAATGTTTGGATATTGCCTTTAACAAAGTATTAGTTATTTTGACGCGCGAGATTGATTTGTTAGAAATTGCTAAAAAAATATCGCAACAAGTAAAAAAACAAGTTGATAAAAATCAAAAAGAATATTATTTAAAAGAACAGTTAAAAGCAATTAATAAAGAACTAAGCGCTGGGGATGAAAGTTTTTCAGAAGTTCGGGAAGAATATAAGAAAAAAATGCGTAAGCTTGTATTTCCTAAAGAAGTGTTAGAAAGAATTAATAAAGAATTGGCAAGATTAGAAAAAATGCCTGCAGTAAATATGGAAGGCGCAGTAATTAGGAACTACTTAGACACGCTTATTAATGTTCCTTGGGATAACGAGAGTATTGATCTTTTGGATATTGAAATTTCTGAAAGAACTTTAGCTGAGGATCACTATGGCTTAGAGAAGGTAAAAGAGCGAATTATAGAATTTTTGGCTGTGAAAATTTTAACTAAAAGTCTTAAAGGACCGATTTTGTGTTTAGCAGGACCGCCAGGAGTTGGCAAAACTTCTTTAGCAAAGTCTATAGCTAAAGCTATGAATAGAAAATTTGTGCGCATGTCATTAGGTGGAGTACGCGATGAAGCCGAAATTAGAGGACATCGGCGTACATATATAGGCGCAATGCCTGGAAGAATAGTTCAAGGCTTGATTAATTGCAAAACAAAAAATCCTGTGTTTTTATTAGATGAGATTGATAAAATGAGTAGTGATTTTCGTGGTGATCCAACCGCAGCGATGTTGGAAGTCTTAGATGCAGAACAAAATAATACTTTTCAAGATCATTATGTAGATTTACCTTTAGATTTATCTAAAGTGTTTTGGATTGTTACAGCTAATGATATTGGCAATATACCAAGGCCATTACTAGATAGAATGGAAGTAATTAATTTATCAAGTTACACGCAAGAAGAAAAAGTTGCAATTGCTGAAAAATATTTATTGCCTAGAAAAATAGAAGAACATGGACTAACAACTCAACAATTAATATTAAAAGGCAACGTTTTAGAAAGAATAATTAGGGACTATACTAGAGAAGCCGGAGTTCGTAGTTTAGAGCGATCTATCGCTAAAATTTGCAGAAAAGTTGCCCGCGAGGTCGCACTTAATTCAGAGGCGAAATGCATTATTACGGTGAGCAACCTAAAAAAATATTTAAGTAAACCCTTATATAATAATAAAGACCGAATTAGAGTAAGCCAACCAGGGCTTGTTAACGGTTTGGCTTGGACTAATTTTGGAGGAGAAGTTTTAAATGTAGAAGTTCTAGCTACAGCTGGAAAAGGAGAATTATTACTTACTGGTCAATTAGGCGATGTGATGGTTGAATCTGCGAAAGCAGCCTATTCTTATTTAAAAGCAAATAGTAAAAAATTGAATTTAAATAAAGATTTCCCCAGTAAAATAGACATACATGTACATTTCCCAGCGGGAGCGACGCCAAAAGATGGCCCTTCAGCAGGAATTACTATGGCCGTAGCACTGATATCAGCTTTGAAAAATCAAGCAGTAGATCAAGAAATTGCAATGACTGGAGAAATAACATTATTAGGACGTGTATTAGCAGTAGGGGGTGTAAAAGAAAAAGTCTTAGCTGCATATAGGTATGGTATAGTTAAAGTTTTTTTGCCTAAGGCTAATATAGATGACTTGGATGAAATTCCTAGGAAAATAAAAAAGCAAATAAAATTTATAGCAGTTGAAAATGTATTTGAAGTTATAAGTGAAATATTTGGAGGTGAGAGCTAATTGAATTTTACATGGGATATAATTAAGGCGAAGTTCATTACTTCAGCTGTTAGAGGCGATCAATATCCA
Organism: Succinispira mobilis DSM 6222; assembly: GCF_000384135.1. Taxonomy (NCBI): domain Bacteria; kingdom Bacillati; phylum Bacillota; class Negativicutes; order Acidaminococcales; family Acidaminococcaceae; genus Succinispira; species Succinispira mobilis. The sequence goes on from NZ_KB913028.1 coordinate 973,032, forward strand.
ACAGATGATCTGCGTGAGGTTGCTTTTGTGGGCCGATCAAATGTAGGAAAGTCGTCTTTGATAAATTCTTTGTGTCGACAAAACAAACTGGCTAAAACTAGTAGTTCACCAGGAAAAACACAAACAATAAATTTTTATGAATTACAAGCTAAGGCGGTATTCAATGGCGAAGATGTGCGTCGTGAATTTTATTTGGTAGATTTGCCTGGCTATGGGTTTGCAAAAGCATCCCGTGATGCTAAAACGCAGTGGTCCGGCTTTATTAGGACGTATTTAACTAGTTCGGATCGTTTAAAACTGGTTTGCCAGTTAATAGATATTAGACATCCCCTAATGGAAAGTGATTTAGTGTGTTTTCACTGGCTTATTTCATCTGGATTACCAGTGCAAGTAGTTTTGACTAAATCTGATAAACTATCTAAACAAAGTGTAGTAGCTCAACATGGAGCTTTAGCTAAAGCATTGGGCTTGGATAAAGATTCCGTAATAGTATATTCTGCAGTTCAAAATACTGGGCGCTTAGAGCTTATCGATAAATTATCAAAAGCTTTTGTGTAAAGATAAAATTGAGGGATTTTATGCGTAATTTTGTGATAATGTTTTTAGCTTCGGTTTTTTTGGCGCTATTATTACAAGGGATAGGTATGCCTATCCCTTACTTGCTAGCACCTTTGTTGTTGACTGTTTTTTGTAATATTAAAGGCTATAAATTTAAATGGCAAATTAAGTGGCGGAACTTAGCTTTGATACCTATAGGTTATGGATTAGGTCGACAAATTGAATGGGCGACTTGTCAAAAAATATTTAATGAATTATGTGGTATCGGAGCAAGTACTTTTTTTCTAACTACTATTAGTGTGATAATGGCTGTTATTATTAGTCGTAAGACAAGAATTGGTATAGAAAGTAGTTTAATCGGTAATATGCCAGGTGGATTAACGCAAATGTTACTTTTGAGTGAAGAGTTATCAGGTGTTGATGCAAATGTTGTTACAATCATGCAAACAGTAAGATTAATTTCTACGATTGTGGTGATACCTTTTATAGTACTAAATTCTTTGTCGAATACTCACGATTTTAGTAGTTTAATTCAAGGTAATGTGCCTAATTTTTTATCTTTTCCAGAGGCTGTTTTTATGATTGCTACAGTTTTGTTTGGCGTTTTTTTAGCGAGGTTAATAAAAATTCCTACTCCCTATATGTTGGGCGCGCTTTTAATAACGGCTGTATTAAATATAGTTTGGCAACCAGTGCCGGAAATTGATCGAACGATATTAAAGGGAGCGCAAATTTTTGTGGGAATTCAGATGGGACAAGCGGTAGAATTGCCAAAAATAAAAGAATTGCGCCAACATTTACCAATAATAATTAGCTCTTCGGTTGTTGTAATTATAGCTAGCTTTGGCTTAGGCTATTTGTTGAGATTTTATTATGGTTATGATTTAGCTACTGCATTTTTAGCAACTGCTCCAGGCGGAATAACAGAAATGAGTATTACGGGACTTAACATTGGAGCAGATGTTTCTATAATTTTGGCATATCAACTTTTTCGGTTAATATTCATGAGCGCCCTAATGCCAGTGTTATTAAAGGGTTATTTTAATTACAGACATACAACAGCTTGACAATAGTGTCTGCTATTGGTAGAATTAGGACATATTTATAAGATAAGTGATGATTAGAACAAGTAGCTGATAACTAAGGCTTTTTAGAGAGAATACGCTAGGCTGGGACGTATTTAAGTTTTTTGTCAGTGAAGTAATCTAGGAGCTGGCAATGTGAAGGCGAAAGTTGTGTAGCTTTGCTCGTAAATAGTGCGTTAAACTATTTGAGAGTCTGCTTTGCAGAAATTTTGGTGGTACCGCGGAAGTTATAAGCTTTCGTCCTAAATTTATTTGGGATGAAGGCTTTTATTTTTTTATAATTTTAGGAGGAATTTTAAGTGAGTGCAGAAATTAATGAAACCAACATCTCTAAGGTTTATGAGCCTGAACAAGTTGAAAAAAAGTGGTACAAATTTTGGGAAGAAAACAAGTTGTTTCATCAAGAAGTTGATAGCAATAAAAAGCCATATAGCATTGTAATACCACCACCAAATGTGACTGGACAATTGCATATGGGGCATGCTTTAGATAATACTTTGCAGGATATTTTAATTAGGTTTCGGCGGATGCAAGGCTATAATACTCTTTGGATGCCAGGAACGGATCATGCAGGGATAGCTACGCAAATTAAAGTTGAAGAAGAATTACGCAAATCAGAACAGCTAACTAGATATGATTTGGGAAGAGAGAATTTTATTGAGCGGGTATGGGCTTGGAAAGAACAGTATGGCAATAGAATTATTAATCAACTAAAATCCTTGGGAGCTTCATGTGATTGGTCGCGAGAACGATTTACAATGGATGAAGGTTGCTCTAAAGCGGTAAGAGAAGTTTTTGTAAGTTTGTATGAGCAGGGGTTAATTTATCAAGGCTCCAGAATCACTAATTGGTGTGTACGGTGTAACACTGCTTTGAGTGACATAGAAGTTGAACATGAAGAACAAGCTGCAAAACTTTGGCATGTGCGTTATAAGGTTGTAGGTGAAAATAATGAGTATGTGACAATTGCAACCACTAGGCCGGAAACAATTTTAGGTGATACAGCAGTAGCTGTTAATCCTGAAGATGAACGATATCGCCAGGTTATAGGTAAGAAATTACTAGTTCCAATTGTAAATCGTGAAATACCTATTATTGAAGATAGCTATGTTGATCCTAGCTTTGGAACTGGTGCTGTAAAGGTTACGCCTGCGCATGACCCTAATGATTTCGATATGGGCGAGCGACATAAATTAGAACACATTGTTGTTATTGCTCCAGATGGTAAAATGACGGAAATTGCTGGCAAATATCAAGGTCAAGATCGTTATGAGTGCAGAAAAAACTTAATTGCGGATATTGAAGCACAAGGGGATTTGGTTAAAATAATTGAACATCAAAACTCTGTGGGTCACTGTCAGCGTTGCAATACAGTAGTTGAACCACTAGTGTCCAAACAATGGTTTGTAAAGATGCAACCTTTAGTTGCAGAACCTTTGGCTTGTGTGCAAGAAGGTGAAATCAAGTTTGTTCCTGAAAGATTTAGTAAAACATATACTAGTTGGTTAGAAAATATTCGTGACTGGTGCATTTCGCGTCAAATTTGGTGGGGTCATAGAATTCCAGCTTGGTATTGTTCAGAATGTGGGGAAACAATTGTTTCGAGGGTTGATATAACAAGTTGTCCTAAATGTTCTGCTAAAACAGTAAAACAAGATGAAGATGTTTTAGATACTTGGTTTAGTTCTGCATTATGGCCTTTTTCTACTATGGGCTGGCCGGAGAATACTCCTGAGTTAAAACAGTTTTATCCTACAAGTGTCTTAGTTACAGGCTATGATATTATATTTTTTTGGGTAGCCAGAATGGTTGTAATGGGAAGGAAGTTTATGGAAGAAATCCCGTTTAAACATGTTTTTATTCATGGGTTAGTGCGTGATAGTCAAGGAAGAAAAATGAGTAAATCTTTAGGTAATGGGATTGATCCGCTAGAGGTAATTGAAAAATATGGTGCAGACACTTTGAGATTTACATTAATAACAGGAAATACTCCCGGCAATGATATGCGCTTTTATTGGGAGCGAGTGGAATCTAGCCGTAATTTTGCTAATAAAATTTGGAATGCTTCTCGCTTTACCTTAATGAATATACAAGACTATGAGTATCAGCCGCAACTTAGTTTACAATACACTTTGGCAGATAGCTGGATATTGTCGCGCTTAAATACTGTGATAGAAGAGACTACAAGGCTACTTGAAAATTTCGAATTAGGTGAAGCTGGGAAAAAGATATACGACTTTATCTGGAGTGAATTTTGTGATTGGTATATTGAGTTAGCGAAAGCGCGGCTTTATAACAAAGAAGATTTGACTGCTCGTTATACGGCACAAACAGTTTTAAAAGAAGTTTTAGGAAAGTCAATGCAATTGTTACATCCTTTTATGCCTTTTATTACCGAAGAAATTTGGCAGTATGTGGCTAAAGAAAATATTAGTATAATGATTTCTGAATGGCCTGAAGTTAATAAAGAACTTATTGTAACTAAAGCTGAAGCAGATATGAATATAATTATGGATAGCATTAAAGCCATTAGAAATATTAGAGCGGAAATGAATATTCCCTTAGGTAAAAAAAATATGGTGATTATCCAGTCTGCAAATCAAGATATTTATAATTTATTAGAAGCAAATCAAGAATATTTTAAGTCTTTAGCGAGCGTGGAGGAATTGGAATTAAGCTTTATAAATGAAACTAAACCACAAGACTCCGTTTCTGCAATTTTGAATTCAGTAGAAATATATTTACCTCTTAAGGGATTATTAGATGTAGAAAAAGAAGTACAGCGGCTAAATAAAGAACTGGAAAATATGCAGAAGGAAGTATCACGTTTGGTTGGCAAACTCAATAATGCAGCCTTTTTGGCAAAAGCACCAGAAGATATTGTTGAAAAAGAGCAAGAAAAATTAAAAGAATATCAAGAAAAATATGCAGCAATAGAAGAGCGAATTAATTATTTTAAAAATTTATAGGTTGAGAGAGCCATGGCAAATCTCTAATTATAGAGCGGGACTTAGTGCCCGCCTAAATTTTCATAAGGAGAGTTTTTTATGAAAAATAGAAACTATGAAGGGGCTTTAAATAAACTACACAGTTTAGGAGTTTTTGGAATTAAACCAGGTTTGGAAAGAATAAAAATATTACTTAAAAAAATAGGAAACCCCGAGCAGCAAATTAAATGCATTCATATTACAGGAACTAATGGTAAAGGTTCCGTAAGCGCTATGTTAGAAGGTATGCTAGTTGCAAGCGGTTATAAAGTGGGAAAATTTACATCACCGCATTTGGTAAGCTATAACGAAAGAATGGTAGTTCAAAAACAACAAATAGCAGATCGAGAATTTGCAGATTTAGTTTATGAAATTTGTCATTGTGCAACGGACATGACTAAAGATATGCAACCAACTCAATTTGAAGTGTTAACTGCCATGGCTTTTTTGTATTTCGCTAGACAAAAGGTAGACTTAGCTATTATCGAAGTCGGAATGGGCGGTCTGCTAGATTCAACCAATGTGATTACACCCATATGTTCTATAATTACAAATGTCAGCTTAGATCATATGGATAAATGTGGCGATAGTATTGAAAAAATAGCTGTTCATAAGGCGGGAATTATAAAGAAGAACATACCGGTAATTACTGCGGCAACCGCAGAAGCCTTAGATATAATACGAGAAACTGCAAGTAAGTATCAAGCACCACTTTATATTGCCGGCAAAGATTTTTATTGTCAAGAAATAAGTAAAAGCTTATTAGGCCAAAAAATAAAATATTTTGCAGGGAAAGAAGCAGTGGAGTTTGAGATAAAATTATTAGGCAAACATCAATTAACTAACTCTGCTGTGGCTATAACTGCATTTAAACTAATAACCAAAGGACAAAAAATGCAAGCTATTGCTTCTGGGCTGAAAGAAACAATTTGGAGTGGGAGAGCAGAAATAATAAGTCAAGATCCAGTAATTATTTTGGATGGGGCACATAATCCTGCAGGCGCAATTGCTTTACGGGAATTATTAGATGATGAACTTTTACGTGCCAAAAGAAAATGCTTTATTTTGGGTTTTATGCAAGATAAATTAATAATAGAAATCGTAAATATTTTATGCAAAAAAGAAGACACAATTATAGTTGTTAATGCTGCCCCTGATTTGTCTAGAGCCGCAAGCCCCGAGCAATTGAAGCAACTTATCCAGGCTCCTACGATACTAATGCATGATTATCAGCAAGCAATATTAAAAGCAAAAGAAGTAGTTGGCAAAGAAGGTCTTGTTTGTATTGCTGGTTCGTTATATTTAGTTGGCAATATCAAGAAAACTTTGCTACAATGAGGATGTAAACTTAAATAAAAACGGGATTAAAGGTGAATATGTTACAAAATTTTTATAAAAAAACACAACTATCAGAATACATTACATGGTTATTGTATTGTATTGCTTTTTTGTTGCCATTTGCAGTAGAAATAACTACGGTTTTAATTTATATAGCGGCAGGTTTGGCTTTGTATGAGCGAATTAAAAGAAAAAAAATATTTGCAAGTTTATGTAAACACAACTACCTTTTTTGGGCGTGGGCAGTGATTGCAGGACTGTCGGTGGTTAAATCTGTGAATGTTTCTGCTAGTTTTTATAATTATCAAGTATTGATAACGCAATACTTGAGCGTGTATTTTTTGGGATATTTCTATATTGATAATAAAGACAAGCTTAAAAAATTGTTTTTGTGCTTTGGGGCAGCGACAGTACTAGTTTCTAGTTATGGGATTTTTCAATATATACAGGGTATTAGTTTGATGGAGCGTTTAGAATGGATAGATGTTGAACAATTTCCTGAATTAAAGACTAGAGTTTTTTCAACTTTATCTAATCCTAACATTTTAGCTGCTTATTTGTGTATGTCGATTTGTTTATCAATAGGGTTGATCTTAAATCGCCCCACAAAAATGAGAGAAAAGATGTTTTTATACTTAAGTATTCTTTTGAGCTTAATTTGTTTGCTATTGACATTTTCGCGCGGCGCATGGTTATCCTTATTTGTTGTTATTGTTATTTTAGGAATGCTTATAAACAAGAGAATTCTGATTGTTTTTTTAGTGCTAACAGCAATTGGAACTTTCTTTATGCAGGACTTAATTGTTGACAGACTTATGTCGGTATTAAATCCTACTGACACATCTTCATCTTTAAGAATTGCTTTTTGGGAAAGTACTGTAGCGATGATAATTGATAATCCTTTATTAGGAGTTGGTTGGGCTGGTTACCAGTATGCCTACCCAGAATATGATTTTTTTATAAATGACTCTAATGTAGTAATCTATCATGCACATAATATGTATTTGAATATGCCTGGAGAGATTGGAATTACAGGTGGGCTGATTTATATAGCCATGTTTTTTTATTTAATCAAAATACTGCATGAAAAGTATACAGTATTGTCTAGGGATAAAGGATACTTTTTATCTGTTATTAGTTGTACATTTGTGTTATTATTAATTGGGATAACTGATTATCCGTTATTTAATTTACAGATTTCTTCTATTTTTTGGTTAATTTCAGGTAGTTCTTTAGCTGCGTTAACAAGAACATAATATGCATCTAGTGTTTTCGGAAAAGTGATACATTTTAAAGGGGTGTTTTGTTTGTTAAATTTAAGAAAAATACAAGAGATTTTGTCAGCAGAGGTTTTAATAGGAGCCGAATTGATGGAAACAGAAATACATTCCGCTTGTGGCGCTGATTTAATGAGTGATGTTTTAGCTTTTACCAAAGAAAACACCTTGCTTTTGACCGGGATGGTTAACTGTCAGGTTATTAGGACCGCAGAAATTAGTGATTTAAGTGCAATTATCTTCGTGCGTGGCAAAGTACCAAGAGAAGAGGTTTTAGAAGCAGCTCGTGATATAAAAATCCCGATTTTAATAACTAAATATCCAATGTATGAAGCTTGTGGGAAACTATTTGCAGCAGGTTTAGCTGGGTGTTCACGAAAAGAGGACAGTATTATATGAGTGAACAGAGTTTTTGTGTAAAGTTTAATTTAGTTAGTGGGGATTTTGAAAGAGCAGGCGAAGCCTCAAGTAAAATAAAAAAAATGTTACAGCAAATTGGAGTGTCTTCAGAAATCATCAGACGCATTGCCATAGGTACTTATGAAGGCGAAATGAATATAATTATTCATTCTAATGGCGGAGAAATTCAGGCAGAATTTTATTCAGATTATACAGAAATAACTGTATCTGACTATGGACCAGGGATAGCAGATATTAGTTTAGCGTTGCAAGAAGGATATTCCACTGCACCTAATTATGTAAGAGAAATGGGTTTTGGAGCTGGAATGGGCTTGCCCAATATGAAACGTTGTGCAGATGATTTTAATATAAAGTCTGACTTAGGCGTGGGAACAGAAATAAAAATGAAATTTATTCATAAATGATATTTAGAGTGGTGAATTTTTGTGCAAAAAGAAAGAATGCATTCTGTGGTTTTGAATCCCAAACTCTGTAAGGGTTGTGTAAACTGTATTAAACACTGTCCGACAGAAGCAATACGTATACGTTCCGGTAAGGCTATAATTATCGAAGAAAAGTGTATTGATTGTGGAGAATGTATTCGACATTGCCCAAGTCATGCGCAATTAGTAACAACTGATACTTTAGCCGAATTTAAAAACTATAAAGTGAATATTGCGATTGTGCCACCAGCTTTATACGCACAATTTCCACCGGATTTGCCACTTGAGGAAATTATACAAGGTTGCTTAAATATTGGCTTTACTGATGTTTACGACATGTCACGAAGTTATGAATACGTTTCATTGGCAATCGAAAAATATCTTACGGAAACAGCTAACTTAAGAAAACCGCTTATTTCAACGCATTGTCCAGTGGTAACGAGATTGATTCAAATGAAGTTTCCTGAACTCATTAAGCAATTACTTCCACTAATGCCAGTAGTAGAAATTGCTGCTATTCAAGCTAGAGCCAAATTTACTCAGGAACTAAATTTGCGAGCAGAAGATATTGGCATTTGGTTTATTTCTTCTTGTCCGGCCATGGTTACTATGGCTAAAGAATGTAAAAATGAGATAAATGGTGTGATTAGTGTAGCGAAAATTTACGGGGAAATATTGAAAATTTTATCGGATTGCAAGCAAACTAAAGAAAAAGTAACATCTAGTTCTTATGGTTGGGGTTGTTGTGTAGCTGGAGGAAGTGTGAGAGCTACAGGGATAGTGAATTCTTTAGTTGTTGATGGCATTCATGACGTTTTTGATGTTTTGGAACAAGTTAGTATCAATAAAATGCCAGATGTTGACTATATTGAATGTTCTTCATGTGCTGGCGGTTGTGTTGGCGGTGTTTTAAATGCTGAAAACAAGTTTGTAGCAGAAAAAAATATTAAATTAAAAATTCGTCACCAGAGAGATACAGAGGAAAAAAACCGTGAATTAGTACTAAAAAGCAGTATTAAACAAGAAAAATTAAGTGTAGATATTAATAAAAATGAAAATCTACAGGCCAAAACAGTTATGAAGTTAGATGAAAACATCATTTTAGCTATGAAAAAACTACAAGACATAGAGAAGATTTTATCGGAATTGCCCGGACTTGATTGCGGTTCTTGTGGAGCACCAAGTTGTCAGAGTTTAGCAGAAGATATTGTACAGGGCAAGGCTTGTGAGTCTGATTGTGTTTTTAAATTAAGAACTAGAGTAGAAACTTTAGCTGGGGAAATGAAAGAATTGTCTAATAAAATAAATGTAAATAAGGGGTGATAAAAGATGCTTTTAGCAACTGTCATAGAAAACTTACAACTACAACAGGTCACTAATTTACCGATTATAGATACCGAAATTGCTGCTGGCTATGTTTCTGATTTATTAAGCAATGTTATGGGACAAACAGCGGAAAATTATTTGTGGGTAACAATGCAAGGACATCCTAATATTGCCGCAATTGGCTCCTTACTATCTTTAGCAGCAATAATAGTTGCAGGTAATGCTAGTATTGATGAAGAAACTTTGAAACGCGCTAATGAAAATCAAGTTTTAATTTTCAAAACAGAGCTTAGTAGTTTCGAGATTGTGGGCAGGCTATATCAATTAGGTATTAAAGGTCATGTTAAGTAAATATTTAGCTGATCTACATGTGCACTCTGCTTTGTCGCCTTGTGCTGAAAAAGAGATGACAATTAAAAACATTTTAGAGCTAGCAAGGGATATGGGCCTTCAAATTTTGGCAATCAGCGATCACAATAGCTCGGCAAATGTATTTTCAGCTATACAGCTGGCAAAACAATATGGGATAATGTTAATACCTGCAATGGAAGTTGAATCACGCGAAGAGGCACATATATTAACTTTATTCCCTAACTATAAAAGTATAGAAGCTTGGCAAAGTATTATCGATACTAAAATGTCAGGCTTAGAAAATGATATAAGAAGATTTGGTCGACAAATAATTTTTGATCAAAACGATCAAATTGTTGGTGAAGAGTCAAGAATGTTGTTGGGGCCAGTTAAATTATCTGCTCAGGAAATTGTTGAGTTTGTTGGCAATTTGGGCGGGATTTGTATACCGGCCCATATAGATAGACCAGCTTTTAGCTTGCTAGGACAACTAGGCTTTATAACCAAAAATCAAGGTTATTTGGCAGTGGAGGTTTCTACTAGAGGGTTTGATAGAGCTATTCAAGGCGAATTTAGAGCTTTAACAGAAAACTTAGATTTTATATGTAATTCTGATGCACATAACTTAAAACAATTCTTGGAACAAGGCAAAACAGAGTTTTATCTACAAGAACTGAGTTTTCAAGAGTTTAAACAAGCTTTACAAGCCCAAAATGGCAGATATACTAAAGCTTTAAAAAGTATTTTCAATGAAAATTAATATGAGGAGTGGGGTTAATGCAAGAAAAACATCAATGTTGTTGTGCCAATGGCAAAGAGGTTAGTATGCCGCAATTAGACGAGATTTTAGAAAAATACGCGGGGAAGAAAGGTGCTTTAATACCAGTACTGCAACAAGCCCAAAATGTCTATGGATATTTATCGAAAGAAGTTTTAGAGTACATAGCGAAAAAATTAGAAGTCCCAACTAGTCAAATTTATGGCGTGGTAACATTTTATTCACAATTTCATTTAAATCCGCGTGGTAAAAATATTATTCGGGTGTGTCAAGGCACTGCCTGTCATGTCCGTGGGGCTAAAATGATTTTGGAAAAACTTGAAGATGTTTTAGAAATAAAAGCAGGTCAGACTACCAAAGATTTAAAATATACTTTGGAAACTGTGGCTTGTATTGGTGCTTGTGGCTTAGCTCCAGTTATTATGATTAATGATGACACACATGGACGCTTAACTCCTGATAGTGTTGAAAAAATATTAAAGAATTACGAGTAAAAAAATGCGTGATTTATGTATGCATATTTTAGATTTGGTGCAAAATTGTGTGGAAGCTGCAAGCACAGAAGTCCAAATAATTGTGAAAGAAGATTTAACGCAAAACTTATTGCAAATTCAAGTAATTGATAATGGTAAGGGAATACCTAAAAAGGTTTTGGTGGATTTAACAAATCCGTTTACGACATCTAGAATAACTAGAAAAGTAGGTTTAGGCACATCTCTCTTAGATATGATTTGTAAGCAATCTGGCGGAAAACTCAAAATAACTTCACAAGTTGGTGTTGGAACTAAAGTAATTGCGGATTTTAAACATGATCATTTAGATCGACCACCTTTGGGGGATTTGGTAGATACTATTAAGGTGATACTGGTTGCTTACTATCAAGTAGTTGATTTTCGTTTTGAATATCAGTATGGTGGAGAAAAGTTTACCTTTAACAGTCAAGAGGTTAAAAATGTCTTAGGCAGTGATAGTCAGCTATTGGCGCATAAAGAAGTAATAAACTGGATTGACGAATATTTGAATAGTAATATAAATATAATTAAGGGGGCTAAATAAATGAAAACTCTGGAAGATTTACGTAAATTAAGAGAAAAAGTGCAAGCTGAAACTAATCTTAGATATAGTGCTACCACCAAAGTTGTAGTAGGTATGGGAACTTGTGGTATTGCTGCTGGCGCTAGAGAAGTAATGCTTAAATTTATTGAAAAAATTGCTGAATTAAATATAGAAGATGTTGTCGTACAACAAACAGGGTGTGTAGGAATTTGTGAAAAAGAAGTTATTGTTGATATTATTCGCACTGGGGAACCTAAAATAACTTATGCCCGTGTTACTCCAGCTGATGTAGAAAATATTTTAAAAGAACATGTTATTGCAAATAGAATTGTTGAAAGTCTTGTTTTTGCCAAAGAATAGTAACATTTGAGGAGTTGAAAGTATGAAAAACATAAGAGCTCATGTATTAATTTGTGCCGGTACTGGATGTGTATCTTCAGGCTCTAAAAAAGTTGAGGCTAAATTTATTGAGCAGCTAGCTGCAAAAGGTTTAGCAGAGGAGATAAAGGTAGTAGAAACAGGTTGTCATGGTTTTTGCGAAATGGGACCATTGGTTATAATATATCCAGATTCAACTTTTTATTGCCGCGTAACGCCAGAAGATGTTCCTGTAATTATCGAAGAACATTTGTTAAAAGGAAGAGTAGTAAGCCGATTGCTATATAGAGAACCTCTTTCTCATGAAAATATTCAAAGTTATAGTGATATAAATTTTTATAAAAAACAAATGCGTTTTGCCTTAGCTAATTGCGGGCACATTAATCCGGAAGATATAAACGAATATATTGCTACTGGTGGCTATGAAGCTCTTGGAAAGGCATTAACTCAAATGACTTCGGAACAAGTAGTGGAAGAAGTGAAGTTAGCAGGGTTACGTGGCCGTGGTGGCGGTGGGTTCCCTACTGGCTTAAAGTGGCAGTTTGCTAAACAATCCCCAGGTGACAAAAAGTATGTGATTTGTAATGCAGACGAGGGTGATCCAGGTGCATTTATGGATCGAAGCCTTTTAGAAGGCGATCCGCATAGAATTATTGAAGGTATGGCAATTTGCGGTTATGCTATTGGTGCTGATGAAGGTTATATTTATGTGCGGGCGGAATACCCCTTAGCAATAAAACGCTTAAAAGTGGCTATCGCGCAAGCTGAAGAATTAGGATTATTAGGTGAAAATATTTTTGGCAGTAATTTTAATTTTCAACTGCATATAAAAGAAGGCGCAGGTGCGTTCGTATGTGGAGAAGAAACAGCTCTAATTGCATCAATTGAAGGCAAACGCGGAATGCCAAGGCCTAGACCTCCTTTCCCTGCTGTGATGGGCTTATGGGCTAAACCTACTAATATCAATAATGTTGAAACATTTGCCAATGTCGCTGACATTATTGTTAAAGGCGCTAGCTGGTATGCTAGTATCGGTACGGAAAAATCAAAAGGTACTAAAGTATTTGCTTTGACTGGAAAGATTAATAATACTGGTCTAGCAGAAGTACCAATGGGCATTACAATGCGTGAAATTATTTATGATATCGGTGGGGGCATAAATAATAATAAAAAATTTAAGGCTGTGCAAATCGGAGGCCCGTCAGGTGGTTGTTTACCAGAACACATGTTAGATTTGCCTGTAGATTACGATTCTCTTATTCAAGCTGGGGCAATGATGGGTTCTGGTGGGCTAGTAGTAATGGATGAAGATACTTGTATGGTAGATGTAGCGAAATTTTTCTTGAATTTCACACAAACCGAATCATGCGGTAAATGTACTCCTTGCCGTGAAGGTACAAAACGAATGTTAGAGATTTTAATTAGAATAACAGAAGGTGAAGGCAAGGAAGGCGATATCGAGCTATTAGAAGATTTGGCCTATGCGATAAAAGATACAGCGCTATGTGGTTTGGGGCAAACTGCGCCTAACCCAGTTTTAAGTACACTGAAATATTTCCGCCATGAATACGAGGCTCATATTAAAGAAAAACGTTGCCCAGCTGGGGTATGCGCTAAACTTTCTGCTTATGTGATAACCGAGAAGTGCAAAGGCTGTGGACTTTGTAAAAAAGTCTGTCCAGTATCGGCAATAACTGGGAATATTAAAGAACAACATTTAATCAACTCTGACATTTGTATTAAATGTGGAGCTTGTGTAAGTAGATGTCCATTTAAGGCAATCGTGAAAGGTTAATGGAGGTGCATTTATGAATAGTAAAGTTAATATTACAATAGATGGTAAAATAGTTAGTGTATCAAAAGATAAATCTCTGTTAAAAGCCTGTCAGCAAGCAGGCGTAAATGTGCCAAGTCTTTGTTATCATCCAGAACTAAGAACAGAAGGTTCTTGTAGAGTATGTATGGTGGAAGTAGAAGGGCAAAGGACATTAGTACCTTCTTGCGTTTTTCCTGTTACCGAAGGTATGCAAGTTAGAACTAATACACAACGTGTTTTAAAGGCAAGAAAAACAGTTGTGGAATTATTATTAGCAAATCATCCTCAAGATTGTTTAACTTGTCAAAGAAATGGAAATTGTGAATTACAAAAAATAGCTGCTGATTTGAATTTGCGTAAAATAAGATTTGAAGGTGAGAAAAAATCATATCCATTGGATAATAATAATCCTTCACTAGTTAGAGATATGGAAAAATGCATTTTGTGTGGTCGTTGTGTAAGAATGTGCGCGGAAAAGCAGGGTATGCATATTTATGGTTTTATTAATCGTGGGTTTGATACTACAGTTGCACCACCATTTTCTTTGGGGTTAGATAAAGTTGATTGTACATATTGCGGACAATGTGCTACTGTTTGTCCTACGGCTGCTATTGTGGAAAAAGATGATACAGAGGCAGTTTTAAAAGTATTAAATGACCCAACGAAGCATGTTGTGGTACAAACTGCACCAGCAACACGTGTAGCCTTAGGTGAAGATTTAGGTTTAGAAAGAGGAGCTATTGTAACTGGTAAAATGGTTGCAGCCTTAAAACATCTTGGTTTTGACAAGGTATTTGATACGAATTTTTCAGCCGATTTAACAATTATGGAAGAAGGCGCAGAATTTATTCACCGCTTAAATAATGGCGGACTACTACCGATGTTCACTTCTTGTAGCCCTGCTTGGGTTAATTGCGTAGAGCTACAATACCCTGATTTGATGGGGCATTTATCTACAGCGAAATCTCCACAACAAATGTTTGGAGCAATGGTAAAAAGTTACTATGCTGAAGTAGCCGGAATAGATCCTAAAAATATTGTGTCCGTATCAATTATGCCTTGCACCGCAAAAAAAGCAGAAGCCAAAAGGCCAGAAATGAGTGCAGATGGTTATCAAGATGTAGATTTTGTTTTGACGACAAGGGAATTAGCACGAATGATTAAAGAAAGTGCAATTGATTTTAATTCTTTGGCAGAACAAGAATATGATGCACCGATGGGATTATCTTCAGGAGCTGGTGTTATCTTTGGAACTACGGGTGGCGTTATGGAGGCAGCTTTACGTACTGTAGTAGAAAAATTAACAGGCAAGCCTCTAGAACGGATTGTCTTTAATGAAGTACGTGGGCAAAAGCTTATTCGTGAAGCAACTTTGGATGTAGCTGGAACTGCGGTGAAAATAGCGGTAGTCGACACGCTAA
The DNA here is from genome assembly GCF_000384135.1 of Succinispira mobilis DSM 6222. Lineage (NCBI taxonomy): Bacteria > Bacillati > Bacillota > Negativicutes > Acidaminococcales > Acidaminococcaceae > Succinispira > Succinispira mobilis. The sequence goes on from NZ_KB913028.1 coordinate 988,245, forward strand.
AAGAAGTTAAAAAAATGCTTGAGAAAGTTAGAGCTGGTACGGCTGATTATCATATTATCGAAGTAATGTCTTGTCCAGATGGGTGTATTGGCGGTGGAGGCCAACCTTATTACAAAGGAAAAGATGTTAGGACTAAGCGCCAGCAAGCTATTTATGATTGTGATGCTGATTGCACAATTAGAAAGTCTCATGAAAATCCAGCGATTGTAGAAATTTATGAAAAATTCTTAGGTGAACCTCTATCAGAAAAATCTCATAAATATTTACATGTGCATCATTACCAACAAAAACGCTAAATAACTATAAAAACAGGACTACCAATGTATAACATGGTAGTCCTGTTAATCTTTATTTGACTTATAATTTGCTAAATGGTTTTTAGTTTAAATATGTGGCCCGAATTTAGTCAATTCAGGATTATTGGTTGCATATTTTTGGAAATTTTTGTGAAACATATTAGCTAAATTTTTGGCAGTTTCCAAATAAGCTTCTTTATTTGCCCAAGTATTTTCTGGATTTAGTATCTCAGATTTAACGCCAGGACAAGATGTTGGAATTTGCAAATTAAAAACATTATGGTTTTCATAATTAACACTATCTAAAGCGCCTGATAGTGCGGCAGAAACAATACTGCGAGTATCAGCAATACTAATTCTTTTGCCAGTACCATATTTTCCACCTTGCCAGCCAGTATTTATTAGATATACACTAGTTTGATGTTTGTTGATTTTATCTTTTAATAGATTTGCATAAGTTATAGGGTGTAAAGGTAAGAATGGTGAACCAAAACATGCTGAGAAAGTAGCTTGTGGTTCGGTAATACCACGTTCAGTACCAGCAAGTTTACTAGTATAGCCTGACATAAAATAATACATAGCTTGTTCAGGAGATAATTTAGCTACCGGCGGTAATACACCAAAGGCATCTGCAGTCAAAAACACAACCGTTGTAGGGATGTTTCCAATCCCAGGATAAATACTGTTAGGAATAGAGTGCACAGAATAAGCTGCGCGTGTATTTTCAGTTAGTTCATCAGAATCGAAATCGATATGACGATTTTCATCTAAAACAACATTTTCTACAATTGTACCAAACTTTATTGCATCCCAAATTTGTGGTTCATTTTCTTTTGAGAGATTGATGCATTTAGCGTAACAACCACCTTCAATATTGAAAATTCCATCATCTGTCCAGGCATGTTCATCATCACCAATCAAATTTCTGTTTGGATCTGCGGATAAAGTTGTTTTTCCTGTGCCTGAAAGACCAAAAAATAGTGCTACATCACCCTTTTTACCTTGGTTTGCTGAGCAATGCATGGAAAGAATATTTTGTTTTGGTAAAAGGTAATTGATCACAGAAAAAATTGATTTTTTCATTTCCCCAGCATAATAAGTACCGCCAATAATAACAATTTTTTTGGCAAAATTAATTACTACAAATGCTTCGGAATTAGTTCCATCTTGTTCAGGAATCGCTTTGCAACCAGGTGCAACTAAAACAGTGAAACCTTCTTTGTCAATGCTAGGCCAATTGGTATCGTGCTTACGTAAAAACAATTGTTGGACAAAAATATTTTGCCAAGCAAATTCGTTAACGAACTTTACTGGCAGCGTATGCTTTTGATCGGCACCAGCATAGCCTTCAAAAATGAAAATATCTTCACCCTTGTTTTGTAAATAAGCAGTAATTTTTTTGTAAAGTTTATTGAAATTTTCTTCGGATATAGGGGCATTATTATCCCACCAAATTTCATGTTCGTTGCTAGCATCTTTTACAATAAACTTATCGTTAGGTGAACGACCAGTATATTTTCCGGTAGTTACACGCAACGCACCAGTAGATGTAAAAATTCCTTCGCCACGAGTGGTTGAGATTTCGTATAATTTGCTAATTGGTAAATTGATATTCTTAGTATTGAACAAAAGAAATGCCCCCTTCAGGTGTTAAGTATATTACATTATTCTTGGAAATAATGTATAAAGTATAACATATATATATCTATTAGTATACGTTTTTTAAATGTATTTCTTATGTATTTTGCTAAAAGAAATTACAAAGATTATAATAGATATCAAGAACATAAGTAAAAGATAGGCGGTGTTTACATGTATAATATAAAATTAGTAAAAATGATTTTTGATGCAGCAAATATTCAACGCTGGAATGATCATAATCGAACGCAATATTTTACGGAATTAGATAAGCAGGCCCATAAAATGATTATTGCATATGTGTTAGCGAAACATGAAGAAGATGCTGGATTGAATGTTAATTGGCAAAAAATTATTGAAGGGGGAATTTTTGAATTTTTGCATCGTATTATTTTGACTGATATTAAGCCGCCGGTTTTTCATCTCTTGCAAAAGGAATCGAAATTGCAGATGGATACCTGGGTTTTAGAACAGCTAGAACCATTAATAAAAGATATACCTTATGGGTTTAAGGACAAATTTGCACAATATCTGGCAGCTGGGACTAAAGATGTTTTTGAAAAGAAAATTTTGCAAGCAAGTCACTATTTAGCAACAAAATGGGAGTTTAAATTTATCTATAATCTAAATACAGCTTTATATGGAATTGAAGAAACTAAAAAAGCTATAGATTTGGAAATAGAAGAATACTATGATTTAAAAAGTGTGCAGAAGTTAGTCCTTTATAAAAAAGAATATGATTTTATTGATTTAGTTGGACAATTGCGTTTTCAAAAACGCTGGGCACAAACTCCTAGAATTCCTGAAACCTCTGTTTTAGGTCACATGCTTATTGTGGCTATATTAAGTTATTTTTTCTCTCTAGAGTTGCAAGTATGTGACAAAAGATTACGGAATAATTTTTATGCAGGCTTATTTCATGATTTGCCCGAAGTTTTGACACGGGATATTATATCTCCCGTAAAAAGATCTATAGAAGGTTTAGATTTATTAATTAAAAATATCGAAGAAAAATATATGCAAGAGAAGATATATAATTTATTGCCAGTAAATTGGCATAGTGAAATAAAGTATTATACTGAAAATGAATTTAAAAATAAAATAATTAATAATAGCGGTGAAATTGAATATTTAAGCGTTGAGATGTTGGCACAGTATAATAAAAATATTTACAATCCGCTAGACGGGGAAATGCTGAAATTTTGCGACAATTTATCGGCGTTGTTAGAAGTTTTAGTGTCGCGTCAGCATGGTGTAACTTCCCAAAAACTTGAAGATGCGATAGACACAATTAGCAGGCAGTATACAAATCGCAAAATTGAGCATGTGAACTTACAGGAATTAATTGAAAATTTTACTATTGAACTAAAAAACTAAAAAAATAAAAAAACTATATACAAAATACAAAAACTGCTATATACTAAAAACAAGTAGAGATAAATTACACAATGTATACAATATTGTGTTTTTGGTGGTTCCAAGCTATTAAAAGTGATTTATAGAAAGATAATGTGCTTGAGAGGCAAGGCCTCAAATATAAATAATAAAGGGTATTTTAAGGAGGAAATAATATGAGTATTTTTGAAATGGCGAAGATTCCTTTGCAAAAGGCAATCGAAAAAATGGATTTGGATGCTGGTGTTAAAAAATTAATGGAACAACCAGAAAGATCGATGGAAGTCAGTATTCCCGTTAAAATGGATGATGGCAGAACTGAGGTTTTCACTGGTTACCGTGCACAACATAGTACTGCTGTAGGTCCAGCTAAAGGTGGGATTCGTTTTCACCCAGATGTATGCTTAGATGAAGTTAAAACATTGAGTTTTTGGATGACTTGCAAATGTTCTGTAGTTGGATTGCCTTATGGTGGCGGTAAAGGTGGAATTACCGTAGATCCAAGTAAATTGTCCGAAGGTGAACTAGAAAGACTTTCGCGTGGTTATATTCAAAAAATTGCTGCTATTATTGGTGAAAAACTAGATGTGCCAGCACCAGATGTTAATACTAATGGTAAAATAATGGCTTGGATGGTAGATGAGTACGAAAAAATTGTTGGACATGCAGCACCGGGAGTTATTACAGGCAAACCTATTATTGTAGGTGGTTCATTAGGAAGGACTGAGGCTACAGGTCGTGGCGTAATGCTTTCAGTTCGTGAAGCTTGTAAAAAACTAAATATTGATATTAAACAAGCGACTTGTGCAGTGCAAGGTTTTGGTAATGTGGGAAGTTGGGCTGCAAAACTTATTTATGATTTGGGCGCAAAAATTGTAGCAATAAGTGATGTACACGGGGCAATTTACTGTGAAGCTGGTTTAAATCCCTATGAAGCGGCCGAGTATCTGGCTAAACACAAAGTTTTAAGTGGCTACCCAGGCTCGAAAGATATTAGCAATGCGGAACTATTAACTGCTGATGTTACTATTTTGGTTCCAGCGGCCTTAGAAATGCAAATTACTAAAGAGAATGCAGAACAAATAAAGGCAAAAATTATATCCGAAGGAGCGAATGGGCCGACAACTCCAGATGCAGATGATATTTTAGCAGCAAAAGGTGTTGTGATTATTCCGGATATTTTAGCAAATGCTGGTGGGGTAACTGTTAGTTACTTTGAATGGGTACAAAATTTGAGTGGCTATTATTGGTCAGAAGAAGAAGTAAATGATCGTCAAGAAAAGTTATTAGTTAAAGCTTTTGAAGATGTTTACACAACGGCTAAACAGTATAATACGACTATGCGGATTGCTGCTTATATTGTGGCGTTAAGAAAATTGAAAGATGCTATAAAAGCACGTGGTTGGTGCTAAAAAATAAAAAAACAGAACTTGGATTAAAGTTTTAATCCAAGTTCTGTTTTTTTGTTTTTTAAACTAAAGAATTTAGCCAGTCAATTATTTCTTTATATACATTTTGTGCGAGCAGATTTGGTTGAGAACGATCAAAATCATGTTCCGCCAAATATAGTGTTAATAGCTTAGCATTAGGTAATTTTTTGCTTAATTGTTTTGATAATCGATAGGGAATATCAGGATCGAGCGTAGCACTTACTAAAAATGTTGGGGGCATATTTAAGAAAGATGCATTTGACAAAAAAGTGTCGCAATTATTATTAATGTTAAGATATTCCAATTAAGGAAGCGTCAATTACAGGCAATTTGTTGTAATGCTTACTTGGTGAACTAAAACTTGAATCGTCGAGACTGGCATATCCATACATACTAATTAAGGCTTGGGGAATTAATCACTACCACCCGTTATACGGGTGGTAGTGATTGTTTAAATTTTGTAATGCAAAAAAACTGCTAAGTAAAACTTCGCCAGCTCTACCCCAGTTGGCTATATCAGTAGCTTCTAAGATATTAACACTTGTGATTTCCTTGTAAGTACCATTTTTGCCGGCTATTAAACTGGCTTTATACATAGATTTCAAGCCGAGAATTTCTTGTACGGTCATAAATCCTCCCGAGTTATCCTTAAAGGATAAAAAAAATGTGTATTTTATAAAAATATGCCAATGTTAATGAAAAATAACAATGATATAATAACACTTAGAATATTAACATAAGAAAATGGAGTTGGCAAATAATGCAGAAGATTTTTATTTTTCCAAACTTCAAAAAAAGCAAGTAAAAAACATTTTAGAGAAGTTGCTCGAATTTTTTTCACGAGAAAAAATTAAAGTGGTTTTACCTGATAGTTGAGCAAGCTTTTATAATACTCTTGCTTTTAGTACGGAAAAACAACAAGGGTTTCAAAATGTTAGATTGGCTATTGCTTTAGGTGGTGATGGTACAATTTTACATTTATTAAAAGAGATTGGGCAATATGAAATTCCAATTTGTGGTATTAATATGGGGCAAGTTGGTTTTTTAGCGGAATTGAAAATTTCAGATTTGGACGATGTTTTAATTAGACTTTGTCAGTCAAAATATCTTATTGAACAAAGAAAAATGCTTAAACTTGAAGTGTGGAAGTCTGGAAAAGTGTGTTGGGTTGCTCATGCTCTAAATGATATTGTTTTAGCACGTAATCAAAATTCTCAAATGTTGAGAGTCAATGTTGCGTTTAGTAGTAGCGAGCAGATAAAGTATCCCGTAGATGGTTTGATATTTTCTACAGCTACTGGTTCTACAGCATATTCTCTTTCTGCGGGAGGTCCAATTGTACATCCTAATTTAGAAGCAACGGTAATAACACCTATTTGTGCTTATGCTATGTACACTAAACCTTTGGTAATTAGTACAAAAGAAAATCTTTTAGTGCAACTGGCTAATAATAGTGGAAGTGGAAGTTTGAGTACTGATGGGATATCTTTAGGGAAAATTAATCGCCAATATACTTTGAAAATAGTAGAGAGTGAATATCAAGCACGGTTTATTAGATTTAATGAAGCAAACTATTATCCGACTTGGCAAGAACGCTTGCGACGCGGTGAAGCTAGTACTAATTTTTAAAACTGATTTTTATCCAAATAGTATAAAAAACAATTGTTTTTTATGATTTTATGCCAATGACAAGGCAAAAATTGAATGCTAAAATATAATCAAATTGTGATTTAACAGAATTTTTACATAAGTAAAAAAAACAACAATATTTTAGTAAGGTTGTTGTTAACGAAAGGATGAAGAAAATGAGTTACCTTAATAATGTTATTGGATATCGTAAAGATTTATTGAGCAATCGGTCAATTGTTAAAAGAGGAAATTATGCAGTTCTTGAACCAGATGGACTTGTGAAAAATGTTATTTATGGTTTTGAAAATTGTGATATTACAATTTTAGCTTCGCCTAAACTTGGGGCTAGTTTTGTAGATTATTTAGTGAACATTAACCCTGAAGGAAAAAATGAAATAGGTTTTGGCTATGAAGGGGTAGAAACTTTATTTTATTTACTAGAAGGTAGTTTAGTAATTGAAGTTGCGGGGAAGAAACAAGAATTGGTAACGGGAGGGTATGTATATTGCCCGCCTGGGGTGAAATTATATTTTTGGAATAAGAGCGAGAAACCAGCTAAAGCTTTTATGTATAAGCGTAATTATTGTAAACTGGAAAATTTAGAACCTTATGTAGTGGTTGGTAACACTGAAAACTTAGAATGGGTTGAATACGAAGGCATGCAAGATGTTTTAATTAAAGATTTTTTACCGAAAGATTTAGCGTTTGATTGTAATTTTCATATTTTGAGTTTTAAACCAGGCGCATCACATGGTTATTTGGAAACGCATGTGCAGGAGCATGGAGCATATTGTTTAAGTGGACAAGGTATGTATAATCTTGATAATGAGTGGATTCCAGTTAAAAAAGGTGATTATATTTTTATGGGCGCGTATTGTCTTCAAGCTTGTTATGCAGTAGGTCGCGAAGAAAATTTTGCCTACGTATATTCTAAAGATTGCAATCGGGATGCGGAACTTTAATTAACAAATATAATTAGCAGATAGAGATAGAGATAGAAGGAGAAAGAAGATGAGCGAACAATTAGTAATAGCGTTAGGTGGTAATGCCCTAGGAAGTACTCCAACAGAACAGAAACAAGCGGTGCTAGAAGCGGCAAAGCATATAGCTAAGCTGGTTAAAGAAGGATATAAAATTGTAATTGTGCATGGCAATGGACCGCAAGTAGGCATGATAAATCTAGCCTTTGAGTTAGCGGGCAAAGAAAATAAAAATATATCAATTATGCCTTTTGCAGAGTGCTGTGCGATGAGTCAAGGTTATATTGGGTTTCATCTGCAAAATGCGTTGCAGAATACTTTTTATGAAAATGGCTTAAGTACACATGTGTCGACGGCAATAACCCAGGTTATTGTGGAACGTGAAGATCAAGCCTTTCAAAACTTAACTAAACCTGTGGGCATATTTTATACAGAAGCTGAGGCGGCACTAATTAGCAAAGAATTAGGCTATACTTTTGTAGAAGATTCAGGGCGAGGATATCGGCGGGTGGTAGCTTCGCCTGAGCCAGTAGATATCAAAGAGAAAGGTACAATTCGTTGTTTAATGGAAAATGGGGATGTAGTTGTAGCTTGCGGCGGCGGCGGAATCCCGGTATATCGTGAAAACGGTCTAATGCACAGCATCGATGCGGTTGTCGACAAAGATAAGGCAGCCGCTAAGTTAGCAGAGGTTATTAATGCCGATACTTTTATTGTTTTAACAGCTGTGCCCAAAGTAGCAATTAATTTTGGGACACCACAACAAAAATGGTTAGAAACTATTTCTATTGCGGAAGCAAAACAATATATGTTAGAAGGGCATTTCGCACCCGGTTCGATGTTGCCAAAGGTGGAAGCAGCAGTTAAATTTGCGGCAAGTCGACCAGGCAGAAAAGCAATTATTACTTCTTTGGAGATGGCTTATGAAGGAGTAACTGGAAAAAATGGAACAATAATTACTCAAGATATATGAGTGTTAGAATGAATATGCTATAATCCTGTATAGTATCAAATTTTAGAGAGGAGTGCGAAGATGTATAAAGAGTTAAATGTATCTTTAAGAACTATTATGACCCCAGGTCCGGTAGAAGCTGAACCGCGAGTGTTAAAAGCAATGACTACCGCGATATTAGGGCAGTTTGACCCAGAATTTACAAATATCATGAATAACACGATGGAGATGCTCCGCGAAGTATTTCAAACAAAAAATAAGTGGGCGTTTCCAATAGATGGGACATCTCGTGCTGGCTTAGAAGCTGTTTTAGCAAGTGTTATCGAACCAGGTGATGTAGTTTTAGTACCAATATATGGTCGATTTGGACATTTATTGGTAGAAATTGCCCAAAGATATGGAGCAAAAGTAGTTACATTAGAAACTGATTGGGGACAGGTTTTTAGTTCGCAGACAGTAGTAAAGGCTATTAAGGAGGTAAAACCTAAAATAGTCGCTATGGTGCATGGCGAAACTTCTACGGCTTGTATGCAGCCGCTTGCAGAAATTGGCAAAGTATGTCGGCAGCAAGATTCGCTCTTCATTGTTGATGCTGTAGCTACTTTAGGTGGGGCGATGCTTAAAGTTGATGAATGGTTTATAGATGCCTGTATAGCCGGAACACAAAAATGTTTATCAGTACCTGCGGGGATGGCGCCAATTACTTTTAATGAGCGCGTAGAAAAAATAATTTTGCAACGCAAAAGAGTTGAGCAAGGTCTGGCTGATACTACAGCTGAGAAGCAGGATCTAGGCTGTTATATTCGAACTAATTATTTTGATTTAAGTCAATTGATGGATTATTGGAGCCCAGTGCGCTTAAATCATCATACGGAAGCGACGACTATGTTATATGGCTTATATGAAGGGTTGCGCTTGGTTTTAGCAGAGGGACTGGAGGCAAGATTTGCCCGCCATAAAAAACATGAACAAGCATTAATAGCAGGTTTAGAGGCTATGGGTTTAGAAATTTATGGTGATAAAGAATGTAAAATGCCTGTGGTTACAGCGATAAAAATTCCTGAACATGTTGATGGAGAAGCTGTAAGAGCAATGCTACTTAATGATTTTGAAATCGAAATTGCCAGCTCCTTTGGGCCACTTAAGGGGAAAATTTGGCGAATTGGAACTATGGGTTATAGTTGCAGAAAGAAAAATATTTTACATGTTTTAGCGGCCTTAGAGGCAGTATTAATCAGACAAAAGGCCAAAATAACAATTGGTGAAGCCGTGCAAGCAGCATTAAATAAGTATCAACAATTAGAAAATCAATAACAATAAATTTTCTGAAGGAGTACTGATATGTATAAAATAGTGAGACGTGAAGAATTAAATCCTACCGTTACCAGTATTGATGTATTGGCACCGCTTATAGCCAAGAAAGCTGAGCCTGGACAGTTTATAATTTTTCGAGTAGATGAAGATGGTGAACGAGTTCCATTGACCATTGCTGATTTTGATCGTCAAGCAGGTACAGTGCGGGTAATTTTTCAAATAGTTGGAAAATCTACAGCCAAGTTAAATGCTTTGCAAGAAGGCGACTGTATTTGTGATTTTGTAGGTCCATTAGGCGTGGCTTCGCATACTGAAGGTTTGAAAAAAGTCGCAATTGTTGGTGGTGGAGTAGGTTGTGCAATTGCTTTTCCCGTAGCGAAAAAAATATTTTCGCAAGGCGCTGAAGTTGATGTTATTGCGGGGTTTAGAAATAAGGATTTAGTTATTTTAGAAGAAGAGTTTAGCAACAATAGTACAAGAATGTTTTTGCTTACAGATGATGGTAGTGCAGGTGAAAAAGGTTTTGTAACTAGTCGCTTAGAAAAACTTTTGCAAGCCGGCGAACAGTATGATGAGGTTATTGCGATAGGGCCTTTAGTAATGATGCGAGCTGTGGCGGAATTAACTAAAAAATACTTTATAAAAACGACTGTAAGTATGAATCCGATTATGATTGATGGAACAGGGATGTGTGGTGGTTGTCGTTTAACAGTAGGCGGAGAAGTTAAATTTGCTTGTGTAGACGGGCCAGATTTTGATGGGCATCAAGTTGATTTTGATGAGGCTATAGCTCGAGCTTCTACTTATAGGGAACAGGAATGTGCTCCAGGACATGAATGTAACCTGTTAAAGGAGGGCAAATAATATGGCTAATATGAGTTTGCAAGCAGTGGCAATGCCCTTTCAAGATCCCTTAGAAAGAAGTAAAAATTACCAAGAAGTTGCGCTAGGCTATTCCGAAGAACAAGCAATGGAAGAAGCTGCGCGGTGCTTAAAATGTAAACATAAACCTTGTGTACAGGGCTGTCCAGTTAGTGTTAATATCCCAGGATTTATTAGTAAAATTCAAGAACAAGACTACCTAGCCGCTTATCAAATTTTGCGGGAAAATAATTCTTTACCAGCTGTATGTGGTCGGGTCTGTCCACAAGAAACGCAATGTCAAGCTAAATGTGTCCGTGGATTAAAAGGCGAGCCTGTTGCCATTGGCCGTTTAGAAAGATTTGTAGCTGATTGGTATATTGCTAATAATAAGGGACAAGCGGAAACTCCAGTAAGTAACGGAAAAAAAGTTGCGGTAGTAGGTGCTGGACCAGCAGGACTAACTTGTGCTGGTGATTTAGCTAGTTTAGGTTATGAAGTTACAATATTTGAAGCCTTACATGTTCCTGGTGGGGTAATGGTATATGGTATTCCTGAATTTAGACTACCGAAAGCCATTGTAAAGGCAGAAATAGAAAATCTTAAACAATTAGGTGTGCAGGTATTAACTAATGTAGTTATTGGTAAAACAATTTCTATAGATGAGTTATTGGAAGATGAAGGGTTTAGTGCGGTATTTGTAGGCAGTGGCGCAGGATTACCGAGTTTCATGAATATTCCTGGGGAGAATTTAAAAGGCGTATATTCGGCTAATGAGTTTTTAACGCGGATAAATTTAATGAAAGCTTATCAAGAAAACTCAGCTACACCAATTCAAAAAGTTAAAAATGTGGCTGTAATTGGTGGAGGTAATGTAGCTATGGATGCGGCGCGTTGTGCTAAGCGTCTTGGGGCGGAAAATGTTTATATAGTATATAGACGTTCTGAAAAAGAGATGCCTGCTCGACATGAAGAAATTGAACATGCTAAAGAAGAAGGAATAATTTTGAAAGTCTTAAATAATCCTATTGCTATTAAAGGTGATAAACAGGGGTGGGTAACAGCTTTAGAGTGTGTAGAGATGCAACTTGGTGAGCCAGATGCTTCCGGTAGATGTCGCCCGATTGAAAAAGTTGGCTCCGAGCATTTATTAGAGGTTGATTGCGTAATAATGTCAATAGGAACGAATCCTAATCCGCTTATTATTAGTACCACTAAAGGTTTAGAGGCTAATAAATGGGGTTGCATAGTGGCTGAAGAACAAACTGGTAAAACTAGTAAAGAAGCGGTATATGCTGGTGGCGATGCAGTCACCGGAGCGGCTACTGTTATTTTAGCTATGGGTGCAGGCAAAGCGGCAGCCAAAGCGATTAATGAGTATTTGCATAATAATAGTTAAAAATAAACGGCTTTTATAATCTTGAGTTGGGTACTAATTACCGACAAGAGTACTCCTTGTATTTGGTGATTATTTAGAATTAAATTTATTAAAAGATTTGCAAAAAGTTGTTTAGTAAAATTTTAACTAACTGAGAATATTTCTGAAATCACAAATACAGGGAGGAATGAGATGGTATAATAAAATTGTAACAGCACCACTGATATTTATGATAAAATAATTCATAAGAAAGTGAGGCTATTACAATGGCAGGAATAAAAAAAACTTATACACCAGAATTCAAGAAAAAAATGGTGAAATTAGTCCTTGAAGAAGGACGTCAAATGAAAAGTGTAAATCAAGAATACAATCTAGGTGAAGGTAGTTTGCGTAAATGGATTCGTGACTACAGTGAAGAATGCGAAACAAATCCAGAATTAAATAATGAAAAAGAGCAAATGGCGGAAATCTTAAAGTTACGTAAAGAATTAGCTGAAGCCAAAAAGGAAAATGACTTCTTAAAAAAAGCCGCCGCATTCTTCGCAAAGGAACTAGATTAGAAAAATACAAATTCATTGATATTTATAATGAGAAGTTTGGTGTACGATGGTTATTATCAAAGTTCAAAATAAAACCTAATGCTTATTATAATTATAAAAAGAATAGAAAAGCTGATTATTATGCCAACAAGTCCAGTATTCAATCTACCATAGAAGATATCTATCACGAGTATGCAGGTAGACCTGGTTATCGAATGCTGAGGATTTTTCTCAATAGAAAAAATATTAATATTAGTAATCTAACCGTTCATAAATACATGAAGGAACTAAGCCTTAATTCTATTGTTATACGCAAAAAACCAAAATATAAAAAAGGTGATTGCCATAAAAAATTTGACAATCTAGTGAAACAAAATTTTACAGTGGATGCCCCTAATAAAGTGTGGTGTACTGATTTTACCTACATGTGGCTTGAAGATGGAACAAAACGTTATAATTGTACTATCATTGATTTATTCGATCGTTCTCCTGTTGCTACGCTAAATAGTAATCGTATTAATGCTGAATTGGCAATTGAAACTCTTAAAATAGCATTAAACCATAATAAAATAAAAGACGGATTTATCCTGCATTCAGACCAAGGTACACAGTTTACTTCTAGAGATTTTACTGATTTTTGCTCTTTACAAAATATCACACAAAGTATGAGTAAAGCAGGGTGTCCTTATAATAATGCACCAATGGGAAGTTTTTATGGAACGTTCAAAGCAGACTTCATAAATCATAATAGTTTTGAGAGTGATGAGGCTTTAAATGAGGCAACTTACAATTATATTTGGGTGTATTATAATCATGTTAGACTGCATTCATCAAATGGATACTTGACACCGTTTGAAAAAAGATTTAGTTAAAGTTGAAAATATCAGTGTTTGCGTTACAATTTGGCTTGACCATCTCAAATCGTCAAAGAAATATATGATTATCTAGTAAGCGATACAGTGCATTTTAATCGTTATGAAGGTAAAAGTGCCTTTGCCTCTGACACTTTAGACTAGTAAAATGTTGTTATTTATTTTGGCCTCCTCTTAGTAAAAATATATATAAACACAAAAGTTCTCCGCCTAAATTATAGGTAGAGAACTTTTTGTGCTTTATCTATTTAAAATTACTTTTTACACCAAAAGTATAAAATTTTTATTCGATAATATCAATCCAAGTAGCATTGGTTAAGGCTTGTATTTCGGCGGGCTTCATTTTAATAGCAGAATTAGCAGTTCCAGCTGCGGGATAAACATAAGCAAAGTTGGTAAGGCTTTTATCTAAAAATATCGCAACATCTTCAGGTAAAGCAAAAGGACAAACGCCGCCTACGGGATGTCCAGTTACCGCTAAAGTTTCTTCAGGTTTGAGCATTTTAGCTTTGCAGGCAAAATAAGCTTTGAATTTTTTATTATCAATGCGGGCTTTGCCAGAAGTTACAATTACAATATTTTTATCTTTGGTTTTAAAAGCTAAAGTTTTAGCTATTAACTCTGGTGGTTCAGAGAGGGCGGCAGCCGCTAAATCAACGGTGGCGCTGCTTTGATTTAGGTAGATAACCTGTCCAGAAAAATTTTTCTCTTGCAAATACTTTTCTACTTTACTCATAATTTCAGCTCCGTCTTTATAAATTTATAAAACTCCTGCTGTTTAAAGAGCAGGAGTTTTATAGTTAGGTTTTAGTTGAAATAATTTACACCTGCTTGGAAAATCAATTGATCTTTATGACCGTGAATGTTTTTCATAATATTTTTGCCAAGGCGTTCAGAATGTCCCATTTTTCCCAATACTCTACCATCAGGGCTAGTAATACCTTCGATAGCATACAAAGAACCATTAGGATTAAAGGCTTTATCCATAGTTGGCTGACCTTGTAAGTCAACGTATTGTGTAGCTACTTGGCCATTTTTAAATAACTGAGCGATTTCAGCTTCGCTAGCATAAAATTTACCTTCGCCGTGCGATAGAGCAATAGAATGAATATCATTTGGTTGGACAAGTGATAGCCATGGTGAAAGATTAGAAGTTATTTTGGTGCTTGCAACAGTAGAAATATGGCGACCAATATTGTTGTAAGTTAAAGTAGGAGAGTTGCCATGCATAGGTAAGATTTTGCCGTAAGGTACAAGGCCTAATTTAATCAAGGCTTGAAAACCGTTGCAAATACCTAAAATTAAACCTTGACGATTGTCGAGCAAGTCGGTTACCGCCTCATTTAAATAGTTATTTCTAAATAGAGCTGCAATGAATTTTCCTGAACCATCTGGTTCGTCACCAGCGCTAAAACCACCAGGGAACATAAGAATTTGGGAGTTGTTAATAGTTTTAGCTAAATATTGCACACTTTCATTGAGACTAGCAATACTATAATTGCGTATTACCACAGTTTCCACTGTAGCTCCAGCTAATTCGAAAGCACGTTTGCTATCGTATTCACAATTTGTTCCAGGGAAAACGGGGATAACAACACGAGGTTTGGCAATATTTCCTGGATAACAAAGGGGCACAGCTTGAGTATAGATATTATCAATAACGGCGGTTTCTAACGCAGCCTTGGTAGTTGGGAAAATTGGCTCAAGTGTTTGTTGCCAATTTTCTTTAGCAATGGCTAGAGATATGGTCGTATTATTAATTAAAATATCCGGAGTATTAAGGGTATTACCTAACACCAGATACTCAATATCTTCAAAAAAGTTTAGGCTATCATTAGCCACTTCTAAAACTAAGCCGCCGATATTAGGCACAAATAAACTATTTAGGTCCAGGACTTCTTTATTAAAAGCAAAACCTAAGTTGTTACCAAAACACATTTTGCTAATAGTTGCGGCAATTCCCCCTAAACCGACTGTAGCGCTGGCAAGAACTTTATCTGCCAATATAGCCTTGTGTACACAGTCAAGTTGCTCTTTGTATAGTTTAAAATCAACTACTTCAGCTTCATCGCGAGGACAAGATAGGAAAATAACGCTACTGTTAGCAGTCTTAAATTCATTGGTCACAACTTTATTAGCGTCGGCAGTACCTACTGCAAAAGAGATTAAGGTTGGAGGAACGTTTTTATCCATAAATGTTCCAGACATACTGTCTTTACCACCGATGGCAGGTGTAGCTAACTTTTCTTGCACTAAATAGGCCCCTAATAAAGCCGCAAAAGGTTTGCCCCAAGAGCTTTCATCGGTTAATTTTTCGAAGTATTCTTGTAAAGTTAAGCGAATTTTATCAGGGTTAGCACCTAGAGCAACGGCACGAGCAATACTTTCTATTGCGGCATACATGCCCCCATGGAAAGGACTCCATTTTGCCAAATCAGGATTATAACCACAAGTCATAATGCTAGCAGTTTTCACTTCACCTTTTAAGGCTGGAATTTTAGCTACCATTCCTTCTGCTGGAGTTAATTGGGTTTGACCACCGAAAGGCATGACCACAGTATTCGCACCTATTGTACTATCAAAGCGTTCCACTAATCCTTTTTGGCTGCATACATTTAAATCACGCAGATTAGCCAACCAGGATTCAGTAAGATTAGTTGGATCGGCTTGGAAATTTTGTTCAAAGTAGTTAGTTTCAGTAGGTGGTTTTACAATAATATTAGTTTTTTGAGCTACACCATTAGTATTTAAAAAATCACGACAAAGATTAACAATATTTTGACCGCGCCAGTTCATAACCAAACGGTTAGTGTTTGTAACTTTAGCAACTATTGTCGCCTCTAGATTTTCTGCATGGGCGAAATTTATAAAAGCTTCAGCATTATTAGCAGCAACAACAACAGCCATACGTTCTTGCGATTCTGAAATTGCCAATTCTGTGCCATCTAAACCAGCATATTTTTTGGGAACCATATCTAAATTTATTTCTAAGGAATCAGTTAATTCACCGATAGCAACAGAAACACCGCCAGCACCAAAATCGTTACATCGTTTAATTAACTGTGTTACTTTAGAGTTCCTAAACAGCCTTTGAATTTTGCGCTCGGTAGGTGCATTACCTTTTTGTACTTCGGCGCCACAAGTTGTTAAAGAATCAAGATCATGTTCTTTAGATGAACCTGTTGCGCCACCACAACCGTCGCGCCCTGTTTGACCGCCTAGTAAAACTACTAAATCGCCTTCCACTGGTGTTTGGCGAATTACAGCACTTTTAGGTGCAGCACCAATTACAGCTCCGACTTCCATACGTTTGGCGACGAAATCAGGATGATAATATTCGCGTACATAGCCAGTAGCTAGACCAATCTGATTTCCGTAAGAACTATACCCGCTAGCGGCGCCGATAGTTATTTTGCGTTGTGGTAATTTCCCCGGCAAAGTTTCACTAATTGGGGCTAAAGGATTGGCCGCACCGGTGATTCTCATAGCTTGATACACGTAGGCTCTGCCAGAAAGTGGATCGCGAATAGCACCGCCTAAGCAAGTAGCAGCGCCACCAAATGGTTCGATTTCAGTGGGATGGTTATGAGTTTCATTTTTAAACATTACCAACCAATCTTCAACTGTATCATCAATTTTCACGGGTACGACAATGCTACAAGCATTTATTTCATCAGAAACATCTAGATCATCTAGTTGACCTTTACTGCGCAAACTTTTCATGCCCATTACAGCGATGTCCATTAAAGTTATTTTACGGTCACTTAGCGCACCATAGACTTGCTCGCGACTGGCTTGGTATTTATCGAAAGCCTCTTGTACACCGCGGTTATATTTATGAGTTATAATATCAATATCTTCAATTTGTGTGTTAAAAGTGGTATGACGACAATGGTCAGACCAGTAAGTGTCGAGAACACGTATTTCGGTGATTGTTGGGTCGCGTTGCTCAGAAAGAAAATATTGCTGGCAAAAAGCCACGTCTTCTAGGCTCATAGCTAAAGAATAAGAATTTTTAAATTCTTGGAGCTGCTCTTTAGACATTTTGGTAAAACCTTGGAGGCTAAGGACATTTTCGGGTTCAGCATGGATTATTTCCAAACTTTCTGGCTTGGTTGAAATAGCTTCGCGTGCTTCTACGGGATTTATGCAGTATTTTTTTATTTGAAGAAGTTGTTCTTCTGTAATATTTCCATAAAGCAAATAAACTTTAGCGTAATTAACCAGAGGTGGATTTTTTTGCGTAAGAATTTGAATACATTGTGCTGCAGAATCAGCGCGTTGATCATATTGACCAGGTAGGTATTCAACAATGAAAAAAGTTTCAGTATCTATAGGAAGTTCTTCGTCGTAAACATCGTCTACTGGAGGTTCAGAGAGGACAATACTTTTAGCTAACTGATATTCTTCCGTATTAATACCAGAAATATCATAGCGATTAATTAATCTTAAGTTTGTTAAAGTTGTAATCCCAAGAGTATTTTGTAAATCAACCAAGAGACTTTTTGCTTCAACAGCAAAAGCTGGTTTTTTCTCTACAAAAATGCGTTTTACCATTAAGTACCGTTATATAAGTTTATATAACGGCTTTCACCTGCCTTTCATATCTGAAAATTTATAAGAGAATCTCTAGTAATTTAGAATTCTTCATTAATATAATTTGTTTTAGGTGGGAATAATAACTGCAGAATAGCTACATATTTTGGATTAGTAGCTTTAATTAAATCTTGTCTAATTAAGCTGTCAACTGGATAAGCGCCCAAGTAAAGTTGAGTGAAGGTGCTGATCGACATTTGGATTTGAAATTCGGCTAATTCAGATTTCTCAACAAAAAGTTTATTGTTAGGCAGAGTTTTTAGAGAAAAAACTGCATTATTTTCTTTAACAAAAGAATCTTCGATTTTGATTGCCAGTTTAATTGCAATGTTTGGCTCTATAATACAGTTAAGATTAACTAAAGCTTCTTGAACATTGATAATTCTAGCCATCATAAAAGGTGCCAATTGCGGAAAATTAAAGTCATCAGCTTGCTTTATATCTAAATTTAGATAAGCCAGATTATCAGGTGTTGCCCGCCATTTGCATAATTTAGTTTGGGTACGATGTTGGTAAACAAAGTTTAAAAACGTATTTTGACAAGTTGCATCTGCGGTCATTAATTCAGAAATAGTAAAAGCTTCGGAATCAAAATGGTAAAGCAGATATCCTAGCGGCTGTTTGTTTTTATAAGCAATCAACAAATGGCCGCCTTCGAGAAAATGAACTTTAAGCAGATTTTGGAAATCTAAGTTACTTCTGAGAATGTAGCCATTATAATTAGCTAAACTTGAGGTGTAGATTTCTTGCAAATCTTGAATAGCACAACTTGCCAAGTCAAACAGTTTAAGTTCAATGGTATTGTCTTTTTGGAAAAAACTTAACTGCTCTAGTGTTAGATTATAGCGTAAATGATTATGGCAAAAAGCAAAACCATAATGAGTATAAAGTTTGGCAACTATTGGTTTTAGTAAAACGATATAGATATTTTCTGTTTGCAACTTTCTAAAAGTGTAGGCTAATAGTTGGGAAAATGTTCCTAAACCACGAGCTTCAGGCGCAGTAGTTACACCAACAATATAGCGGGTTGTAACAGGATTATTGTTGATTTGCATTTGATAAGGATTTGCACAAAGCATTGTTAGCAATTTATCTTGAGCAAAATAACCAATAATATTATGCGCTGTAACATATTCATTAAAGTACCATTGAAAAAAAGGAGTATCTTTTTTTTCAAAAGAATAATCCCATAAGTGTTGCGCTTGAATAAGGTCAGTATTGTTTAGCAAACGCACTTGCATGATTAAATCCCCTTTAGTTTTGCAGAATATTTTTCTACCATAAATACAGGATTGTAAGATTCTTTAGCTTTACGCAGGCCTTCAAGACCCATATCTTCTTCACGATTAATATATTTAATGCTTTGCCAAGCATTGTTGCAAAAATCTTGATTAATTTTAGCGTAAAGACCGCGAATTGCGGGATTAGCTTTTTCTACATGAATTATAGCAACGTCTTTATTTATCGCTTCACCATAAGTAAAAGCTTCCATTTGCCCATCAATAAAAATAGTCCCTCCTTGAATTTCTAAGGCTTCTAGATTATTTAGTGATTGATTGATAGCACTCATTTCACAACGAATACTGTGATCACTAGAAATTCCTTTGGCGAGAAACCATTTTCCTAGAAATTCTTTGCATTGAGGGATCAAATCTGTAGTTAAAGGCAAATATTGATAGTCGGGATATAATTTTAGAAAAGCATTAATATGATTTTTTTTAGAATGATACTTGCGACCCGCTAACTTTGCTAAATCTTCACGATTATAGACATAGTCGAAATTATCACGATCGGAAGTTAATTCAAAATTATCCCAAAAACTTTTACTAATATCATTTAGAGCGTCTTGGTAAATTCCACGAATTTCACAGGCGGGATTAGCTTTTATTTGAGCTAAGATTAAATCTAAGGCAATATCGATATTGGCGCCATTTTTGGGAAAAGGCGGTAGAAAAAAATCGATTTCATCACGGCGGACCTTGATTATTAGACAGTTTTCGATTTCTAACCATTTTATATGGTAGCATTTACGCCAAGCAAACATATTAGCAAAGGCGCACTCTGAACCAAAGTAAATTTTGTAATTGAAATATTCATCAAAAACAGGTTTGTCTGTAAGTTCTATATCTTTAAATAAAATAAAAATCACTCCCAATTTGTATATACACTATATAAAAAACAATAATGTTTGCAAAATATTATACCATAATAAGCCGATTAATGCTAATAACTTAGAAGCAAAATATCAGGTGAAAAAGGAAGAAATTTAGAAGAATATAAACAGCTTATTTGAAAAAATACAGAGGAAAACGGAGTAACTACTGGATATTTGAATTTTTAATAATCGCTAAACAAAATTGAATGAAAAACAATTTTGCGAATATAATATTCGGATTTAGGCTTGACATTTTAGCTAAATGTTATTAAAATTAAGCTGTAGTTTTAAAAACAGAATATTTAATTCAATGATGGAGAAAAGTAGATGCTAAATTACTTTAAAGAGAGTCAGTGTAAGGTGGAAACTGATAAGTAATAGTATCGAATCCGCTCTGGAGATGATAAGTGTTGCAACTTATCCGCAGAAAAAGCGTTAATATTTCATGAGGCTAATATAATACAAAATATTAGTGAAAAAGGTGGCACCACGGATTTTTATCCCGTCCTTAGTTATAACTAAGGACGGGATTTTTTATTATTTATATAATGGTAAATTAAAGCTAAATAAAGAGAGGAGTTAAAAAAATGAAAATCATAGTAACAGAAAAAATCGCGGATAAAGGTATTGAGGTTTTAAAACAAGCTAAGGACGTTCAAGTTGATGTAAGATTTGATATTGAAAGAGCGGAGCTTTTGAAGATTATTCCCGAATACGATGCAATTGTAGTAAGAAGTGTGACTAAGATAAACGAAGAGTTCTATCAGCATGCGACTAATCTTAAAGTAGTAGGTCGTGCTGGTAATGGGGTAGATAATATTGATGTTGAAGGGGCTACTAAACGTGGTATAATAGCGGTAAATACTCCAGAATCAAATATTGTTTCGGCAGCAGAACACAGCATTGGCTTGTTATTATCTTCAGCTCGTAATATAACTATGGCTCATGAGCGGATTACCAGTAAAGTTTGGGATCGTAATGGCTTAAAAGGTTCAGAACTACTAGGTAAAACAGTGGGAATTATTGGCTTGGGTAGAATAGGTGGCTTAGTGGCGACTAGATTAAAAGCTTTTGATATGAAAATAATTGCTTACGACCCTTATATTGGCGAAGCTCGTTTCCAAAAATATGGAGCAGAAAGATGTGGTACTTTAGATGAATTACTAGCTAAAGCAGATTTTATTACTGTTCATACTCCGAAGACAGAAGAAACTTTTAATATGATTAGTGATGAACAGTTTAAAAAAGTCAAAAAAGGTGTTCGGGTTGTAAACTGTGCACGCGGTGGAATTATCAATGAAGATGCACTCGCAAAAGCTTTAAAAGCAGGAATAGTAGGTAGTGCTGGTATAGATGTTTTGGTAGATGAACCTAATCCAACGTCACCATTGATTGGTATGGACCATTGTGTGCTTACACCTCATATTGGGGCAGATACAGTTGAAGCGCAAGATAATGTAGGTAAAACCATAGCAGAAGAAGTTTTAGCAGCTTTAAGAGGGGAAATAGTGCCAAATGCGGTTAATCTACCAACCTTACAACCACAAGAATTAGGTGTAATGAAAAACTACTTGCAATTGGGTGAATTTTTAGGGAAAATATATTATCAATTAGAAAAAGAAGCTATTGATAAAGTTGAAATTATATATCAAGGGCTAGATAAGATTGAAACATCAATGTTATCTAGAGCTATTTTAAAAGGCTTGTTCCAACCAATTTTGAAAGAGCGTGTTAACTATGTAAATGCACTTTTGACGGCCGAAGCTCGTGGTGTGGATGTGATTGAAAGTATTAATAAGACTGCTGACAAGCATCAAAATCTAATTAAATTAAATATTTGTAGTGCAGAAAAAATATTTACGGTAAGCGGTACAGTATTTGATAAAACGGAAATTAGAATTTTAGAAATAGATGGTTATAAATTTGATTTAACACCTACGCCATTTATGCTAGTTGCTAAAAATGAGGATAAGCCAGGAATGATCGGTCAAATTGGGACACTTCTAGGTGCGAGTAAGGTAAATATTGCCACAATGCAAGTTAGTCGTGCCGAGGATTCAGCAATGATGTTTATGACTGTTGATTCTAATGTAAATAAAGCTACATTGGATCTGTTAAGAGGTTTAGAAGGAATTATTAAGGTAGATTTGGTGAGACTGTAAAATTTAGGAGGAAATAGTTTGATGTATGATGTAGGAATAATTGGTGGTGGCCCCGCGGCAATTTTTGCAGCTTATGAATTTGTTTTGAAATACCCCAAGATTAAGATAATTATGCTTGAGGAAGGGCATGATATTAGAAAACGCAGTTGTCCTATAGCTTTAAAAAAAGTTGAGCAGTGTATTAGTTGTAATCCCTGCAATATCATGCGCGGTTTTGGCGGTGCAGGAGCATTTTCAGATGGTAAATATAACTTCACCACTGAATTTGGTGGTTGGCTTAATGAATATTTATCAAAGGACGAAGTAATTGAACTAATCGATTATGTCGATCAACTAAATTTAGAACAAGGTGCTCCAGCTGAATATTTTACTACAAAGAATTCTACTATTTCTCGAAAAGCGCTAGGTCATGATCTACACTTATTAAACGCAAAAGTAAGACATCTAGGGACAGAAAATAATCTTAGAATTTTAGAACATATTTCAGATATTCTGAAAGAAAAAATCACTTTAATTTGTGATACCAAGGTAGAAACAATTAAAGTTGGCGAGAGTAGTTTTGAATTGTTGACAAATAGCTCTGAATTAGAATCTGTAAACTGCAAGTATTTGATTGCCGCGCCAGGGAGAGCTGGTGCGGAATGGTTTAGTCAACAATGTATAAAACTTGGTTTGAACTTGATAAACAATCAAGTTGATGTTGGGGTAAGAGTAGAAGTGCCAGCAGAAGTTTTTGCACATATTACGGACGAAGTTTACGAAGCTAAATTGGTATATCGCACAAAACAGTATGGCGATTTGGTCAGAACTTTCTGTATGAATCCTAATGGTTACGTAGTTGCAGAAAATACAGATGGAATTATTACGGTTAATGGACATAGTTATCGAGATGTAAGTTTACATAGTAAAAATACTAACTTTGCTCTGTTAGTAAGTAATACGTTTACGGAACCATTTAAAGAACCATTACAATATGGTAAGAAGATAGCTTCGTTTTCCAATATGCTTGGTGGGGGAGTACTGGTGCAAAGATTCGGTGATTTGATAAAAGGTCGTAGAACTGATGAAAAACGTATGAGCAAAAGTTTTACTAAAGCTACACTAAAAGCAACTCCTGGTGACTTGAGTTTAGTATTGCCTAAAAGGCATTTGGATAATATTATTGAAATGATTTATGCGTTAGATAATATTGCCCCAGGCATGGCTAATGATGATACATTGCTATATGGTGTGGAAGTTAAATTTTATAGTTCACGCTTGGAATTAAGCAATAAGTTAGAAACTAAAATTCCAAATATGTTTGCTATTGGTGATGGAGCTGGAGTGACACGTGGATTGTCTCAAGCTAGTGCTAGTGGTGTATATGTGGCACGAGAGATAGCAAAGAGAATTTCCCAATAAAATTATGTAACATATTGTACAAACTAAACGAATAGTATATTATATTAATATGTAAATTTTATGTAGGGAGTAGATGTGCAGATGAAAAAATGGGCCAAGGGTTTAGCGTTTGTATTATTAGCAAGCAGTTTGTTAATGGCTGGTTGCGGCGCTAAAAAAGAAGAAAAACCTAAAGTAGCGGAAAAAACGAAAGTTGCTTTTGTTTTAGTAAGCCCAGCTAAAGATGGTGGTTGGTCGGAATCACATGAAAATGGCAGAATTTATTTAGAAAAAAACTTGCCTAACGTAGAAACGACAGTTGTAGCTTCTGTTCCAGAAGGGGCAGATTCAGAACGAGTTATTAGTCAGTTGGCTAGCCAAGGAAATAAAGTTATTTTCACTACTAGTTTTGGGTATATGGATCCAACTTTAAATGTAGCCAAAAAATTTCCTGACGTAGTATTTATGCATGCTAGTGGCTTTAAATCTGAAAAAAATATGGGTAATTATTTTGGGAGAATTTATGAAGCACGCTATTTGACAGGAATGGTTGCAGGAAAAGAAACACAAAGTAATGTAATTGGCTATGTGGCTGCTTTCCCAATTCCAGAAGTGGTGCGAGGCATAAATGCTTTTACCCTAGGTGTCAAAGCAGTGAATCCGAATGCCAAGGTAAAAGTAATTTGGACTAATACTTGGTATGATCCAGCGAAAGAAAAACAAGCAGCACTAAGTTTAATTGATGCAGGTGCCGATATAATAACTCAACATCAAAATACTACTGGACCACAGCAAGCGGCGCAAGAACGTGGCAAATTTGGTATTGGTTATAATCTAGATATGAGTGCCGTAGCTCCTAAAGCAGTATTAACATCAGCAATTTGGAATTGGGGTCCTTTTTATAAAAAAGTTGTTGAAGGTGTGCAAAATGGAACTTGGAAAATGGAAAACTATTGGGGTGGGATGAAAGATGGTGTTGTAGATATTGCACCTTACGGTCCAATGGTCAAAGAGGATACAAGGAAAATAGTAGATGCGGCTAAACAAGGAATTAAAGATGGGAAATTAATGATTTTTAAAGGACCATTAAAAGATCAAGAAGGTAATTTAAAAATAGCAGACGGTCAAGTAATGGCAGATAAAGAGTTATTGAGCTTTGACTGGTTTGTTGAAGGTGTAGAAGGAAATATTGCTAAATAAAATAATTATAGAAATATAAAAATAAATTTAGGAGTGTTAGAAAACATGAAAAAATTGTTCAAAGGATTTTTAGTGGCTACGTTGCTAGGTAGTATGTTGCTAGCAGGCTGTGGTGGCGAAAAAAAAGCAGATACTAAACAAGAAAAAACAAAAGTTGCTTTTGTTTATATTGGCTCAGCTAAAGATGGTGGCTGGTCAGAATCGCATGATAATGGCAGAAAATATTTATTAGAAAAAGTTCCAAATGTTGAAACAACAGTGGTGGAATCAGTTCCTGCTGGAGCCGATTCAGAACGAGTTATTAACCAATTGGCAGGTCAAGGTAACAAAATAATTTTCACAACTAGCTTTGGGTTTATGGATCCGACCTTAAACGTAGCTAAGAAATATCCTGACATTGTTTTTATGCATGCAAGTGGCTATAAAACCGATAAAAACATGGGAAATTATTTTGGAAGAATTTATGAAGCCCGTTATTTGACAGGGATGGTAGCTGGGAAGGAAACAAAATCAAATGTAATTGGTTATGTAGCTGCGTTCCCGATACCAGAAGTAGTGCGAGGCATAAATGCATTTACATTGGGAGTAAAAGCTGTAAATCCTAATGCCACGGTAAAAGTAATTTGGACCAATACTTGGTATGATCCAGCGAAAGAAAAACAGGCAGGTCTCAGTTTGATAGACTCTGGAGCAGATATTATTACACAACATCAAGATACAATGGGAGCACAACAAGCCGCTCAAGAACGTGGCAAGTATAGCATTGGTTATAATTTAGATATGGGTAAGGTTCTTCCTAAAACTGTATTAACATCAGCGATTTGGAACTGGGGTCCTTTTTATAAACAGTTGGTTGAAAATGTTCAAAAAGGAACATGGAAAACAGGTGCGTATTGGGGTTCTATGAAGGATGGAGTAGTAGATATTGCTCCTTATGGTTCAATGGTACAAGAAGATACTAAAAAAGTGGTGGATTCTGCAAAAGCACAACTGAAAGACGGGAAATTAATAGTATTTAAAGGGCCAATAAAAGATCAAAAAGGGAACGTTAAAGTTGCTGCTGGAGAAACGATGGCTGATAAAGACCTATTAAGTTTTGATTGGTTTGTTGAAGGCGTAGAAGGTACAGTTAAAAATTAATCCATAAATAAAATATAATTTAGGGCGGGACTTGTGCCCGCCTTTTAATATTTAAAAATGTAAACTAACTCTATTTATTAGCAACTAAATGATGTATAATAGTGTAATCAAAAAACTAATAAGTATAGCTTTAATAAATAAAACCATAAAATAACTGGAGGGAATATATGTCAACGCCTTTGGTAGAGATGCGAAATATAACCAAAATATTTCCAGGTGTAGTAGCTAATGATAAGGTTAATTTGATTGTAAAGCAAGGCCAAATACATGCTCTTTTGGGCGAGAATGGTTCAGGGAAAAGCACGTTAATGAGTATACTCTGTGGTTTATATAATCCAACAGAGGGGGAAATATTAATAAACGGTATGGCTGAGAATTTCTCTAGTCCTAAAGATGCAATAAAATGTGGAATTGGAATGATTCACCAACATTTTAAACTTATTGATTCGTTTACGGTGTTAGAAAATATATTATTGGGGAAAAAAGATGCTGGTTTATTGCTTTCACAAAAACAGGTAGAAGCAGATATCATTTTTTTGGCCCGAAAATATGGTTTTAAAATTAATCCCCAGGCTTATATTTGGCAATTATCTGTTGGAGAAAAACAACAAGTTGAAATTTTACGGACTTTGTACTATGGTTCTAGAATTTTAATTATGGATGAACCAACAGCAGTGCTAACACCACAGGAAACACAAGAATTGTTTTCAAATTTGCAAAAAATGGCTCAAGATGGATGTGCGATTATTTTCATTGCGCATAAACTTAATGAGGTAATGCAACTATCAGATTGCGTAACAGTTTTACGTTCAGGCAAAGTAACTGGTTATTTAGAAAAAGAACAATTAGATCGTGAAAAACTTGCTAAAATGATGGTTGGCAGAGAAATTGCCAATAAATATCAGAAAAATGAAGCACCTTTAGGGGATACTATCCTAGAGTTGCGTAACATAAAAGCGCTCAATGATATGGGTAATTTTGGTTTAAAGAAATTGGATTTAAAAATTCGAGCTGGAGAAGTATATTGCATTGCAGGTGTATCTGGGAATGGTCAAAAAGAATTAGCTGAGGTTATTGCCGGAATTCGGCCTATCTATTCAGGTAAAATTTTTATAGAAAATCAAGAATTAGATAAAGTTACGCCAAGAATTATGCTAGATAAAGGCGTAAGCTATGTTCCAGAAGATCGGTTGGGAATGGGTTTAATTCCTGATATGAATAGTTGTGAGAATATTATTTTGAAAAATTATGAGCAAGAAAAATTTTCGGGAGGGTTTTTACTCAAAACCGAGGTTATTGAGCAAGAAGCTAAAACGATAGTTAGAGACTATGATGTAAAGCAATCGTCTATATATCAACCTGTAAAAATGATGTCAGGTGGTAATTTGCAAAAATTACTTTTGGCAAGAGAAATTAAAACTAATCCGAAAATAATGGTAGTGTCTTATCCATCTAGAGGCTTAGATATAGGAGCAATTGAGGCAGTGCATAAGTTATTATTGGCGCTTAAAGAAAAAAACACAGCACTAATAATTATATCTGAAGATCTAGAAGAAATTGCAAAGTTGGCAGATACTGTAGGGGTTATTTTCGAAGGGAAAATATTAGGGGAGTTTGCGGCACAAGATATGGACATTGAAAAAATAGGCTTGTTAATGGCAGGAATCATCTCAGAAAAACAGGAGGTTCCGGTATAAATATGCAATTTAAATTAGAAAAACGCTTAGAAAAATCTAAAACATTACAAATTTTGTTGCCAATAATAGCTAGTATTTTGGCACTGGTATTTTGTGCAATATTTCTATTTTTGACGGATAAAAACCCTATAGATGTTTACAATGCCATGTTTGTAGGGGCTTTAAGTACTCAATACGGCATATCTGAAATTATTGTAAAGTTGATTCCACTAACAATTTGCGCTTTAGGGATTGCGGTTGCGTTTAGAATGCAGCTTTGGAATATTGGAGCTGAAGGGCAATTCTATATGGGAGCTTTAGGTGCTGGATTTGTGGCTTTGAACTTTACGGAATTACCAGCAATTATAATGTTGCCGGCCATGGTACTCGCTAGTATGTTTACAGGTGCAGTTTGGGGTGGAATAGCAGGTTTTTTACGTAATAAATGGCAAGTTAATGAAATAATTTCTACATTAATGCTAAATTATATTGCAATTTTATCTTTGAATTATTTGGTGTATGGCGCTTGGAAAGATCCTAAGGGGATGAATTTTCCCGTTTCAGCACCTTTTGTAGATGCAGCGATATTACCAACTTTTGGAACAACAAGGGTACATTATGGAATATTTTTTGTAGTTGTTTTTACGGCCCTTCTTTATTTTTTATTTAAAAATTCAAGATGGGGTTATAAAACAAAAGTAATTGGCTTAAATCCTGTAGCGGCAAATTATGCCGGGATAGATATTCCCAAAAATATTTTCGCGATTATGTGTATAAGTGGAGCTTTGAGTGGTTTAGCGGGAATGCTAGAGGTAAGTGGAATTGTTGGTAAAATGCAGTCAGGTATTAGCCCAGGATATGGTTATACTGCTATAATTATTGCTTGGTTAGCAGGGTTGCATCCAATAACGATAGTAGGAGTGGCATTTTTATTTTCCGTAATTCAGGTAGGTGGTTTCATGGTACAAACTATGGGTATCAATAGTTCTATTGCAACAATGATTCAGGGCGCAATCTTATTTTTTGTAATTGGTGCGGATATTTTTAATAATTATAAATTAGTTCGAATATCTTCAAACAAAGGAGGACAAAAAGATGGATAGTGCGTTACTAATAGCTATTTTAGCAGCATCCATTACTGCTGGGACTCCTATACTATTTGCTGCTTTAGGGGAGCTAATCACAGAGCGAGCGGGTATTTTAAATCTTGGAGTAGAAGGGATAATGCTTGTTGGTGCCGTGGCTGGGTTTATCAGTGCCTATGTTACAGCTGATCCATGGGTCGGAATTATAGCAGCAATGATTTTGGGGATGCTAATGGCCCTAATACACGCATTCTTAACAATTACACTTCGTGCTAATCAAGTAGTCAGCGGTTTGGCGATTACTTTATTTGGGACGGGGTTGAGTGGATATATTGGAAAGAACTATGTTGGCTTAACTTTACCTAAGGCTTTTACAGCTCAGACTATCCCCTTTTTATCAGATATTCCTTTTATTGGAGAGGTTTTTTTTAAACACGATCCTTTAGTTTATTTAAGTTACATACTAGTGATATTTTTTCATTTTTATTTATACTATACTACTCCAGGCTTGAAATTACGTGCTTTAGGTGAAAACCCAGGAGCAACAGATGCAATGGGGATAAATGTATTTTTTTTAAGATATTGTTATGTGCTTTTAGGTGGGGGCTTGTGTGGTTTAGCAGGCGCATATTTGTCTTTGGCTTATGCTCCAAGTTGGTTAGAAAATATGACTGCCGGTCGAGGCTGGATTGCAGTTGCTTTGGTTATTTTTGCATTATGGAATCCTTGGCGGGCTTTACTAGGGTCGTATTTGTTTGGCGGCATTGATGCTTTGGGATTTCATCTGCAAGTTCTCGGGGTTCCAATATCAGTATTTTTGTTAAATATGTTGCCGTATATTTTCACAATAATTGTTTTAATATTGGTTTTAGTCTATAAAAAAGGGAAAATATCGGCGCCTAGTTCATTAGGTGTAGCTTATAATCGTGAAGAAAGGTAAAAAAGAAAATGCAATTTTTTTTATTTCTAATTTTTATGTCTTTTGTTTCGTTTGCATTAGCATATATAACCTATGCATTTTTGGTGAAATTATTAGGCAACAGTAGCGATCTTAGCCGTTACAGTCAATTATTGGTGATTCCTATTGTTGTTATAGGCTATGACCTTTTACTGGTTACCTCACCTTATCGGTATTGGCTAGGAAGTTTACCGATTATAATAATGCTAGCTATATTATTTCATTTTTATGTAATAAAGGGTGGAACGATGTCCACTCCAAATACTCCTCGTGAAGAATATCAAGGTAATCGTAGCATGAAAAGAGCTAAAAAATTCGCTAAAAGAAAAGGAATTTAAAAATTTTCGTAGAATTATAAAGATAATAGTATTAATAGATATTAAAATAGGGGTGATACATATGTTTAAAAAAATATTAATTCCTGTAGATGGTTCTGAGGCTTCTTGGAATGCCTTAGAATATGCTAAACAGTTAGCAGAGAAATTTTCTGGCGATTTAGTTATTGTGAATGTAGTACAACCCTATTATAGTGCAAGTTTAGTAGCAATGCCTTTAGACAATGTATTTGCAGGACAAAATGACAATGCTCTACAAAATGGTGAAATGGTCTTGCAGATAGCTAAAGAAAAAATGGCTAATTTTGTAGGTGATTATGAGTGTCGCTTAGAAAAGGGACATCCATCGGAAAGAATTTTAGCTATTGCAGGCGAACATTCTTGCGACTCGATAGTTATTGGCAGTCGAGGCCTTAGTGGTGTTGCTGAATTTTTCTTGGGCAGTGTTAGCTCCAAAGTGTCTGAACATGCAAAAGTACCCGTTGTAATAGTAAAAAGCTAATGTAAAAAAATAATAAAAAAAAATATTAACAAAAAGCATTGACAAATATTCAATAAGTTAATATAATGTAAAACAAGGTTGTTACCAAAATAATAATATAGTAAAAACTTTGAATGGGATTAAAACTTTATCGATATTAGAACAGAGAGCTGATGGTTTGGTGTGAATCAGTCTAATAGATATAAGTGAAACTCACCCCAGGAGTTCCTAAATAGGCGTTGCTAGCGTTAATAGTAGCTTTTGGCACTAAGTTAAAAACTAGGGTGGTACCGCGACATTGTTTTGTTCGCCCCTATCTATGTACGTTGTATGTAGATAGGGGTTTTTATTTTGCAAAAAAGGAGAGAGACGCATGGAACAAAATCATATACTTTCTATACTGGTTAGAAATCAACCCGGCGTATTAATGCGTGTAGCGGGAATGTTTTCAAGGCGAGGCTTCAATATTGACAGTTTAGCAGTAGGTATCACTCAAGTCAGTGAATTATCAAGAATAACGATTTCTATGCGTAGTGACGAAGCTACTCTCGAACAGGTGCAAAAACAACTGGCAAAGCTTGTAGAGGTTGAGAAGGTTAAAGTTCTTCCCAAAGATAGTATGACTGCTAGAAATATGGCCCTAATAAAAGTAGCTAGCGGAGAAAAGCGTTTGGAAATTTTGAAATTAGCTGACGTGTTTCGCGCGAATGTTATTGATGTTACAGGAACAATTTTAATTTTAGAAATTACTGGATCTGAAGACAAATTACGAGCTTTTTATGAAGTTATGGACCCATATGGAATTTTAGAGATGGTTCAAACTGGGACAATTGCTTTAGAACGAGGGGAACAAACTATCCGTATTGAGGAATCAAAATATGTTTGGCCACAACCAGATAATGAAAAAATTCGAGATGTTTGCATGGTTATCTAATAACCTGAAATAAAAATTATGATACACAGAGGAGTTAGGAAAATGACAAAAATGTACTATTGTAAAGACGCTAATCTTGGAATGCTTAAAGGGAAAACGGTAGCGATAATTGGCTATGGTAGTCAAGGCCATGCGCATGCCTTGAATTTAAAAGAGAGTGGCATTAATGTAATTGTTGGTTTATATGAAGGTAGCTCTTCGGCGAAAAAAGCTCAAGAGGCTGGTTTAACAGTTATGAATACCAGTGATGCTAGTAAGGCTGCTGATATTATCATGATACTAATTCCAGATGAAAAGCAAGCTGCTGTGTATAGTGCAGATATTTTCCCTAATTTAAAAGCTGGGAAAGCATTAGCTTTCGCGCATGGTTTTAATATTCATTTTTCACAAATAAAACCACCAAGTGATATCGATGTATTTATGGTAGCCCCTAAGGGACCTGGTCATTTAGTAAGACGCGTATATCAAGAAGGTAAAGGCGTTCCTTGTTTAATGGCAGTTTATCAAGATGCAACTGGTAATGCCCAAGATGTGGCTTTAGCATATGCTGCAGGTATTGGTGGAACTCGTGCAGGTGTTCTGGAAACTACTTTTGAAGAAGAAACCGAAACTGATTTGTTTGGAGAACAAGCAGTATTATGTGGCGGTTGCACGGCACTAATCAAGGCGGGATTTGAAACTTTGGTAGAAGCTGGTTATAAACCAGAAGTTGCGTATTTTGAATGTATGCATGAGCTGAAATTAATTGTAGATTTGCTATATGAAGGTGGTATGGCTGCAATGCGTTATTCAGTAAGTGATACAGCAGAATACGGGGATTATTGTGTTGGTAAACGGATCATTACTGAAGAAACTAAAAAAGAAATGAAAAAAGTTTTGACCGAAATTCAAGATGGTACTTTTGCAAGAAATTGGATCCTTGAAAATCAATCAAATAGAGCAGGGTTTTCCGCGACTCGTCGTCGGGAATCTAGACATCAAATAGAGCAAGTTGGTGCAGAACTTCGTAGCATGATGTCTTGGATTAAAAAATAGTAAAAATTTTAAGAGACAAAAATAACTAAAAAATAAACCCCTAAAACAGTATTGCGCTAGGGGTTTATTTATAAGAAAACGAAAACAGAAAATTGCGTATTTTCAAAAAAGGAGGCTTGGTTTTAATGAAAAAAATTCAAATTTTAGATACAACTCTTAGAGATGGCGAGCAAACACCTGGAGTAGCTTTGGGGGCTAGTGAAAAACTAGAAATCGCCCAATGTCTTGCAAAATTAAAAGTAGATGCGATTGAAGCAGGTTTTCCCGTAGCTTCAGCCGGTGATTTTAAAGCAGTTAGCGCTGTAGCAGAAAAAATAAAGGGTTGTGTAATTAGCGCTTTAGCTCGGGCCAGTGAGCATGATATTGACATTGCACGTGATGCTCTAAAAAAAGCAGAGCAAGCAAGAATACACACTTTTATTGCGACCAGTGATATTCATATGCAACATAAGTTGAAAATGACACCAGAAGAAGTGCTCCAGGCTACGAAAAAAGCTGTCTGTTATGCACGTAACTTTGTTGAGCAAATTGAATTTTCTGCTGAAGATGCTTCGCGCTCTGATTGGGATTTTTTATGTCGAGTTTATGAAACCGCTATTGCGGCTGGGGCGACAATTATAAATGTACCAGATACGGTTGGTTATGCAACACCAGAAGAGTTTGGCGGTATGATTAAATATTTGCATGAAAACATTAGTAATATGGATAAAGCTATTATTAGTGTGCATTGCCATAATGATTTAGGGTTGGCAGTTGCTAATTCTTTAGCAGCCATCAGAAATGGTGCGACTCAAATAGAATGTACGATTAATGGTCTAGGGGAGCGCGCAGGAAATACCGCTTTAGAAGAATTGGTAATGGCTCTTAGAACTAAGCAAAGTGCATATCAAGCAGAGTGTAATATTGATAGTAAACAAATTTATCGAGCCAGTAGATTAGTAAGTACTTTAGCGGGAGTAGTAGTACAACCTAATAAAGCGGTTGTTGGTGATAATGCATTTGCACATGAATCAGGAATTCATCAACATGGAGTTTTGAATAATCCGCTTACCTATGAGATTATGAGTCCCGAAAGTATTGGAATTAGCAGAAACTCTATTGTATTGGGCAAACATTCCGGTAAACATGCATTTGAAGAAAAATTAGTTTCTTTGGGCTATGAGCTATCTAGTGAAGAGATTAATAAATTGTTTATTCGTTTTAAAGATTTAGCAGATAAGAAAAAAGTGATTTTTGACCGAGATATTGAAGCCTTAGTTGCTGAAAAAGCTTCATTTAAACCAGAATGGTTTAGATTATTGTATCATCAAGTAAATAGTTCTAATAAAGCAAGAGCTACCGCTGTGGTAAGTTTAGAAAGCAGTTCGGGTGAATTGGAGGCAGTTAGTTTTGGTGATGGTCCAATTGATGCCGTATTTAAAGCGGTAGAAAAAGCAACGGGCCTGAAAATAACTTTAAAAGATTTTCAATTGAAAGCGGTAACTAGTGGGATGGATGCGTTAGGTGAAGCAACAATTTGGATTGAACACGAAGGTAAAGTTTTTAGCGGACGTGGGTTAAGCACCGATGTTATCGAAGCTAGCGTGCGTGGCTACGTTAGCGCAATAAATGGAATGCTTTCTGTGTGTGGGATGCCTGACAAAGAAGAATAGATGGGGTGATTTGTAAATGGGAATGACAATGACACAAAAAATATTAGCAAAACATGCGGGCGTAGAAAGTGTAGTTACGGGAGATCTAATAGTTTGTAATATTGATTTGGCGCTAGCTAATGATATTACAGCTCCGCCAGCGATTTTAGAGTTTGATAAAATTGGCAAGCCGGTATTTGACAAAAATAAAATAGCTTTAGTTCCGGATCATTTTGCGCCTAATAAAGATATAAAATCGGCTACGATGGCTAAAGCAATGCGCGAATTTGCCTATCAACATCAAATAAAAAATTATTTTGAAGTTGGCAGAATGGGCATAGAACATGTGATTTTGCCAGAGAAGGGTTTGGTAGCGCCAGGAGAAGTTATAATTGGGGCAGATTCACATACTTGTACTTATGGAGCTGTAGGAGCTTTTGCCACTGGAGTAGGCTCAACCGATTTGGGTGCGAGCATGGCCACTGGTAATACTTGGTTTAAAGTTCCCAGTGCCATACAAGTTAATATAACTGGTAAACCTAATGCTTTAGTAAAAGGCAAAGATGTTATTTTGACTTTAATAGGAATGATTGGTGTAGATGGAGCTCGATATGAGTCGTTAGAATTTGTGGGTTCAGGCATACAATACTTGGATATGTCGGATCGGTTGACTATTTGCAACATGGCTATTGAAGCTGGAGCAAAAAATGGGATATTTCCTGTTGACGAACAAACTATCGCTTATTTGAAAAATAAAGTTACAAGAGAATACTACCCTGTACAGGCTGATGCTGATGCTGAATATTCGCGGGTAGTAGAAATAAATTTAAGTGAATTAAAGCCCGTAGTAGCCTTGCCACATTTGCCAGAGAATATTAAAGCAGCTGAAGATTTGGGACATATTAAAATAAATCAAGCAGTTATTGGCTCTTGTACAAATGGTAGATTGGAAGATCTAGCACAGGCAGCTAAAATAATGAAAGGGAAAAGTGTACACCCCGAGGTGCGGGCTATAATAATTCCTGGAAGTCAAGAAGTGTACTTAGAAGCGATGCGCTTAGGCTATATAGAAACCTTTATTGAAAGTGGAGCGGTAGTTAGTACTCCGACATGCGGACCTTGTTTAGGGGGTTATATGGGCATTTTAGCAGCAGGAGAACGAGCTATTGCGACAACAAATAGAAATTTTCGCGGGCGGATGGGTCATGTAGATAGCGAAGTTTATTTAAGTGGTCCATACGTAGCCGCGGCAAGTGCGATAGCCGGCTATATTACCACACCAACTGAGGAGGGAGTTTAAGATGGCAAAAGTATGGCGATACCAAGATCATATAGATACAGATGTAATTATTCCAGCACGATATTTAAATATCAGCAATCCAGAAGAGTTAGCAGAGCATGCTATGGAAGATATTGATACTACTTTTGCAGGCAATGTGCAAGTGGGCGATATTATCGTGGCCGGGAAAAATTTTGGCTGTGGTTCTAGTAGAGAACATGCGCCTTTAGTTTTGAAAGTCAAAGGTGTGCAATGTGTAATTGCCGAAGATTTTGCTAGGATTTTTTATCGCAATGCTATAAATATTGGCTTACCAGTTATAGAGATGCCTACAGCTGATTTTGCTAGTGGGGATGAGTTGGAAGTTAATTTAGCTGCGGGTTGGATAAAAAATAAAAGCAAGAATTTGGAGTATCAGATTAAACCCCTACCAGAGTTTATTCAAAAAATTGTACAAGCTGGGGGCTTAGTAGAACATATTAAAGGAAGTGCGAATTAATGAACAAAGAATACAAAATTGTTTTAATAAATGGCGACGGAATAGGCGAAGAAATTGTAGCGGCAGCAAAAGTAGTATTAGAAAAAGTTGCGAATAAATATCAAGTTAAATTTGATTTCACCAGAGCTTTAGCTGGAGGGGAAGCAATTGATGCGGTGGGTGTCCCTTTGCCAGATACGACTATCGAAGCATGTAAAAAGGCGGATGCAGTTTTGCTAGGAGCTGTGGGTGGCCCTAAATGGGATCATGTTGCGCCCAAACTTCGTCCAGAGCAAGCCATTTTAGGCTTGCGCAAAGCGCTAAGTTTGTATGTTAATTTGCGGCCTATAAAAGTATTTGATGCGCTTTTAGAATTTTCGCCATTAAAACCAGAAAATGTTGCGGATACAGATTTGTTAATTGTACGAGAATTAAATGGTGGAATATACTATGGTGAAAAAAAAGAGGCCTATATTGATACTGATGGCGTAGAAAAAGCTTCAGATTTAGAAATATATAGTCGACCAGAAATTGAGCGGTTGATGAATTTTACAAAAAATATTGCTAAACTAAGAAATAAAAAAGTTACTTCGGTAGATAAAGCCAATGTTTTAGCCTCATCTAGATTGTGGCGCAAGATTACAAATGATATAATAGGCCAAGACTCGGAATTAGAATTAGAACATTTATATGTAGATAATTGTGCAATGCAAATGGTTTTGAAGCCAAAACAATTTGATGTTGTTGTAACTAATAATATTTTTGGTGATATATTAAGTGATGAGGCGGCAGTAATTGCTGGTTCAATCGGGATGCTACCTTCGGCAAGTTTAGGTGATGGTACGGCATTATATGAGCCAATACACGGATCGGCACCAGATATTGCTGGGCAAAATATTGCTAATCCATTGGGCACAATTTTATCAGCAGCAATGATGCTAAAATATTCACTTAATATGTCCGAAGCTGCTGAAGATATTGAGCAGGCGGTTAAATGTTTTCTACAAGCTGGCTATCGTACAGCTGATTTATATCGCCCAGGCTTGAAAAAAGTTGGCACAAATGAAGTTGGCGAACTTATAAGTCAATACATAAAATAGAATTAAAAGAGGTAATGGTTATGCAAAAAATTGGCGCAGAAGTAATTTTAGAATGTTTAATAGAACAACAGGTAGAAAAAGTATTTGGTTACCCAGGTGGGGCCATACTACCGTTTTATGATGCCCTATTAAAATATCCACAAATAGAACATATTTTAACAGTACACGAACAAGGAGCAGCTCATGCGGCTGATGCTTATGCCCGCGTTTCTGGAAAAGTAGGCGTCTGTGTGGCTACCAGTGGTCCTGGGGCAACAAATCTAATTACAGGCATTGCCAATGCTTTTTTGGATTCTGTGCCAATGATTGTTATAACCGGTCAAGTACCTACACAGATGATTGGCGGTGATGTTTTTCAAGAAGTTGATATTACCGGCATAAGTATGCCGATAACCAAACATAATTTTTTGATAAAACATCCTAATCAGCTAGCTGATACGATACGTTTAGCTTTTAATATTGCTCAAAGTGGTAGACCAGGACCAGTTTTGATCGATATTCCTCGTGATGTGCAGACGTCATTTATGGATTACCAGCAACAACAGCCAATTGAAATTAAAGTTGTTCAACCAGACTTAGTTAAGCTAGAAACTGCACTAGGTATTATTCAAGCAGCTAAGCGTCCCGTAGTCCTAATAGGCGGTGGCGTAATAAATGCTGGAGCTAAAAATATTTTACAAAAACTCATAGAAAAAACTAAGTTACCAGTAGTTAGTTCTTTGATGGGCTTAAGTGGTATTGATGGCGATAATCCGTGCTTTTTAGGAATGAGTGGTTTACATGGACAAGAAGCAGCTAACCGGGCGGTTGCGGCTTCAGATGTTTTATTGGCAGTTGGGTGTCGCTTTAATGATCGAGTTACTGGTAATAAACATATCTATGCGCAAGATAAGCAAGTTATTCATTTTGATATTGATTATGCGGAAGTAGATAAAAACATAAATACCTGTCTGGGAATTATAGGGGATTTAGCAGCTTCTTTAACTTATTTAAATGATAATCTTGAGTATCAGCCGAAGGAAATTTGGTGGGAATGTATTCGGAATTGGGAAGCTACAAAAACACAACAAGTAAATAGTACGCAATTATATTTTATGTTGTTGTCCGAAATTATTTACGACAAAAATATTATTGTTTGTACAGACGTAGGCCAACATCAAATGTGGGCAGCTCAGAATATAAAACTCAAAGGGGAGAGAACATTTATTACCTCCGGAGGGTTAGGCAGTATGGGCTTTGGAATACCAGCGGCTATGGGAGCAGCGTTTGCCAAACCAGAAAAGCCAACAATTTGTATTTCTGGTGACGGTGGCTTTAAAATGACAAGCCACGAACTATATACAATTGCACGTTATAATTTGCCAGTAATAAGTATAGTTATGAATAATCAAGCTTTGGGGATGATTAAGCAACTGCAAACAGTACAATTTGAAGAGCGCTTTTCACAATGTTGCTTGCCAGCAAAGTTTAATTATCAAAAGTATGCCGAAGCTTTTGGGATTAGCGGTTATCAGGTTAAAAATCACCAAGAATTTGAGCAAGTGTTAAAGAATGCTCTACAAGAAGCAAAACCTTGTATTATAGAAGTTGTGCTATCAACTCAAGATATGGTGATGCCGATGGTAAAGCCAGGCTTAGCAATTAATGAATTTGTAAAATTTTAATAATGATACAAAAAAGTTCTTCAGAACCCTGTAGATATTGAGTGGGGCAATCTGAAGAACTTTTTAACTTCTAGATGATAGTTTGAATCAAAAACTTCTTTTCAAAAAACAGTTGTTTGCAAAGTAGATTTTTTTGTGTATAATCAAAAAGGCAAGCAAAAATAAAGAAAATATACGAGGTGTACATGGCAGGCGGAAGTTTTTTAGCTTTACTAGATGATATAACAACGGTATTAGATGATGTGGCAACTATGACTAAGGTTGCAGCAAAAAAAACAGCAGGAGTGGTCGGGGATGATTTAGCTTTAAATGCACAGCAAGTTACAGGGGTGAATGCCGAAAGAGAATTACCGATAGTATGGGCTGTAGCTAAAGGCTCTTTTTGGAATAAAGTTAAAATAATACCGCTGGCATTAGGCTTAAGCACAATTTCAACAGTTTTGGTGACAGGTGCCCTAATGATAGGCGGAACTTATTTGTGCTATGAGGGTGCAGAGAAAATTTTTGAAAAATTCATGCACTCGAAAAATGAGAAAACAACAAACATACAATCTGTAAGCGAGGAAAGTACTAACCTCTCGGAAGCAGATAAAATACAA
The DNA here is from genome assembly GCF_000384135.1 of Succinispira mobilis DSM 6222. Lineage (NCBI taxonomy): Bacteria > Bacillati > Bacillota > Negativicutes > Acidaminococcales > Acidaminococcaceae > Succinispira > Succinispira mobilis. The sequence goes on from NZ_KB913028.1 coordinate 1,027,417, forward strand.
GGTGCAATTAAAACTGATTTTATTTTAAGTGGAGAAATTATGGTAATTTCATTAGGCTCAGCAGCAACACTTAATTTTTGGGGGCAAGTCGGAGTATTATCAACTATTGGTTTGTTAATGACAGTAGGGGTATATGGTTTAGTAGCTGCAATAGTAAAAGCAGATGATATTGGCTATTTTTTAATGCAATTAAAAAAAGACAATTTTAGCGAAAAATTTGCAGCTTTAAAAACTGAACGAGAAAAAGCAGAACAAACTTTTTTGAGAAAAACTTGGCAAACTATCTGCCAAATTGCAACTCAAATTATAACAATGTTTTTCTATAATAATTTAGGAATAAAAATTCTTAACTATATTGGCAAAACTACGGTAATTTTAATGCCGCGTTTTATGAAATTTTTGACAGTATTAGGTACTTTAGCGATGTTTATGGTTGGTGGGGGAATTTTCACCCATGCCTTACATGATTGGGCGGTAATGAATTATATTTTTAAGGTTATTGAAAATACAGGCGTCTTAGTTGCGGTGGCTAATGTTTTAGTAGATGCAATAGTGGGTTTAGTAATCGGAGCTTTAACAGTAGGAATAATGGAATTTGGTAAAAAAATATTTTTTGTAAATAAGTAAAAATAACTGGTCAAAACAGATGGAAAATACAACTGTTTTGACCAGTTTTCTTTTTAAAACATTATTGACATATGTTCATAACGTAGTATAATTAAATTATAAAAAACATATGTCAATAATGTTTTAAATAAAGGGAGTGTATAATAATGAAAATAGCAATTCCGGCAACTGCAAACAATATCGATTCTGAGGTGTGTCCATCATTTGGTCGCACAGAATTTTTTTTTATTTATAATACTAACGATCAATCAAAATTTTTTTTAGATAATAGTGCTGCAACCAGTCAAGGTGGCGCAGGGATAAAGGCGGCACAAATTTTGGTAGATGAGCACGTTGATGTGCTCATAACTCCACGTTGTGGTGAAAATGCAGCGAGTGTGTTACTTGAGGCTAATATTGCGATATACAAAGCGGCTGGGAATAATCTTAAAGACAATATTAGTGCTTGTGAACAAGGTAAACTAGAAATGCTAAACGAGATACATCCAGGATTACATAACCATGGAGGAAAGTAGTATGAAGCTTGCTGTATTAAGTGGCAAAGGTGGTACAGGAAAGACCTTAGTTGCAGTTAATTTGGCAAATGTTGCTACTGAAGCTATTTATTTAGATTGTGATGTAGAAGAACCAAATGGACATTTGTTTTTTAAAAGTTCACAAGTGCAAACCCAAGAAGTAAAAGTAAAAATACCGCAAATTAAGCAAGAGCTGTGTAGTGGCTGTAGGCGATGTGTAAATTTTTGTAAATTTAATGCGTTGGCATTTATAGGTAAAAAAGTAAAAGTATTTGAAAGCATTTGTCATTCTTGTGGGGGCTGTAGTTTGTTTTGTCCTAGTCAAGCGATAATAGAGGTTGATAAGACTATTGGGCGAATAGAAACAGGCAAATATAAAAATGTAGAAGTCAATTCGGGATTTTTAAATATCGGTGAGGCTTCAGGGGTGCCAATAATTAAACAGCTATTACGTAAAAATCTGAAAAAAAATAAGGTAGTAATTATTGATTGTCCGCCGGGTAGCGCTTGTGTAGTTATGGAAAGTATTCGCGAGGCAGATTACTGCATTTTAGTTGCTGAGCCAACAATTTTTGGGGTACATAATCTGGCTATGGTTCATGAACTTGTAGAGGTTTTTCAGAAGAAGTTTGCAGTGGTACTGAATAAATGCTTAGTAGGTATAAATCCCGCCGAAGAGTATTGTGTACAAAATAATTTAAAAATATTGGCTAAAATTCCTTTTGATAAAATTTTAGGAAAAGCTAATTCAGAAGGTGAAATTATTAGTAATGACAATAGTAGCTACCAAGAACTGTTTAAAAATCTCTTAAATAGCATAAAACAGGAGGTGGGAAGGCTTGAAGATGAAAGAACTATTAGTTCTTAGTGGTAAGGGCGGAACTGGTAAAACTACTATTGCTACTGCATTTATAAAGTTAGGTAGAATTAGAGCCTATGCCGATTGTGATGTTGATGCACCGAATTTACATTTAGTTGTAAAGCCGAAAACTCCAAAAAATGAACAAAATTACTACGGCATGGCTAAAGGGGTAATTAATCCGATTGCTTGTACTAATTGTGGCTTGTGTATGGAAAATTGTCGCTTCGAAGCAATTGCTTTGCGTGAGAAAAAATATATTATAGATGCTGTTGCTTGTGAGGGGTGCGGCGTGTGTGAATTAATTTGCCCGACAGGTGCTATAGAATTAAAGTTATTTAAGGCAGGCGATTTGATTTTATATAAAGGCGAAGAAGTGTTTTCGACAGCTAAACTAAAAATGGGAAGCGGAACATCGGGGTTATTAGTGACAGAGGTGAAAAATAACTTAAAAAATCATGCAAGTGCTGTTCCTTTGGCAATAATTGATGGTTCTCCAGGTATCGGTTGTCCGGTTATCGCCTCTATAAGTGGCGTTGATTTAGTTCTTATAGTTGCCGAACCCTCCATATCTGGAATTAGTGATATGAAAAGAATTATTGAAACGGCTAGAAAATTTCAGACTAAAGTAGTTGTTTGTATTAATAAATATGATACCAACATTAAAAAAACAGAGGAAATAGAAAAAATTTGTTTACAAGAAAAAATTGCTGTTGTTGGTAAAATACCATTTGATTCAAATGTGGTCTTAACTTTAAATCAAGGGAGATGTATTAGTGAAATTGATTGTGTTGCTACAAAAGCTATTATAAAAATTTATGATTATATAATTAAAAATTTGTGCAACTAAGTTGATAATTGCTAAATTAAATAATTTAGGCGATATGTGCTTTATGGCGAGGTGGATTATCCACTTCGTTTTTTTATTTTCAAAGAAAAGAAAATTGTAAAAGTAGTTGAAATTGTATTATAATTAAATGAGACTTAACAGGGCAGATATTTTGAACAGAAATTTAGTCAATTGAGAGGAATACTAATATGAAAAGAAAAAGTATAGCGGAATTTGAAGCCCTATTAAATGATGAAATTCAAGAACCTAAATTTAATCCATGGTATATTGTTGGAACATATACTATGTTTGGTTTTATTTGGATCTTGTTTTCAGATCAGATTTTAATTTATTTAGTTAAAGATACTGAACTTCTGTTGAAGATACAGATGTTCAAAGGCTGGTTTTATGTTTTTGTTACGGCTAGTTTGCTCTATATATTGGTAAAGAAAGAACATTTTAAGTTTGCCTATTTAATAAAAAAAATAATTGGTAAAAATCAAGATTTAACTGGTTATTCGGAAGAGTTAATTGCTACTGAAGAAGAACTGCAAGAAAAAATAATTTATTTAAAAGAGACTTTGGACGATTTACAAGAACACAAGCAATATATTGAAGATATATTTGACAATAGTAATACGGCGATTATATTGTGGGATTTTAGTGGTTTAATTATTGATGTTAATCAGCATTTCTTGAAAATCTCAGGCTATAAAAAGGAAGAACTTATTGGCAAAAAATGGATAGAAATAATTGCTGAAAACAACGATAACGAGAAAAACTTGGACATGATTTCCGAATTGAAAAATAAGGGGTTTGTCAAAAATTTTCAAAATAGAATTTTGGCTACCAATAAAACAATGTTAGAAATGATTTGGAATAGTTCACTCGTAACTAATCCTAAAACGAAAAAATTAATTATTGTATCTTTTGGTAGTGATATAACTGCTGAAAAAGAAAATGAACGATTAATTTATAACTTAGCTTACCATGACCAGCTAACAGGACTGAAAAACAGGGTTATGTTTGAGAAAGAGTTAGAGGAATGTATTGCGGATAAAGATTCCTTTAATCTTTATTATTTAGACTTTGATGATTTTAAATTACTAAATGATATTCACGGTCATAGAATTGGCGATGCTTTTTTAAAGGTATATGCCCAGCAACTTGAAAAGAATTTTAGTGATAATAAGGTTTATCGCTGGTCGGGAGATGAATTTATTATTATAGAACATGTGAATTCAGAAACTCAAATAGCGAAAACTGCAATGTCTATATTAGAGTTTAGTAATAAAAAGTGGGAAATTGAATATCTAGAGTATTTGCCATCGATTAGTATTGGCGTAACAACTTATCCAGAAGATGGAATAGAGACTTATGAATTACTTAAAAATATTGATATGGCTTTGCATCGAGCAAAGCAAGATGGGAAAAAGCGCTATTTTAAGTATAATAAAAATCTTCAGATGGAGTTAGAACGTTTAATGAAAATCGAGGAAAAAATAAACCAGGCTTTGTTAAGAGATGATTTTGTAATATATTTTCAACCTATATACAATTTACAGAACAAAAAAATAATAAAGATAGAGGCTTTACTAAGATGGAATTCCTCGGAATTACAATTAACAACATCAGAGCTTATAGCTGTTGCTGAAAAAACAGGGCAGATAATAGAAATTGATCGCTGGGTATTACGTAACGTATTCAAATTTGCATATGAAAATTTGCGGGAAATCCCTTGTGGAGTTTCGATAAATATCTCGGTTCAGTCATTGAATTCGGGAGTGATAATTAAATTTCTTCAGGAAGCTTTATGTGAATTTCCAATAAACCCAGCTCAAATAGCTTTAGAAATTACAGAGCATTCTCTTATAGACAATTTTGAAAATTCACAAAATCTTATTCGGAATTTGAAAACTTTAGGGTTTAATATTTCTTTAGATGATTTTGGAACGCGTTATTCTTCACTGAATTATTTAAGTAAAATGGCTTTTGATTGTTTGAAAATAGACAAGTCTTACGTAGACAATATTGCTACAGTTGATAAAGATAGTCTAATAATCGAACAAATAATTAAATTAGCAGCTAAACTAGGCATTAAAACTGTAGCAGAAGGTATCGAAACAGAAATGCAAGAACGGATTTTACAGAAACTAGGTTGTGATTATGGTCAAGGTTATTATTTCGCGCGTCCTATGGATAAAACTGATATTTTATCAATGGTTACTCGGGATATAGAGTTTTTATAACTAGCTATGTTTGCTAGAAAATGGAGGAATGAAAAATGTTGAAAGAGTTTAAAAAATTTGCAATGCGGGGTAATGTTATAGATTTAGCTGTTGGTATCATAATAGGTGCTGCATTTGGGAAAATAGTTTCTTCTTTTGTTAATGACATTCTTATGCCACTTATGGGGGTATTGCTTGGTAAAGTTGATTTTTCTAATCTTTTTATTAATTTGTCGGGAAAAAATTATAGTACAATCGCCGCTGCAAAAGCTGCTGGCGCTGCAACTTTAAATTATGGTCTATTCATTAATGCTGTGGTTGATTTTGTGATTATTGCTTTTGCTATATTTTTGCTAATCAAACAAATAAATAAATTATCACCTAAAGCCAAAGAGCCTGTTTTACAAAAAGAGTGTCCTTACTGTTTATCAATGATTAATATTAATGCCCAAAAGTGCCCGCACTGTACTTCTGAATTATAAAAAATAGATCTACTAGTTTAAAATACAAAGAGCTAATAGGAGTTTTATTAGCTCCTTGTATTTTTTTTACAATAGTTGTATTATATACAATGTCGGTTTAAGTGCTTAATGTTAAAGAGGTTTTGATGAAATGACTAATAATTATAAGAGTGTTTTAAATTCTAAATTTAAAAGCTTTTCAGGAGTTGTAAAAAGTAGCGTAATAGGAACTACTGTAGGTATTGTAGTTGTTGCATATCGTTTGATGCTAATTTGGGCAGAAGAAATATCAATAAGTATATATGCATATGTGAATGAACATATAAGTTATTTACCAGTGCTTTTTTTAGTTTTAACAATAAGTGGTTATTTTGTAGGTAACCTTGTTGCTAAATTTAAAATGATTGCTGGAAGTGGCATTCCTCAAGTAAAAGGAATTATAATGGGGTATTTTAAAGATTGTTGGTATACAACTTTACTGAGCAAATTTATAGGCGGAAGTATTTCGATTTTAGCAGGTCTATCTTTAGGACGCGAAGGACCGTCTATTCAGTTAGGGGCTTGTGTAGCTCAGGGTCTTAGTTATAATTTTGCTAAAACAAGAGCAGAGCGGAAAATATTGATTGCTAGTGGTGCTAGTGCGGGTTTAGCAGCAGCATTTAATGCTCCTTTAGCAGGGGTAATGTTTGTTATGGAAGAGATTTTTAAGTATTTTTCCCCAACAATCTTACTAACGACGATAATATCAGCCGTAGCAGCAGATGTAGTGTCGAAAAGTATTTTTGGTTTGGAGCCTGTTTTTCATTTTGATATCAAAGATAGTGTAGCGTTGACGGATTATTGGCTACTAATTTTATTAGGATTAATTCTAGGTGTTTCTGGATATATCTATAATTATTTACTAATAAAAATAAAAAGAGGTTACTCTAGTTTATATTTTTTAAATACTAAAACGAAACCCATTATCCCATTTATTTTAGCTGGAGTTTTAGGTCTATGTTTTCCGATAGTTTTAGGTGGGGGACATAAGGTTATTGCTTGTTTGAGTTTAGATACTTCTATTGGTTTATTAGCTAGCATATTAATGATAAAGTTTGTTTTTTCGATGTTAAGCTTTGCTTCAGGAGCTCCAGGCGGCATTTTCTTTCCTCTACTTATTATGGGTGCCCTAATTGGGGCAATATTTGGCAATATAGCAATTTTCATTTTTGGTTACGATCAGACTTTGTTTTATAATTTTGTAATATTAGCGATGGCTGGGTTATTTACAGCTATTGTAAGAGCTCCGATTACAGGTGTTATTTTATTGATGGAGATGACAGGGTCCTTTAAACATTTGCTATCTTTAACAATAGTTTCTATAGTGGCATATATAGTAGCAGATTATTTAAAAAGTAAGCCTATTTATGATTCTTTATTAGAGCTACAGGTTGCAGAAATTGATAAATCGAAAGATATGCGAGAAGCAAATGCAAAAGTTAGTATAGAAATAGTTGTGCATCATGGTTCTAAAGGAGCAAATAGATTAGTTAAGGATATATTATTTATTGATAGATGTCTTTTAGTAGCAGTGCGCAGAGAATCTAATGAAATTATCCCGAATGGAAATACTAAAATACTGGCTGAAGACTATTTATTGTTTTTGACAGATTTAAATAATGAAACGGCAGTAAGAGAGTTTTTAAAAAAACAGTTTAGTAATTAAATTAGCCAGCTTATTGAATAAGCTGAAATAATTCATTGATTTAATATTTAATTTTCTACAAATCTGAAAAATTAAATTCAATTGTCTATAATATGATTTAAAAAAATTAAATGAAATATCTCATTTAAATAATAGGTAAGAGGGAAAGCTATTTAGAAAGAGAAAAGCAGATTCTATATACTTAAAAGTATGCAGAAGCTGCTTTTTACTAGTTTTTTAGTAAAATAAAATGTTAGAAACAATTGTCGCACGCTGTGAAGGAGTGCTTTGAATTATAAATAAAATAGTATTATCAGTTTAACCGATTTCTCCTGCTTGCTCGGTCCCACGAGTACAGATAAGTTTGTTTGTAGCATCTACCATAGCAACTTTAGGCTGAAAAGTTGTGGCTTGTTCTTCACTCATTAGCGCATAGGCAATTATTATTACTGTGTCACCTACATGAACTAAACGTGCGGCAGCACCGTTTAAGCAAATTACGCCTGAATTTCGTTCACCGGCAATAACATATGTTTCTAAACGATTACCATTATTGTTATTAACTATTTGTACTTTTTCTCCAGGAAGTATCCCAGAAGCTTCGAGAAGGGTTTGGTCAATAGTAACACTGCCCATGTAGTTTAAATTTGCCTCAGTTACTGTGGCACGATGAATTTTACCTTTGAAAATAGTAAGTAGCATATTAAGCCTCCAAAATTATATTATCGATTAATCGAGTTTTTCCAAAATACACAGCTACAGCTAAGAGATTGCTTGCTTGCATTGGATTTGTGCAGCAGGTTAAATCTGGTAATTGCCAAATTTCCACATAATCTACTGTGGCCAGTTTTTCCGTGGCGATGTTATTCAACACAAGGGTTAAGATTTTTTCTGGATTACGTTCACCTTGAGAAAATGCGCTTTGAGCTAATTGTAGGCTAGTAGATAAAACTAAGGCGGCAGCTCTTTCAGAAGTTGATAAATAAATATTTCTAGAACTTAGGGCTAAACCATCGCTTTCACGAATGATAGGTAAAACTATGAGTTCTAAATCAAACATTAGATCGCGCACCATTTTTTTTAGAACTTGAACTTGCTGTGCATCTTTTTGTCCAAAATAAGCGCGAGTAGGTTTAATAATATTAAAAAGTTTGCTAACTACAGTAGTGACGCCGCGAAAATGGATAGGACGTGATTTTCCACATAAAACTTTAGTGATATCACCAGTTACTTCTACCCAAGTTGGCTCACCGTCAGGATAGAGCTCAGCAACATCAGGATAAAAAATAATTTGCGCCCCATGTGCTGAGGCCAGTTGTTTATCTGCCTCAAAGGTTCGAGGATATTTAGCAAGATCTTCATTAGGCGCAAATTGAGTAGGATTGACAAAAATGCTCACAACAGTTATGTCGTCTCTAGCGCTTGAAGCCGCAATTAAAGAGGCATGTCCAGCATGGAGAGCACCCATGGTTGGCACTAAGCCGATACTTTTTCCACTAGTACGAGCTTGGGTTAAAATAGCTCGTATTTCATTAATCTTTGTGCAAACTTTCATAAAAAACCTCTTTTAATATAATTTTTCTAAAACTTCATCTTGCATACTAAAAGTATGTTCGGTAGCAGGAAAAGTTCTAGTTTGAACATCATTAATATATTCTTGAGTAGCTGTGAAAATTTCTTGTTGTAAATTTCGATATTTTTTTACAAATTTAGGGGTGAATTCAGTATTTAAGCCTAGAAGGTCATTACAAACTAAAACTTGACCATCACAATTATTCCCAGCACCAATGCCAATAGTAGGGATGTTAACACTTTCAGTTATTTTTAGAGCTAATTGGTGAGGAATACACTCTAAGACTAGAGCAAATACGCCTGCGGTTGCTAAAGCCTGTGCGTCTTGAAGTATTTTTTGCGCAGCGCTTAAGGTTTTGCCTTGGACTTTAAAGCCACCTAATTGATTTACAGATTGGGGAGTTAAGCCTAAATGTCCAATTACGGGAATGCCACTTTGAACGAGTTTTTCAATCGTGGCCGTGATTTCTGCACCGCCTTCAAGTTTAACGGCGTGTGCGCCAGCTTCTTTGACTAACCGTCCAGCGTTTATTAGAGCTTGTTCTGTGCTCACTTGATAACTCATAAACGGCATATCGGCAACCACCAACGTGCGACTACAAGCTCTAGTAACAGCCTTGGTATGATGAATCATATCTTCCATTGTAACTGGTAAAGTGGAAGAATAGCCAAGGATAACATTACCTAGTGAATCACCGACTAGAATCATATCGATGCCAGCTTGGTCGAAAATTTTAGCAAAAGCATAATCATAGGCGGTTATCATAGTTAAGGGCTTTATTCCTTTAGAATTTTTTATTGTGCTAGTTGTAACAATTGAATTAGACATTAATAATCTCCTTAAATTTTATTGTTTAATAAATTTCTGAGCTCTAGGTAGTTATTGTCAGTAATTGTACCATTTGCCTTAGCTATATCTAAGGTTTTTAAACCGAGTAAACAATACAGATGTTGATATTTATCTGGTAAAACTTCTAGGTGTTGGGAAATAGTACTACTATCACCGCGACTTAGAGGCCCAGTTAAAGCTGAGGCTGTGTTTTTAGCTCTTTCAATATTGTGGACAGTGCTTTGAAGCAGTCCAAATAAAGCTTCGCGAGGAATAGACCATTTCATAAAAATGTCTTCAGCGATACAAGTTAAACTAACTAAGTAGTTTGATAAAATGCAAGCCGCTGCGTGATAGAGAGGTTTGTCATTTGCCGGTACATGTATAGGGACAGCGTTTAAGGTGTGAGCTAGTTTGGTTGCGATATTTAAGCTACTTTGTTCACCATCAATAGCGACATAAGTATTTTCTAAGCTAGTAGTATTTTCAGTAAAAGCCTGCAGAGGATGAAAGCAGCCAATATTACTTGTATGAAGAGGCTGTAAGGCATCTAGATTTTGGCTACCGCTACAGTGAAAAAAATATTGATTTTTGTTGTTATAATTTAATGTAGCAATTTTTTGGGCTAGAGTGGTTATTAAGTTATCAGGAACTGTTAAAAAGATAATATCTGCCTCGAATAATAAAGTTTCTAGATTATCATAATACCTTAGTTGAAGCGCTTGTACGATATTTTTACCTTTGTCGCATTCTTTATCAAAAACACCAACCAAATTCCAAGTTGTATTTTTTAAGGCCTTTGCTAGAGTTTGTCCTAGTTTTCCAAAACCGATTATTGCGATTTTTTGGTTCATTAAATTTTCTCCTTAGAAATTAAAAATAAAAAAACGCCTCTCTAGAAAGAGAGGCGTGAATAATCACAGGAAAAAGAAACACTAAGATAAGTGTGCTTTATTGTGCCGTCTCGGTCTAGTCTGATCCAAGCGGTATTAAAATTTTCAAATAGAATACTAGCTAGTATGTAAACTTCTAAAAAGATAGCCTCACACAAGTAAGATAATAGCATAAAAAAAAAATGAAGGCAAGTAGCAGTAATAAAAAAATATTGGGAGTAGAGTACTGCTTTGTAATTGTTTTTTAATACTTCTAAAATTAAAATCACTTGTTTGATAAAATAACTTATGGTATAATTTTGCGTATTATATGAAAATTAAATAAAAAAATAAACAGGAGCTAGAGATTTTAGCTAGAGAAAATTGGTGCAAAGCCAATGCGGTCCCGCCACTGTAAAGTTTTAAGTTTAAATAGCAGAAAAAACTTAAAACAGAGTCAGAACTAACTGTTTATTAAAACCTTGACTTGCGAGCGACAGGAAAAGAGGGTTTTTTAGTGCACATAAAAACTAAAACTCCCCTTTATAGCAAGGGGAGTTTTTTTCTGTCTAAAAATTGAGGAAGGTGGTGATGTTTTTATTATCAACAAGATTTAGTGGAGCTAGAAATAAAAGTTTTATTTTTGAGAATTTTATCTTAGCTAAATTCAAGTCAGCAAAATGATACATTTAATTAGATTAGGGGTGTTGATTATGAAGAAAATATTGTTGTTAGGCGTATTATTGTTAGTATTAAGCTTAGGTAAAACAGTATCTGCAGCTACGGGTGTAGTTAATGGCGAAGGCTTAGATTGGGAAATGTCGATTTTACCCAAACCTACTCTAGAAGAAATTGAAAAAGAACGTTGGCAGCCAATTTTAGAAAATGATATAGGAATTTACACTTATGCTAATGACAGTATCGTTAAAGAGCATAAATTGGTGAGCGTATTAGTTAAAACGGTGTTTACGAATAAAGAAGTTCTAGAGCGTTTAAATAAGCAATATGCAAGTAAATTAGCAGGTGAAGATATAATAACCTATTGTCAGTTAACGATAAAATTTGATGTTGCGAAAAAAATGTATCTGGTGGAAAAAACGGAGATTTTTGCTGGACAAAATAATTTGATTGCTAGTAAAGAAGTAGTAGGCAATAACCGTCAATTTGCCACAGTTCCTAAAAATAGTTTTGCGGAAGCCATGTTAGAAATATTGTTAAAATAGCAAAAATCACGTTTTCAGGAGAAGCTATCTAAAAGAAGTTCTCCGAAAACGTGGTTTTTATTTTAACTGTGCAATTAAATCTTGAATTTCTGGTTCAAGGTAGACTGAATCTAGAAGCTCTTGCGCCCAAGGTAGAACTGGAGCAAGTTTTTGCACTTGTGCAATAGCCAAAGCTTTAACTATCGGGGTGTCATTCCAAATTGTAGTGCTAAGAAAGTGTAGTTGACTCGGATTGTGTTTGGGTGGGTGTTGTAATAAGGTTAGGCAATCTTCACAGATAAACAAGCAATGGTCGATATTTACAGTTTGCTTAGTTATAATTGCTTCATAAATAATCAGTTTTTTACCAGCGCTATTACAAAATTCGCATTTGGATTTGGCTCTACGTGTTAGTTCTCTACCCAATGCATTAAGTTGCGCTAAGTGCTCTTGGTTACGTTCAAAGCCTTTAGACATTAAAGATCATCTCCAAATTATAGACGCCGAACAGCAAAAAAATCTGTTCGGCGTAAATTTTATTTGTTAATTAACAAAGTTTTTCAAAACGGTAGCAAGACGTTTAATGCCTTCGATAATGCGTTCTTCTGGCATGTTTGAGTAGTTGATCCGCATGCAGTTGAACTGTGGTGTGCTAGGGTAGAAAGAATCGCCTGGAACAAAAGCTACATTTTCAGCCACACATTCTAAAAATACATCTCTTGAATTTATATGTTTAGGCATAGTAACCCACAAAAACAATCCGCCATTAGGGCGAGTATAAGAAATTTGCGGGGGCATATATTCATCCATGGCCTGTAAAATAGTATCACGACGTCTGCGGTATAAATTGCACAAATTAGCAATATGCGCGTCAAAATCATAACTATCCATATAGGCATCGACAATTCTTTGGTCTAGGGTACTAGTGTGTAAATCGGCACTTTGTTTAATTGTGATATAATTCTCAATTAAGCTATCAAAGCCTGCTACCCAACCAATGCGTAATCCCGGACAAAATGTTTTGGAAAAAGTTCCTAGAAACACCACTTGCTTATTTTTATCTAAAGACATTAAAGAAGGTAAAATCTCTCCCTCATACCGTAATTCGCCATAAGGATTGTCTTCGATAATTGGCAGGTTATGTCTGTTGCATATTTCTACAATTTTAATACGGCGTTCAAGGCTCCAAGTTATGCCGGTAGGATTTTGAAAATCCGGAATAGCATAGAGAAATTTTACTTTAGTGTTGTTAGCTAAAATTTCTTCTAAAGATTCAGGAATAAGACCTTGTTCATCAGTGGCAACTTCAATAAATTTAGGCGAATAGGCTTTGAAAGCGTTAATAGCTCCTAGATAAGAAGGGCTTTCGCACAAAACGATATCGCCTTCATCAAGAAATAATTTTCCAGTGAAATCTAACCCTTGTTGTGACCCAGTTGTAATTAAAATATTGTCAGCAACCACATTTGTATTTAATTTATTGTTCATGCGCGCGGCAATTTTTTTTCTTAATGGTGCCCAGCCTTCAGTTGTGGCATACTGCAGTACTTGAATTCCATCTTTGGCGATTATTTCTTGAGTTAATTTGGCTATTTCTTGAGTAGGAAATAGTTCGGGTGCTGGAAGTCCACCAGCAAAGGATATTACTTCTGGTTTTTGTGTTAATTTTAAAATCTCGCGTATTTCAGAAGCTTGCATATGCTTAATTCTGTTTGCAAATTCACATGACATTTTCAAATCCCCCTATAAAATTGTTAAAGTATGTGTTTAATTCTATCATAGAGGACTTTTTTGGTCAAATAAAAAGTCACTTAGACTTTTTTACCCCAGAAGTATAAAGTACTGATTACAGCAATAATAGCAATTGGCAGAGTAATGTAAATTGATACACCAAAGCCTACTGGCAAAAAGCCGAAAATTACAGAAATAACTGCTACCGTTAGGGCGTAGGGCAATTGAGTTTTGACATGGGCAAGGTGATCAGAACCAGCACCCATAGATGATAAAATCGTAGTATCAGATATTGGTGAACAGTGATCACCAAAAATTGCTCCTGTTAACACAGCGCCAACATTAGCAATCATGTAGCCATAATCAGGATTTAAAGCAAAAGCAAGTGGAATTGCAAGCGGCATAATAATACCCATGGTTCCATAGGCAGTTCCAGTGGAGAAAGAAATTATTGAACCGAGAATAAAAATAATAGAAGGTAGAAGGTAAGCTGGTAAATTAGAAGAAAGAATGCTTACTAGATAACTAGCTGTTCCCATTTCTTTTATTACAGAGCTTAAAGACCATGCCAGCAGTAAAATTACGCCTGTTATACAAAGCCCAGAAACACCAGTTACCCAAGTGTTGACAGCTTCATTTAATGTAAAACATTTTTGGTACAGGCCTATGGCGAAGGCTACAATACAAGCAACTAAAGCGGCTTGAAACAAAACAATGCTTGCGTCAGAAGCTCCAAAAGCTTCTTGTAAGGAGCTTAGTGAATAAGGTTGTGCTTCAATAGCTGCGACTAAAGCTTTGTTTTCACCAGCTAATATAGCGGCAGTACCATTTGTATAAAAACCAATAAAAGCAGAAACTATTAAGACAGCAATAGGGATTATGGCACTATAGATACTTATTTTTGCTTCAGGATTTGGCTTGATTTTATCATTGTCTTCACTAGACATAGGGGTATCACCATCAGCAATAACTTTGCCTGTGGTTAAGGCTCTTGTTTCAGCTACATGCATAGAGGCAAAATCTCTTAACATTATTGCTGACGAAAACACAAAAACCATGATTAAGATATTATAGAAACGATAAGGGATGGTATCTACGAAAATTGCATATGCATTAATTGGTTGGTTAATCACGGCATATGCATCACGAATTAGACTAAGTTCATAACCAATCCAAGTTGAAATTAGGGCTACGCCAGCAATAGGGGCCGCTGTAGCATCAACAATAAAGGCTAACTTCTCACGTGAAATTTTAAATTTATCAAATACAGGTCGCATTATAGGACCGATTATTAGCGAATTTGCATAATCATCAAAAAATACTAGAATTCCAAGAAACCAAGTGATGATTTGAGTACTTCTACGACCAGATGCCTTGGCCGCCAGATATTCAGCAACAGCTTTAGCACCGCCCATTTTTGTTATAAGAGCTATTAAACCACCGATAGTTAAACATTGAAGAATAATGCCAGCATTCCAAGAATCACTCATTGCACCGAGAATATAAGCAATGACTTTTGAAAAAGCTTCTATTAAAGAAGGAATTAAACTATTGTTTTGTAATGTTAAAATGAGAGCACCAGAGAAAATACCTGTAAATAAAGAAAATACCACGTTTTTAGTAATAAAAGCCAAAACGATAGACACCAGAGGTGGTGTAATAGTCCAAATACCTAAAGTCTCAGCATTTTTGGCGGCTGCATCTACTTCTTGAGCATGAGCAACCACAAAATTAGACAGCAAAATAAGACTGAAAATAGGGGCAATTTTAAAGAATTTTTTATACATTGAGAAACCCATCCTTTTAAAAAATTTACACTCTATGATACCAAATTCCAGAATGTCTAGTCAACAAGGTATACTTGCATATATAGTATACAAGGAGAATACAATTGACAAAACAGGGCTTTTTAAGTATAATACATGGTATTGAACTGTAAAATCTGAGGACTTAGAGTAGTAGGTGAGAAGTAGCTTTTAGAAAGTTAGCGGTTGATGCAAGCTAATACTACCAAAACTGAACTCGCTAAGGAAGAGCTAATATGAAAGAAAGTAGTTTTAGCCGTTAGCTAGCGTTAATAGCAATTGAGAGGATGGTTGTTTGCAACTGTCAATCAGGGTGGTACCGCGATATAAAAATCGTCCCTGGCACATAGCCATGGGATTTTTTCTTTTTAAGAGAACTTATACATAAAGTAGGAGGAGAAGTAATGTTAGTAGACAGATATGATCCCAAAAGTATTGAGGAAAAGTGGCAAAAATTTTGGGAAAAAAGCAATGCTTTTGATACGGTGATTAATAGGCAAAAACCAGAATACTATGTTTTGGAAATGTTCCCATATCCATCTGGTAATTTGCATATGGGGCATGTGCGCAACTATTCAATTGGTGATGTGGTGGCAAGATTTAAAAGCATGCAAGGCTATAATGTGTTGCATCCTATGGGTTGGGATGCATTTGGAATGCCTGCCGAAAATGCAGCGATTAAACATGGAATTCATCCTGCTAAGTGGACGATGGAAAACATTGATAATATGCGTAAACAGCAAAAAGAATTAGGGTTATCATATGATTGGGATCGCGAAGTTGCGACTTGTAAAGATGATTACTATCGCTGGACACAGGAATTATTTTTATTGTTTTATAAAAGAGGTTTAGCAACACGCAAAAAAGCGGCTGTAAATTGGTGCAATGAATGTAATACAGTGCTAGCAAATGAACAAGTAATTGATGGTTGTTGCTGGCGTTGTGATAGTGAAGTTGTAAAAAAAGATTTAGAACAATGGTTTTTTAAAATAACTGATTATGCAGATAGATTGTTAGAGGATCTAAAAGAATTAAACGGTTGGCCAGAGCGGGTACGAACAATGCAAGAAAATTGGATTGGACGTAGTGAAGGTTTAGAATTTGCTTTTGATGTACCTAGTATTCAAGATAAAATTTCGGTATATACAACAAGACATGACACTGTTTATGGTGTATCTTATGTGGTTTTGGCTCCAGAACATCCGTTGGTGGAAAAATTAATTGCTGGAAAAACACAGGCAAATGAAGTGCGTACTTTTGTAGAGCGTGTGAAAAATCAAACGGAATTGCAAAGAACTGCTAGTGATATGGAAAAAGAGGGTATTTTTACTGGTGAATATGCGGTTCACCCATTGACAGGCCAACAAATTCCAATATGGGTAGCTAACTATGTATTATTTGAATATGGTACTGGAGCTGTAATGGGTGTGCCAGCACATGATCAAAGGGATTGGTTATTTGCAACGAAATACAATTTAGCTAAAAAATTGGTTATAAATTCTCCTGCGGCTGATTTGGATATTGCAACTATGCAAGCAGCTTACGAAGAAGATGGGATTATGGTTAATTCCGATATTTGTAATGGTTTAAGCAACGAGCAAGGCAAAAAAGTTATTGCAGATAAAATGGAAGAATTATCTATAGGCAGTAAAAAAGTTAATTATCGTTTACGCGATTGGCTAGTTAGTCGTCAAAGATATTGGGGTGCTCCAATTCCAATGGTATATTGTCAAGACTGTGGGACTGTACCTGTTCCTAGCGAACAACTACCAGTTTTATTACCAGAGAATGTAAATTTTGCTAATGTTGCTGTATCACCATTAGCACAGGTAGAAGATTTTGTTAACTGCACTTGTCCTACTTGTGGTAAACCAGCAAGACGAGAAACAGATACGATGGATACTTTTATTTGTTCTTCTTGGTATTATATGCGCTATACAGATCCTCATAACGACAAACAGCCTTTTGCTTGGGATAAGGTGAACTACTGGATGCCAGTTGACCAATATATTGGTGGGATAGAACATGCGATTTTGCATCTATTGTATTCAAGGTTCTTCACTAAAGTTTTAAAAGATGCAGGCTTGGTTAATGTTAATGAACCTTTTAAAAATTTATTAACTCAAGGTATGGTAATAAAAGATGGCGCTAAAATGTCAAAATCAAAAGGTAATGTTGTTTCTCCAGAAGAAATAATTGCTAAATATGGTGCAGATACAGCAAGATTATTTATCTTATTTGCAGCGCCGCCAGAGAGAGATTTAGAATGGAGTGAACAGGGGGTAGATGGTTCATTTAGATTTATTAATCGCTTATGGAGAATAGTAGAACATTATCAAGCTGATTTGAATAAAGGACAATGTAGTTATAACCCAGAAGAGTTGACAGCTAATGAGAAAAAGTTGCGTTATAAGGCACATCATACAGTCAAACGTGTAACAGACGACATAACATTAAGATTTAACTTTAACACAGCAATAAGTGCGATAATGGAACTAGTAAATGCCTTGTACTTACATAAAGAACAGAATGAAACTATTAATGCAGGTTTGATTCATGAAGTTATATCACAGCTTATTAGATTGTTAGCACCATTTATTCCACATGTTACAGAAGAACTTTGGAATGGAACTATTGATTCTGATAGTAGTGTACATAAACAAAATTGGCCAGAGTATGCAGAAGATGCATTAGAGGTTTCTGAGGTAGAAATAGTAATACAATTCAATGGTAAATTAAAAGAAAAAATTGTGATGGATGCTCAGCTTGATGCAAAACAATTGGAAGAAGCGGTATTAGCTTTGGAAAAAGTTCGTAATTTACTTGCGGGAAAGACGATTATAAAAATAATTAGCGTTCCTAAAAAATTAGTTAATATAGTAGTTAAATAAAAAAAGTAGCCAAGTTAACAATTTTCATTAGAAATGAATAAGTTAACTTGGCTACAGAATCTTTAAAGGCAATTAAAAGTATTTTTACATAAGTAGAAAACATTAACTCAAAACCGCTATCAATACTATAAATAAAAATGGACCACAGAGAGCATGTTCATTATACAAGGAGGATATATGCTATATGTATATAATAAGCGCTTGTCTAGTAGGAGTACGGTGTAGATATAATGGTGTTATAACTATCAATGAAAAGCTACTTAAATTAGTTCAAGCTGGAAAAGCTTTGGCTATTTGTCCAGAACAATTAGCAGGTTTGAGTACGCCCCGTCTTCCTTGCGAGATAATTAAAAATAAAAATGGAATTTTAAGAGTTGTAAATTCTCAAAAAGAGGATTTAACCAAAGAATTTCAATTAGGAGCACAAAAAACTTTACAAATTGCACAAATAGTGGGTGCTAATACAGCGATATTAAAAGCACGGAGCCCTTCCTGCGGTAAAGGACAAATTTATAGTGGTAACTTTAATGGAGAACTTATAGCTGGGGATGGTTTTACGACCTTGCTTTTACAAAAAAATGGCATTAAAGTATATACGGAAGAAGAATTCTAGCAAAATAAATAGAACCCAAAAGCATTAAGCTTTGGGTTCGAAAAAAAAAACAACCAACTTTTAGTGGTTGTTTCTAAAATCTTAAGCATTAACTTTGTTTAAACGTTTAGCTAAACGAGATTTTTTGCGAGCAGCAGCATTTTTATGGATAATGCCTTTGCGAGCAGCTTTATCAACTGCACCAACTAAATTAACAAATAATTCTTGAGCTGCAGGTTGTTCGCCAGCCTCTATAGCTTCTACAACTTTACGAGTGCTTGTACGAAGTGTACTTTTAATTTGAAAGTTGTGTGATTTTCTTAGCGCATCAGTTTTTACACTACGGATTGATGATTTAATGTTTGGCAATTACTTCACCTCCCTAACTAGTTTATCTAGTGTATTTTAGCATATATTTAGTTAATAAGCAAGAGTATATTCAAAAATTGAAAAGCAAAAATAACTGGAAAAGTTGACAAGCTTTTCGTAATACATTAACATTTATTTTAGCAAATAATAGTAGGAGAATATATATGAGAATTTTTGCAATTGGCGATTTGCATCTATCGGGAAACCCGCCGACTAAGCCGATGGATATTTTTGATTTGGCCTGGCATAATCACTGGCAAAAGATTAAGACTGATTGGAGCGAAAAAGTAGGTGAAAGTGATGTAGTACTATTAGCTGGAGATATATCTTGGGCAATGAATATTTTAGAAGTTAAGATGGATTTGGAAGAACTAATTACTTTGCCTGGAAGAAAAATTATGATTAGAGGTAATCATGATTATTGGTGGAGTACTGTTACAAAATTGAATAATACTTTTGCAAATAAGTTAGAATTCTTGCAAAATAATTTTTTTCAATATGAGAACTGGGCAATTTGTGGTAGTCGTGGCTGGGAGTTGCCCAACGAGTATTACACGGAAAAAGATGAACAAATTTTTGCGAGAGAATTATTAAGGATAGAAAATTCCCTAATGCAAGCTGAAAAAATTGGCTTAGTGAACAAAATATTGTTATTACATTATCCGCCACTTTTAAAGGGACAAGAAGTTTCTGAAATTAGCAAACTCTGTTGTAAATACAATGTAAAACAATGTATTTATGGACACTTACATGGTGAAGATGCTTTTAAACTGGCTTTTGAAGGCGAACTAGACGGAACAAATTACCAACTAGTTTCAGCAGATTATTTGGATTTTAAATTAAAAAAAATAACAGCTATTTAAATTAAGAGTTGTTGGGAAAGTAGGTAGTTATGCATCAATATTTATTTTTTATTGGCGATTTTCCTATAAGAGCGTATGGATTGATTTTATGTTTAAGTATTTTTTTAGGTTCAGGGGTTGCTTATTTTTTAGCAAAGCAAGATGGAAGATGGCATGAGCATATTTTTGATATGGGATTGTATTGTGGTTTGGCCGGGATTATTGGTGCTAGACTTTGGGATGTATTCTTTTTTGATTGGGAGTATTATCAAGACCATTTACTGGAAATTCCGTTTGTATGGCAAGGGGGAATGGCAATTCAAGGTGGGGTATTTTTGGGTGCTGTAGTAGGTATTTGGTATACCAAAAAGCATAAAATTGATACTTGGGCTTTAGCTGATATTATAGCTCCTGCAATAATTTTAGGGCAAGCAATTGGCCGTTCGGCTAATTTACTTAACGGAGATGCTTTTGGAGCGCCTACTGGTAGTGATTTTGGGATACTATATCCAGAAGGGACTTTAGCAAGAAAAGTTTATGGGGACGCTCCTTTGTGGCCAGCAGAAATCTGGGAATGTCAATTAGATATAGTAATTTTTGCACTGTTGCTTATATTTAGGACAACTAGACATGCTAAAGGGCAAGTTTTTGCCTTATACGCTTGTTTATACTCTTTGGCTAGATTTTTCTTAGAATATTTGCGAGGTGATTATACGGAGATAGTTTTTGCTGGGTTAAAGTCTGCACAAATTACCAGCTTAACATTTGCTTTAGTTTCCTTAGTAATATTTATAATTGTAGGTTGGAAAGAAAAACAGAGTTTGGCTGTAAAAAAAAGCAAAGTAAAAAAATAATTTAAAATTTATAAAAGTTGCTAGTAATTGTATTATATGTTATAATGTCAAAGTAAATTCGGGGCGTAGCTCAGTTTGGTAGAGCGCTATCTTGGGGTGGTAGAGGCCGTGGGTTCAAGTCCCGCCGTTCCGACCAGTTAATTAATTATAATAAAAGTTAACTAGCTTAAGTTAACTTAGAAAGCTGCTTGTTTTTTTGCTAATAGCTAAAGAAATAAGTAGCTTTTATATTTTACAGATAAATAAGCAATTGATAAAAATAGATAGTGAAAATTGGAAAAACTAGCATGCTTAGTTAAAGGCAGATTTATATTTTAAAAATAATGTTTGTATAATTAACTTTTTAGGGTAAAAGAAACCCAAGAAAACGAAAAACATCTGCCTATGGCAGATGTTTTTCTGAGAGAGGTATTATATTTAGAAAGAGGCAAGAGCAGCGCCAAGATTTTGGCATTGCTCAGTACCTTGTTCATCAGGGGATTCATTTACAATTAGACCTTCTTGATTATATAAAATAGCATTGCTATCTATAACTTCCTGTTGCCAAGTTTGCATCCATTCACCAGTTCCCCAACCGTAAGAACCAAATAGGGCAATTTTTTTACCCGCTAGATGCGGTAACAATTCATCAAAAAATGGTTGAAATTCCATTTCTTCTAAAACTTCAGCTCCCATGGCTGGACAACCTAAAGCAAGTACGTCATAAGTTAAAGCTGTTGCACTAGCTATTTCATCAACAGAAAATAAGTCAACTTCAGCACCAGCAGTTTTAGCACCAGCTAAAATCTGTTCCGCCATCAACTTCGTGTTGCCAGTTTGGCTCCAATAAATTATTGCAATTTTATTCATAAAAATCTCTCCTATTCTAAGCAGTTTTAAATAAATCCACCAGTGAAAACCCTTTTTCTAGCTTTTTGCAGATTGCTGTAGTACAGCGACTATAGCGATTAAATAAGTTGATAGTTTCTTGCTCGTTATCATAAACTTTCCAATAACCGCTGGCTTTGTAATTTTTTCCCTTGTGTGTTAAAAAGCCAATAACATCTGAAAGTGGATAACCTAAAAATACGCCTACTTCATGAGGAAAAGAACTACTAGAAGTAATTCTTTCGGCAAGTGTTGCTAAAATTAAATCTAAACTAGCATCAGCAGGATAACCACTGTCTAGTAGATAATTTAATACTTGCTTAGTTTGTAAATGCCTTAGTAATAAACTTTTGCGATAAACTAAAACTAAGATTCTCTTTGGGCATTGACAAAGAATTTTAAAATAAATTTGCTTAGAATTTAATTCAGAATTTAATTTATTGAGAATATTAAAAACCTGCTCTTTATCTTTGCGACAAAAAGAAACTAAATTACTCGGCTTGATTCCTGCCAAAGCTGGGCTACAATGAAATGCCAAAACTTGTTCAACAGACAAACGTCTCACCTTCCTCTTGGAGTTAGGATTACCTAACTAAACGGCAAAAAAATATTTCGGCTAGCAAGAACTAACTGAGTTAAAGATTAACAAAAAAAACAATAAATGTCAAGACTATATTTTTACAGCCATTGACATTTATTGTTTTAGCTTTTAATACCATGATCCAACTTTAAATGAACTTTGATTTTGTCAAAGGATTCGTCACTGAGATCATGCTCAATTCTACAGGCATCTTCAAGTGCGGTGTGTTCATTAACGCCGATGGAAATTAGCCATTTAGTTAGAATTACATGGCGCTCATAAGTTTTTTCGGCTACCGTTTGCCCTTTAGGCGTTAAGGTTATAAAACCTTGTTTGTCAACGGTGATGTAGCCGTTTTCGCGAAACTGTTTCATAGCGTTGCTAACACTGGGTTTAGAAAATTTCATTTCATTTACAATATCTATAGAACGAACGAGACCGATTCGTCTTTGAAGAATTAGTATTGTTTCTAAATAATTTTCTGCAGATTCTTGTATTTTCACAATAAAAACCCCCTTATTGATAATGGTATCAAAAACAACTAATTAAGGCAAGAAAAATATTCCTTAATCATTGACAAGCTAGAATTAAAGTGGTAAGCTATGAATAACTTGGGTTAGCAAAAGCTAACTTTTTTTAAAATTTGAAAGTTAGGCAAAACTAATGAAATATGAAGGAGTGATTCATCATGCCATTGACTATGGTTAAAATTGGACAGACAAACAGCATAAAAAGAATTTCTGGACGGGATGAGCCAAGAAAGTTTTTGGCTAGTTTAGGTATTATCGAAGGATCAGAAGTTACAGTAGTAGCTGAATTTGCAGGCAATGTAATTTTAAGTATTCGTGATACGAGAATTGCTTTAGATAAATGCATGGCGAATAGAATTATGGTATAAGGGGTGGCAAAATGGACACGTTAAAACAAGTGAAAACAGGAGAAACCGTTCTAGTCTGTAAATTACATGGTGAAGGCGCTGTGAAACGTCGTATTATGGATATGGGTATTACTAAAGGGGTAGAAATAATGGTGCGTAAAGTTGCACCATTAGGTGATCCTATAGAAATTAATGTACGAGGTTATGAGTTAAGCTTGCGGAAAGCAGATGCTGAAATGATTGAAGTTAAGTATCTTTAAATCTGGGGCAGCCAAACTGGCTGCAAATTTTTTCATGGAGAGGTTAGCTTAAGCTAACAAATTGAGGGGGAGATTATATTGGGAATTAAAATTGCTCTTGCAGGTAATCCAAACTGTGGGAAAACTACAATGTTTAATGAGTTGACAGGAAGTGCACAATATGTTGGTAACTGGCCTGGAGTAACGGTAGAGAAAAAAGTTGGCAAATTAAAAGGCCATAAAGATGTAGAAATTGTCGATTTGCCTGGTATATATTCGTTATCACCATATACTCTAGAAGAAGTAGT
The DNA here is from genome assembly GCF_000384135.1 of Succinispira mobilis DSM 6222. NCBI lineage: Bacteria > Bacillati > Bacillota > Negativicutes > Acidaminococcales > Acidaminococcaceae > Succinispira > Succinispira mobilis. The sequence goes on from NZ_KB913028.1 coordinate 1,051,050, forward strand.
GGCTAGAGATTTTTTGTTGCAAGACAAACCAGAAGCAATTATTAATATTGTTGATGGAACTAATTTAGAAAGAAATTTATACCTTACAACACAATTGTTAGAAATTGGTGTGCCCGTAGTTATTGCTTTAAATATGGCGGATGTGCTCCATAAACAAGGCGATATTGTTAATGTGAAAATGCTTTCGGAAAAATTGGGTTGTGAAATCATCGAAACAGCTGCACTAAAGGGTGATGGCTGTTTAGAAGTAGCCGAGAAAGCTATAAAAATAGCTGAAGAAAAACGAAATGTAAAAGCTAAACATTATTTTTCCAAGTCAGTTGAGTTAGCGTTGACAAAAATACAAGATATTTTGGCCACAGAAGGAATTCAGGGCAATAAAAGATGGTTAGCAATTAAAATTTTTGAACGCGATGCCAAGGTTTTACAACAAATTAATTTTAGTGAACGTTTAGGCGAAGAGTTAGAAGAAGTTATTTGTGCTTTGGAAAATGAAATGGATGATGATAGCGAAAGTATCATGACCAATGAACGTTATCAATATATTTCTCAAGTTTTGACAGTTTTTATAAAAAAAGCAAATACAACTAAAATTACAGTTTCTGACAAAATCGATCAAATTGTAACCAATAGAGTTTTGGCGTTGCCGATTTTTGCTGCAATTATGTTTTTGGTTTATTATTTATCAGTATCTACAGTTGGGACAATGATGACAGATTGGACGAATGATGTACTTTTTGGTGAGATAATTCCACCTGCGGTAGAAGAATTTTTAGTGGGCGCTGGTACTGCGGAATGGCTTAATTCATTGATTCTAGACGGAATTATTGGTGGGGTTGGTGCAGTTCTTGGATTTTTGCCACAAATGATGGTTTTATTTTTACTACTAGGAATTTTAGAAGATTGTGGCTACATGGCACGTATTGCTTTTATTATGGATAGAGTATTTAGACGTTTTGGCCTATCGGGAAAATCATTTATTCCAATGTTAATTGGGACTGGTTGCAGTGTTCCAGGAATTATGGCTTCAAGAACAATTGAAAATGAACGCGATCGAAAAATGACAATTATTACAACGAGCTTTATTCCTTGTGGAGCAAAATTGCCGATTATCGCTTTGATAGCAGGGGCTTTATTTGAAGAATCACCTTGGGTGGCTCCGTCAGCTTATTTTATTGGGATTTTAGCAGTGATTATTTCCGGGATAATTTTAAAGAAAACGGATAGTTTTGCTGGAGAGCCAGCACCTTTTGTAATGGAATTACCACCTTATCATTTGCCAAGTGCTATAAGTGTACTTTTACACATGTGGAGCAGAGCCAGATCATTTATTGTAAAAGCTGGGACAATAATTTTCTTGTCAAGTGGAGTTATTTGGTTTTTAAGTAGCTTTAATGGAGCTTTTGAAATGGTTGAAATAGGGGAATCAATTTTGGCAACTTTAGGTCAAGCAGTTGCACCGATATTTGCACCTTTAGGCTTTGGCACTTGGGAGGCTACGGTGGCTACAGTTACTGGGTTGATTGCGAAAGAAAATGTTGTAGCTACTTTTGGGATTTTATTTGGTTTTGCTGAAGTGGCGGAAGATGGCACGGAAATTTGGCCGTTATTACAACAATCATTTACTGTCATATCAGCTTACTCGTTCTTGGTTTTCAATTTGTTGTGTGCACCATGCTTTGCTGCAATTGGGACAATCAGAAGAGAAATGGGCAATATGAAATGGACAATGTTTGCAATAAGCTATCAAACGCTATTTGCTTATGTTATGGCCTTTATCGTTTATCAAATCGGAACTTATTTTACGGATGGACAACTTTCAATATTAACGGCTGTAGCAATCGCTTTTGTAGCAGGAATCTTATATTTATTGTTTAAACCGTACAGACAAAGTGAGAAAAATCTTAAACTAGCGAAAAGAGCAGTAAATGCTTAGAAAGAAGGTGTTATAAATGGGAACAGTTATTGTGGGAACAATTGTTTTAAGTGCATTTGTTGGTGTAGGTTATTATCTATATAGTCAAAAACATAAGGCTGGTTCTTGTTGCAGTGGTTGCTCGGGTTGTCCATCAACAAGTAATTGTCAGAAGTAGGCACTTATGAGCATTGTAATTATTGGTGGACATGAGCGGATGGCTTGTAAGTATAAAGAAATTTGCAAACAATATAGTTGTAAAGCAAAGGTCTTTACTGAAATGCCTGCTAATTTAAAAAGTACGATGGGAAATCCAGATGTAGTAGTGTTGTTTACAAGTACTGTATCTCATAATATGGTGCAAAAAGCAATTGCTAAAGGTGAAAAAACTGGTGCTAAAATAGTTCGCTCACATAGTAGTAGTGCTTGTGCATTAAAGGGTATATTAGCTGAGTGTGTACAAAGGAATTGCTCAATCTGTGGTAAAAATTGTGCTAATTGTAAAAACAAAAAATAACAAGAGAAGGCCGTGTTTAAAAAACGAGGCCTTCTCTTATACTTTTTTAACACTTTGTATCAAGCAAGAGTTCTTTTAAAACGCTTAATACTGATGGTCAAAGTAATGATTGTAAAAAATAATAAAGAAAAAAAGGGAAACCAAAGATGCTGAAAAGAATTTCCTTTTAATAATATACCACGAATAATTTCTAAATAGAAAGTCATCGGGAATAAATAGCCTAAATAATAAAAGAAGATATGCATTGATACCCGTGGAACAACAAACCCTGATAACAATACACTGGGTACAAGAACGAAAAAAGCCATTTGCATAGCCTGCATTTGATTTTGGGCAATGGTGGAAATCATAATACCTAAGCCCAATGAAGCTAATAAGAAAGATAAAGTCATAATATAAAGTAAGATCATACTGCCTTTGACGGGGATATCAAATAAATATAGACCTATTGATAATGTTAGGGCTACCTGGATGAAACCAACCAAAATATAAGGTATTATCTTACCAATTATTAATTCATAGGTTTTCAAAGGTGTAACCAATAATTGCTCTAAGGTTCCGAATTCTCTTTCTCTCACTAAGGCGATAGAAGTAAGCATAACCATTGTCATTGTAACGACAATACCAATTATTCCGGGAACCATATAGTAAGGACTAACAAAATCAGGGTTGTACCATGGGCGGATTCTAATATCATAAGCTGGTTGATAAATTTGCCCAGTCGCCATGCGGAGCTTTTTTATTAAAATTTTTTGGGAATTAACTTGACCTACGAGTTGAGCGGTACTAATAGCTGAATTAGCGGTCATATTATCGCTGGCATCAACTAGGACTTGAATGGAAGCGCTACGTCCATGCTTGACATTTTCTGAAAAATCAGGAGGGAAAATTATTCCGACCTTTGCTTGACCAGAATCTATTATTTCTGTTACTTCTTGGAAATTATGAGCTATAAATTTTATGTCGTAGTAACTGGTTGAGCTAAAGGAATTAAGCATATCACGACTTTCATGGGTTAAAGATTGATCGAAAACCACTGTTGGTAAGTGTTTAACATCTGTGTTGATTCCATAGCCGAAAATTAACAGTTGAATTATTGGTAAAATAATTAACATAGCTAAAGTCATTCGATCGCGACTCATTTGCAGAAATTCTTTTATTAGCAATGCTCTTAGTCTAGTCATTATTTTTTTTCCTTTCTTGCTTAATTAAATAAACAAAAACATCTTCAAGGGAAGGTGTTATTTCGTTAACAGGAAAGTTATCGATGAAAGTAGGGATTTTTTCTGGACTGCTTAAGATACGTAATTGTTTGCCACGAACATATATTTCGGGATAATTTTCTGTGCGGAGTTTTTCTTGTAAACTAAGAGGTTCGGGGACAGAAATTTGCCAAAGTTTATAAGGAATTAGATTTTTCAACTCTTTAGGACTCCCACTGGCAATTGTAATTCCTTGATGAATAAAAGTTATGTTGTCACAATGTTCAGCTTCATCCATAAAATGTGTGGTGATAAGAATTGTTGTTCCCATTTCTATTAAAGAGTGAATTATATCCCAAAACATTCTACGTGAATTGGGATCAACACCGCTGGTTGGTTCATCTAGAAATAAAATATCAGGTTTGTGTAAAATTGCACAACCTAAAGCTAGACGTTGACGCCAACCACCAGCGAGAGCACTAGTTAGTTCATTTTTAAAAGATTCTACTTGCGCTAAATTAATAATTTCTCTAATTCTTTGCTCAATAATATCTTTTGGCAAACTATAAAGACCGGCATAAAAATTTAAGTTTTCCATAACTGTTAAATCGGGGTGTAAACTGAATTTTTGCGACATATAGCCAATTTTGCTTTTGAGGAAAGGGAGGTTTTTTGTTAAAGATTTACCAAAAATTTCAATGCTACCAGAAGTTGGCGTAAGCACGCCGCATAACATGCGAATAGTTGTAGATTTGCCAGAACCATTGGAACCTAAAAATCCATAAATACTGCCCTTGGTAATCTTTAAATTTAGATTATCTACAGCTGTAAAATCTGAAAATTTTTTTGTTAAAGCTTTGGTTTCTAAAACATACATTAATTTATACTCCTCGTCTTTTGTGTTAAGCTTATAAAAACATCTTCTAGATTTGGGGCTATTGGTTTTAGACAAACAATTTGACAATTATTTTCTTTACAGGCTAAATGAATTTCTTCAATAGTAGAATCAGAATTATTGGAAACGGCGATATGGTAATCTTGTCCGAAAATAGAAATATCAATAATGTTGTTAATAGTAGATAAATTGGGGAAAACACCAATTATTTGTAAAGCTAATAATTGGTTAGGATAGTTTTTTACAAGGTTATCTGGAGTATCACACTCAATTATTTTCCCATTATCAATAAAGGCAATTCTATGGCAAAATTCTGCTTCGTCCATGTAGGGAGTGGAGACTATGATTGTTGTCCCTTGGCGATTTATGTAATGCAAAAGTTGCCAAAATTCTCGCCTGGAAACAGGGTCTACCCCTGTAGTAGGTTCATCAAGAAAAATAATTTCAGGGTTATGAATTAAGGCACTTGCAAGAGCAAGTTTTTGTTTCATTCCGCCAGAAAGTTTTTCGGCAAATCTATCTTTATATTCATACAGACTAGTGAATTCCAAGATTTCTTTCGTTTGATTTTGGATGTTTTTTTGTTTTAGACCATAACAACTTGCTATGAGATTAATGTTTTCTAAAACAGTAAGATTGTTGTATAAACTGAAAGTTTGCGGCACGTAAGCTATTTTTTCTTTTATGCTATTTTCAAGATTGTTTTTTGCAAATTTTACAAAACCACTTTCTGGTTTTAATAAATCTAAAATTATTCTCAGCAATGTTGTTTTACCAGCCCCGTCGGCACCAACTAATCCAAAAATTTCTTGTTTTTTTATAAAGAGATTTATATCACTTAAAACTTTTTTTTGGGAAAAATTCTTATTCAAATTTTTAATTTCGATCATTGGAAAATCACATCCGCAGGCATGCCGGGTTTCAACTTTTCGTCTGTGTTATCAAGCTTTACCTTCACGGCAAACACCATATTTGCGCGTTCATTCTTGGTAATACTTTGTCGAGGAGTAAATTCGGCTTTATCAGAGATTTCCTTGACTATTGCTTGAAAACTTTCTTTCGGAAAAGAGTCAACATTTACAAGAACTTTTTGCCCTAGATAAATTTTACCTAGTTCGTTTGAGGCAATATATACTTTTATCCAGCAATCTTGGAGATTAGCGATTGTTAAAACTGGCGAACCAGCAGTAACATACTCGTTGTTTTCAAAATTACGACTAAGAACAACCCCGTCAAGGTTACTTGTTAAAATAGAGTCTGCAAGAACACTTTTATTTGCAGCCAGGATTGCTTTTAGTTTTTCTGTCTCAGCTTTTTGAGCAGTGATTTGTTCAGGTCGAGCACCTTCCTGCAAAAGCTCTAATTGGGCACGAGCGTTGTTTGCATTATTTAAAGCGACATCATAATTTTTTTGGATAAGGTCTAATTGTTGCTTAGAAATAGCACGTTGCTCATAGAGTTGTCGATATCTTATCAAATCAGTAGTAGCTACTTCTAATACAGCCAAATTACTATTTAATACAGAACTACTAGCTTTTATCTCTTGTGGACGGGGGCCGTTAAGTAAATCTTGTAGTTTAGCTTCACTTTGCTGTAACGCATAACGATCGGCCTTTAATTGTTCGGTTAAATCTTGACGTTCAATTTCAAATAGTATATCAGTAGTTTTAACTCTAGAACCAGTATCGATACTTAAGTTGCGAATATAACCACTTAGGCGTGGAGTTACCTCTAACTTGGTAATTTCGACTGTACCAGTAGCCATAAGCGAGGCGCTGTCATTGTAGGTTGATTTAAAAAAAATAAAAAGTAAAATGCTACAAGCACAAAAAAAGATAATTATAATAGTTTTTTTTGTTGGCATAGAATAACACCCTTTCATATAAGGATATAGGCACAATTTTTTGATTTCTTTAAATAAATAATATACCTTATATGGTATATTTGCAACACTAGAACATATATTGTTAAGCTGAAAAAATAAGCTACTTGAAATGCTTGACAAGTTTTCGTTTAGATAATAAAATAGCTAAACGTATGATGAGAAATAAAAAAGGGGGGTGTAAGTGTGCCACAGATAATAGTTAAAAATGTGAAAAAAGACGAATTAGAAAGTATTGCCGATTTAATGTTGTTTAATTTATCAAAAATAATTGGTTGTGAGCTAGATACACTCAGCTTGGAGTTAATAGAGAGTGCTTTCATAAATGTTAAGTACCCAATAATTCAAATTAATTGGTTTGCAAGACCAAAGAACATACAAGATGCGGTAGCTGAGGAAATTGATGGCTTTTTAAGAAGGTTAGGTTATAAACAACGAGATGTTTTTTTTATCGTTTTAGAGAAAGAAAGATACTACGACAATGGAGTTCATTATTAAAAAATAATTGGATATAAATATTAGGAGATTTGTATGATAATACCAAAGGTAGTTGCTGTGCATGATTTATCATGTTATGGAAGGTGTTCATTGAGCGTTATAATACCAATATTGTCAAATTTGCAAGTGCAAGTATGCCCTTTGCCGACAACAATTTTGAGTTCGCATTTAGGGGGATATAAAAATATTGCGGCAGTAGATTTAACTGACAAACTGGAGGAAATAGACAGGAATTGGCAAAATGAAGGACTGGAGTTTGATTGTTTATACTCTGGCTATCTAGCATCGCCAGAGCAAATTGAAATTGTTGATACCATTTTTAAGAAAGCTAAGGGTAATGTTCTAAAAGTAATTGATCCAGTAATGGGTGATCACGGCAAGTTGTATTCTAAATATACGGAAGAAATGCAGTTGGAAATGAGAAAATTTATTTTAAATGCCGATATAATTACTCCAAATTATACGGAAGCTTGTTTTTTATTGGGAGAACCATATCAAGAAGTACAAGAAAATTTAGAAACCATTTATGAATATTTGTTGCGTTTAGCGGCATGGGGAATTAAAAACGTAATAATAACGGGAGTTAATTTAGCTAGTGGACAAATCGCCAATGTAGGATATAATAGTGATGAGGAGATATTTTTCGTGAACAAATCTCCGAAAATTCCTGTTCATTACCCAGGTACTGGCGATGTATTTACAAGTGTTTTACTTGGTTATTTATTATTAGGCAATGATATTAGCATAGCGTTGCAGAAAGCGACAGATTTTGTTTATAAATGTATTGAAAAAACATATGAACAGCAAACTCCTATACGTGAAGGGATACTATTGGAAGCATTAATAATGGAAATTTAAGTGCAATTATAACCAGAAGAAGAGGAATAAATATGTTAAGAACAAAAGACATTGTGTTAATTGGAATGCTAGCAGGTGTATGTGTTGTAGCAACTTTTATAAAGGTTCCTTTTGGAACAGGGGCAATGGTACATTTGGGTACGGCCTTTATTTTTACTTGCGCAAGCCTTTTTGGAGGATTATATGCTGGTTTGGCGGCAGCTATAGGTACGGCAATGTTTGATTTGTTAATGGGGTTTTCACCTTATACGCTTTGGTCTTTTTTTATAAAAGGTGGAGCTGGATTTATTGCAGGTTATATAATAAAAGGTGTTTATCCTTGGAATATTCGTTATAAAAATGGTTTAATTTTAAAAATTATGGCTTATCTAACTGCTTCAATCTGGACACTGTTTGGGTATATTCTTGCTTGGTGGCAGGTTATTGGAAGTCTTAATGTAGCTTTAGCAAATGTGCCAGCTAGCTTAATGAGCAGTACCGTAGGGATTATTGTCGCCTTGTTTTTGGTGCCAGTATTAGAAAGAGTGTTACCTAAAAATTTATATAAATAATGATTTAACTAGGGGTGCTTTATGCTGAGAGAGTAATTACTCAACCCTTGAACCTGATGTGGTTAGGACCACCGTAGGGAAGTTAGCAATGATTTAAGTTTAACTTAGAGTCTAGCACCCTACTTTTTGTGAGTGGGGTGTTTTTTATTTTATATTTTATTAAAGGAGTGAGATTATGACGCAATTGCAAGCTGCCAAAAAAGGAATTATTACTAAGGAATTGAGCTATGTTGCTGAACAAGAAGGAATTAAAGTTGAAAACCTATTGTCTCTAGTGGCTAAAGGGAAGGTAGTTATACCGGCAAATATTAATCACAGTAATTTAAGAGCAAGTGGGATAGGTGAAGGGTTAAAGACAAAAGTAAATGTTAATTTAGGGATATCTAATGATTGTGCCGATTGGGACTTGGAATTGGAAAAAGCTAAGGTGGCTATAACAATGCAGGCAAATGCGATTATGGATCTAAGTTGTTATGGTAAAACGCAAGTTTTCAGAAAAAAACTATTAGAAATTTCTCCGGTGCCAATAGGTACAGTCCCTATGTATGATGCTATAGGTTTATTAGATAAGGATTTGCAAGATATAACGACAGATGAATTTTTTCAAGTAGTAGAGACACATGCTCAAGATGGTGTTGATTTCATGACAATTCATTGTGGGATAAATAAGGCTACTGCTCAAAAAGTAAAAGATAATAAGCGATTGACTAATATAGTTTCGCGGGGAGGGTCTATATTATTTGCTTGGATGGAATTAAATGATCGCGAAAACCCTTTTTTTGCTGAATATGATCGATTGCTTGATATTTGCGCAAAGTATGATGTGACTTTAAGTTTGGGGGATGCTTGTAGACCAGGAAGCATAGCTGATTCTACAGATGCCGCTCAAATAGAAGAATTAATTGTTTTGGGAGAATTAACTAAACGTGCATGGGAAAAAGGCGTTCAAGTGATGATAGAAGGCCCAGGACACATGGCTTTAAATGAAGTGGCACCAAATATGCTTATTGCCAAAAAATTATGTCACGGAGCTCCCTTGTACGTTTTAGGACCAATAGTGACTGATGTTGCTCCCGGATATGATCATATTACAAGTGCGATAGGCGGGGCTATAGCTGCTAGCAGTGGAGCTGATTTTTTATGTTTTGTTACGCCAGCAGAACATTTACGTTTACCTGACTTGCAAGATATGAAGGATGGAATTGTAGCTGCGAGAATTGCCGCTCATGCTGGTGATATTGCGAAAAATTTGCCAAATGCTAGAAACTGGGATAATGAGATGAGTAAGGCACGTGCGGATGTGGATTTTGAAAAAATGATTCAACTGGCGATGGATCCGGAAAAAGCCAAACGATATCGTGAAAGTTCTTTGCCAGGACATAAAGATACTTGTACAATGTGTGGGAAAATGTGTCCGATGCGCAATATGAAAAAAGTTTTAGGTGGAGAAAAATTAAATTTGCATAAATAAAACTAGAAAAACAGAAATAACCCTACTAAAGCAATTGTAGTAGGGTTATTTCTGTTTTTTGAACGGATAAAATTAATTATGCGGCTTGTCAGACCACTCTTCTCGAATTTTATTAATTTCAAGATTGTTTTCTAAGAATAAATCAACTAAATGGGGATCGAAGATTTTCCCGCGTTCGTTAACTAAGTAAATTAATGCATCTTCAGGAAGCCAAGCTTTTTTGTAAGGACGGTTGCTACAAAGCGCGTCATATACATCAGCAATAGCAGTAATGCGAGCAAAAATACTGATCTCATCACTTTTTTTTCCGTTGGGATAACCCGTGCCATCCCAACGTTCGTGATGTTCTAAAGCAACTAGGGAAGCATATTTCAGCATTTGTCTTTCCGCATTTTTAAAAATATCATATCCGATTTGTGTATGTGTTTTCATGATTTCAAATTCTTTAGGACTGAGTTTTGCTGGTTTTTGCAAGATTGCTTCAGAAATTGCTATTTTACCAACATCGTGCATTGGAGAAACTATTGTCAAAGCTTGCAGTTCTTCGTTGCTTAATCCATAGGCCTTGCCCAATACGGCAGAAATTTTGGCAACTCGACGCACGTGATTGGCTGTTTCATGAGAACGTGTTTCGATTACATCGCCTAAACGAGAAATTAAATCCTTTTGAGTTTCGATTATTTCGGTGCTTAAGTGGCTGATTTCTTGATTCTTTTTGTTAATATTTTGTTTTTGATTTATTATTATCAACAATAAGATTATTAAAAGTAATAGTACGCTAATTATACTTGAAAAAAACAGTATAATTTCTTTATTTTTTTGGAAATAAGTTTCAGGCTTATTAATAAATAGCGCATTGTTAGGAGTGTAATTAATATTATATTTTTGCATAATATTATAATCAAAAATATAATGTTGGTTTTCGCCATTATCATAAATAATTGTTGGCAGATTTTTGCCAGCCCACAAATCTAGGACAGTTTGGGCGGCACTTTCACCATATTTACTAGAAGAAGCTAAGTATCCGCCGATTACTCCTGAACCAAGATAAAACTCCCAGAGGCTATAAACCGGGTTTTTTGAATTCTTGAGAATAAATCTAGGAACCTCATCATAAAGAAAATTTCTGCCATCAGGAGAAGTAGAATAAAGAATAAAGAAAAAAATATTATGCTCATCAGCAGAATTTACAATATCACGCAGAGTCTCTGGAGTTTCTTGAAAATAATGATTGTGTTTTAGCGCTGGATAATTAGCACCAATAAGCTTGACAATATCGCGTTTTACTTCTCTACTTGTCGTGGTATTATCATAAATAAAATTTAAGGTAGAGATATTTTTTCCCATATTTTGTTTTAAAGCAAGATCAATTGTTTTTTCATAATTTGGTCGTTCTTCAATTAAAATTAAACCAGGGATACCATCAGGATATATATTAATAGAATTGATACCAGTGGCGACGACATGTTTTGTGGGACCCCAAATTTTTTGCCCATATATTTGATAAAAATTTAAGGCATCATCATCGCAGAGAATTATGGCATCAAAGTGTTCTTGTTTATATTTTTCGGCGAAAACTATAAACAGTGAATGGAAATACTCAGGGGTGAAGAACTTCTTTGTATCGAGAAATTCGTAGTTTATGCTTATATTCGCAGATGAGTTTTTGAAAATCTTTAAAATTCCTTCTTCTAAAGCACGTGTATGAATATAGTCACGATTATAAGATTGTATCACAAGTACTTTGCGGTCATAAATTTTTAAAGAGGTAGAGTTAGCAGCAACAAGGTAACTTGAACAAGTGCAGATAATGCTTGCAAATGTCAAAATCAGAAAAAAAACTAACACGATTTTTCTAAACCTATTGCCGAACATAACAATACACCTCAATTTCAAATATAAATTTAAGCTAGCGGTTGGACATTAATTTCAAATAATCTTTGCCAAGGTAGAGCGGTTTTAAATTTAAAGTTTTGAAAAATGGAATAATCTTTGGTTTTGTAAATAAGATCGTCAGAAATCACAGAATTTATTTTGGTGGTTTCTGAACCTAAGTTATACTGTTCGTGAGGGGTGTTTTTAAAAAATCGGTTGACTATTTTGGGTCTAACATTTGCTTGGTAAAGCCAGTCATCGACTAAGCGAATTTTTAAGAGCAGATTTTTCTGTTCGCTGCTCATATGATTGGCTAGTATTCCTTGGGCCAGAGCATAGCCAATGGAGTTATCGGCGGTATTCCACCCAGAATAGGCATTTAAATTTTGACACAGCTGTGCTCGGTTTAGCTCGAAAATAAAGGAATTATCTGCACCATTGGCAAAGGCAACATCAGCAATAGCGACTTTCTTTTGTAGCGTCATAAAATATTTAGTTTTATCGACCAATTTAAGTGTTGGTAATGAAGCAACTAGTGTATTTTTGAGGTTGGAAGCATCTAAAGTTACTCCATCAAAAGGTGTGTTAATTACTAAAACTAGATCTGCTTCTTCGAGAGCAAAGGTCTGCTGCGCATTAACAAGATTTATTTGATCTTCGACAGAAGAATAAAGATGTTGATCGGAATATGCTGGCAAAGTAGTTGCACCAGCACCATCAGTATACTGAACAAAAACTGCTGGCGAAAACTTTTTGTTTTGATTTATTGCGCGGGTTATTAACATTAGACCGAGTTGATCTACGCCAGCTATAATTTTAAAATTAGCGGGAATATTTTGCGGTAAGGTTTTTAGCAATTGTTTAGCTTCGAAGTGTGTTTGCGAATAAGGTGCATTGTCATCTTTACCAATAGTATAAAAATGAAAAGCTTTATTTGTATATAAATCTAGCAAATAGTTATGTATGGTCAGATTTTTTTTTCGCCGCGAGAACCAGTCACTAAGAAATTCTTCTGGAATTATAAGTAAAAGATTATTCTTTTCGGCTATTTCTAGTGCTGTTAGAGCTAGAGTAGTTTCTTTATCAAGTAATGCAGTTAGGCGAAAAATATCAGGACCATAGTATTCATAATAAGGTGGCTCAATGAATTTATTGCTTTTACGCGGTGTGCGCATTAAAGTGGAAAAAGCGTATATTTTTAAATTTGGATTAGTTTGTCTAATAATATTTAACGCTTGGGCTCTTTTCAGTAAAACATTTAAAGGTTCGTTATGAGTTCTAGAAGCAACTAATCCGCCATAAATAAGACTATCTGTTGAGATTACAGCATAATCTGCACGAGTACAGTTTTTTATTAACCAATGCATTAGTTCATCGGGGTTGCCTAAGTGATTATTATTTGCCAACAATGTCTCGGGAGGGATAATTAAATTTTCACCCGCAAAGTTAATTGTTTGGACAACATAGTCTAGAGAAACTGGTCGGTTATCTAGTGGGATATATATAATTTTTTTGTTTGTTTCGGCAAAAACTACATTGGAACAACTGAAAAAGGTATAAAAAAATAGGGCGAAAAAAATTTTTTTTAACAATTACAACACTCCCGCTCGTATATCATGTATAATAGTATAATGCAAATGGAAATAAAAATAAATCTCTAAATTTGCGCAAAGGGTTATTTTATTGAAAAATCTTTTCCAAGGGAACTTATCTTGACAAAAACGCTTTTGTCAGTGTATAATTATGGGGTGTATAAAAGGATACACTTCCCTAAGGATCATGTGGAGGGAGGGAGATCAGATGGCAGAGATTAAAGTTGGTAAAAATGAGACGCTAGACAGTGCGCTTCGTCGTTTTAAACGCGCTACACAAAAGGCTGGTGTTCTTTCTGAAGTTAGAAAGCGTGAACACTACGAAAAACCAAGCGTTAAACGTAAGAAAAAATCCGAAGCGGCAAGAAAGCGTAAGACAAAATAAAGCTGACAAGGAATGAGTTTAATGTCTATAAAAGTTCGTTTAACAGAAGATATGAAGCAAGCGATGCGTGACCGTGAGGCAGGCAAGTTTAGGCTTTCAGTGATTCGTATGGTTTTATCGAGCATTAAGAATGTAGAAATTAACGAACGGCGTGAGCTTTCAGAAGATGATATGTTAGGTATTTTGAGTAAAGAAGTTAAAATGCGACGTGATTCTTATGAAGAGTTTAAAAAAGCTGGTAGAGACGATTTGGCGGAACCAGCTTTGGCAGAAATAGAAATATTGACTGCTTATTTGCCGGAACAACTTACAGCTGAACAGTTGCGTGAAATTATTCAAGAAGCGATTACAAGCACTGGTGCGTCTACGCAAAAAGAAATGGGTAAAGTTATGGCTGCGATTATGCCAAAAACTAAAGGACGAGCAGATGGTAAGTTGGTAAATCAAATAGTTCGTGAGCTTTTAAGTTAGTTTCTGGGGAGGAAGTGAGATGCTTCCTCCTTTTTTTATTACTTGACTATGCTTAACTGGAATAGTAGAATGACTAATAATAAATGATGTTTGAGTTTTTATTATTGAAGTAACTGTTAGCTAAATATAGAAAAATGTAAGGAGGTAATATCTTGCGTTTAGGAATATGTGTGTTGCTAATAATTATGAATTTATTTGGGGGGGGAGGACTTAAGTCTGAAGCTGCTGAAAAAAATATAGTTGTTTTCAATATTGAAGGAGAGATTGACCCTAGTAGCGTGGCTGTTTTAAAAAAAGCTTATGACAAAGCAGAACAACTTCAAGCAAGTTTAATTATTATGCAAATGGATACATTTGGTGGGCGGGTTGATTCTGCAACACAAATGCGTGATATCATAATTGAAAGTAAAATACCTACAGTGTGTTTAATAAAAAATAGAGCTTGGTCGGCAGGCGCGTTAATAGCGCTTGCACATAATAAAATTGCAATGACAAGTAGTGCTAGTATCGGCGCTGCTGAACCGATTCCTAATACTGAAAAAAACATCTCTGCTTTGAAGGCGGAATTTGCAAGCACCGCAAAACATAGCAAACGTAATGAAGCAATAGCGGAGGCAATGGTTGATAAAAGTTTAGGCTATGGAAACTATGCGAAACCGGGACAAATTTTGTCTTTGACGCAAGAGCAAGCGTTGCGAGAAAAATTTGCAGATTTTGGAGCGGATGACATTGATGCGGTTGTAAAAGAATTAAAGATTGAGCAAGGGAACAAAGTAATTGTTGAAAAAACATATAGGGAAAGTTTGATTGGGTTTTTTGATAATCCTGCAGTTAAATCAATTTTAATTACAGTAATAATATTGGGTTTGATAACGGAAATTAAAACGGCGGGAACTGGGATTGCTGGATTAATGGCAATTATTGCTGGAATTGCTGTTTTTGGAAGTAGCATAGTTACTACTTCAGGTGGAATGTTGCCTGCGTTAGTTTTTTTGGCAGGCGTAGCCTTGTTAATTTTAGAGGTTTTTATTCCTGGATTTGGAATTAGTGGAATGTTAGGAATAGTATTTTTAATGGGGAGTTTCTTTTTGGTTTTAGGTGGTGGCACTGAAGCTGTGAGATGGCTGTTATTAAGTCTAGGTTTGGCTGTTGCTGGAGTGTATGTCTTAAGTAAATATATAACTAGTACCAGTATCTACAATAGGCTTATTTTAAAAGAAGGAAATGCAGATTTAGGTGTAACCAAAAAAAATGTCAATGAGAATTTATTGCGACAAGTAGGAGTAACAATAACTCAAATGCGCCCAACTGGGAAAATTAAAATTGAAGAAAAACAATATGATGCATTAACTAGTGGGGAGTTTTTAGAAGTAGGTGAGTCCATTGTAATTGTTAAGATTCAAGGTGGTCAAATATATGTTGAAAAACAGTAAGAGGAGGATTTTGTTATGGCAGAATTGTTTGGTGGAGGCTTCATTATAGTTTTAATTGTAATAGGTATTAGCCTGTTTTTAAATTTGGTACCAATCGGGCTTTGGATTTCGGCTTTAGCTGCTGGTGTGAATGTTGGCATATTTAACTTGGTGGGGATGCGTTTGCGCAGAGTTTCTCCTTCGAAAATAGTAATGCCTTTGATTAAGGCTAATAAGGCCGGTTTGCCAGTTAGTGTTAACCAATTAGAAGCACATTACTTAGCTGGTGGGGATGTTGATAAAGTTGTTGATGCTCTGATTGCGGCACATAGAGCCGATATTCCTTTAACATTTGAACGGGCTTGTGCTATCGATTTGGCAGGCAGAAATGTTTTAGAAGCCGTGCAAATGAGTGTTAATCCTAAAGTGATTGAAACACCGGTTGTTTCGGCAGTGGCAAAAAACGGAATAGAATTACGAGTTAAAGCACGAGTAACGGTTAGAGCTAACATCGATCGCTTGGTAGGTGGCGCTGGTGAAGGTACAATAATTGCTCGGGTTGGAGAAGGGATTGTAACTAGTGTCGGTTCAGCACTTGATCATAAGGCAGTATTGGAAAATCCAGATCATATATCTCGAACTGTTTTAGCAAAAGGGTTAGATTCGGGGACAGCTTTTGAAATATTGTCGATAGATATTGCGGATGTTGATGTAGGTAGAAATATTGGAGCAGAGTTAATGACTGATCAGGCAGAAGCTGATAAACGCATTGCTCAAGCTCGCGCAGAAGAACGCAGAGCGATGGCTGTTGCCAAAGAACAAGAAATGCGTGCTTATACGCAAGAGATGCAAGCTAAAGTAGTTGAAGCGCAAGCAAAAGTGCCACTCGCTCTTTCAGTGGCCTTAGAAAAAGGTAATTTAGGTGTTATGGATTATTATCAAATGAATAATATAATTGCGGATACTGATATGCGTAAGAATATTGCAGGGTTAGAAGAGTTTGACAAAAACAACGACCCTAAATAAGGGGGGATATATATGGATGGCTTTGGTGTAGTTTTACTGCTACTGGCAATATTTGTCCTTCCAGAGATTAATAATATATTTAAAAAAAAGAAAAAATACCAATATCCAGATGAGACTCAATCGCAACAAGACGACACGTTGGCTGGAACAGAAAAACAAAAGCGGGAATTAAATATTAATTGGGATGAAATATTTGGTATTGAGGAACCCATACAGTTAGAAACTAAAACGCTAGATAAAGAGGAAGCGGTACCGGAGATAGTGCCAGTTACTGAAGAAATTTCTAGAGTTCGGGTTAAAGAAAAAGATCAGCAAACAAATCACGAACATGAAAAACAGACTAAAATAACTGCAAGGCAAGCTTTGCAAGGAATGATTATGGCAGAAATCATTTCGAAACCGCGAGCAATGCGTCCAGTAGAAAAATTAGGTTTCTATTCCAATAGAAAAAATAAAATTAGCTGAGATTTAAAAAGAGCCACTAGAAATTGATAGTCAAATTTCAGGTTTAGTTTAAAAATCTAAACAGAAGTATCGACTACAAGCTGAGTGGCTCTTTTAGTTTATTTTTTGGCGTTAGAGTTATTTGTTTTGGAAATAGTAGTTTCTAGCTTTAAATTGATTTCAAAGGTTCTATCCCAAGGTAAATTTACAGTAGTTTTAACAGAATTAAAGAAGAAACATGTGTTTTCTAGTTGATAAAAAGGATATCTAGAAAAATTTTGGTATAGTAGATTATTTGCCAAAAACTGAACTTTGTTTTGGATTAAACTTTCGGTATAGTGTTTATTGCTATTTAATTTATAATTATCAATCCCGAATAATTTTAAATTTTTATTGGTTTGGGGTAAAATTATTTTGAGGTAGCCCCAATCCTCAATTATGCGTGATAAAGTAAAATTGGAATTGAGATAGTAAAGTTGAAGATGTTCGGAAACTGGTAAATGTTTTTTGCGAGTCGTAAAGATGCTGGCTTGACTAACGGCAGTACCGATAGAATTACTAGTGGTATTCCAACCGGCATAAGCTATCAATTTGCTAAGCGGGACATTATTCTTGATTAAACTATCAAGTAGAGTTTCTTGGGCCTCAAAATTTTCACTCAAATCTACTAGAGCAATATTTTTATTGCTTGCTAATAATTCGTTTAAATTCTGACTAATTTTGGTTAAACTAAAAAAATCTGAGTTTTTTTGATCACCGCAATGGATAAATAAAATAAAGTCGGCAGTGTTTTTATCATTGACTACATTGCCTTTTATAATTTTAATTTTTTCTCTGGCTGTTTCATCTACAGAACTCGGCATGTAAGGCATAATTTTATTTTTGGTTTGTGCGTCTGAATATTGAATATAAATTTTAGGTGATGTTGAATATATTTCATTTGTATATTGAGCGATGAAAAGCTGAGCAATTTCATCGGCTCCTCTGGTTGTATAGGCGTTTGTTTTTTGGTTAGAATTTAAATGCTCAAGGTATAGTTCTGCCTTGTGCCGATTGGTGTTAGGCAAGCCAAATGCTTCGCCATCGTCTTGCCCGACTATGATTTTTTGTACTAAATCGTTTTGGATAGCTTTAAACAGATTTTTGTTGAAACTATCATTGGTGAGGTAGATATTGTTATATTTATTTACTAATTTTTCAGGAAGACGTAATTGTATTTTTTGCAACTCTTGAAAATCCAAGGGGTTTTCAAAGGTGTTAACTTTATCTTTTAAAATAGCGTATTGCATCATATGATATTGCCAAGTTTTAGTATCATCATTTTCTGAAATTAAGAGGCGTGGAATTATAGTGAAGGCGGCTAAAGATGTGTTTGGACTTTTGCTTTTCAAAATTTCTAATAATTCAATAAAGGTTTGTTCGCGCCCCTCTAAACTATGAACATCACGTGAAGCGATTAGTCCTCCGTGCATAAGCATGTCTGTTGAAAGAATTGCAAAATCTGGAGAGGATGCTATACTATTGTATAGCCATTGTCGCAAGGCGTTGCTTTGGGCTGGTGTTTGATAATCGTCTAGTAAATATTTAGGTGGCACGGTTAAATTGATGCCTGCAATTTTTGCTAAATTTTGTGTGAATTCTTTGCAGGGCGGGCGGCTATCTAGCGGGATTAGAAGTCCAGTATAATTGCTATTCTTAGAAATTACGGGTGTATTTATCTTATCGGTTTTAATTATTAAGGGAGCTGCTCCTAACAAATAAACAACTAATAATATCTGAGTTGATAATAAAAATAGAGTAAATAAAAGTTTTTTTAACATGTCTAACTCCTAAAAAATATATGGTTTAATTACGAGGTGGGAAATGCGCATTATAACTGGCAAAATCAAGGGGATGAATTTATTTTCACCTCAAAATATGAATATCCGTCCTACGGCGGATCGAGTTAAAGAATCCGTTTTTAATATTTTGGGGAATAATTTTTGGGACAGCATAGTTCTTGATTTATTTGCTGGCAGTGGGAATTTGGGTTTGGAGTCATGGAGCCGTGGGGCGGAAGCAGTTCATTTTGTAGAATGTAATCCACAAAGCTTAGCTTTGCTTAATAAAAATATTCAAAAGGCCAAAGTTCAAGACTATGTAAAAGTTTATCGCAATGATGCTATAAGGTCAATTGCTTATTTTGCCAGTCAAGAAATAAAATTTGACTATATATTTGCAGATCCACCTTATAACAAAGATTTTGTAACAAAGATTTTGGTGCAAATAGATGAATTTGATATTGTAAAAGAAAATGGAATTATTATAATTGAGCATAGTACTCAAGAACTGATTGACTTAACAAGCTTGAATAAGTTATCATTAGTGAGAAAAGAACGTTATGGTGATACCGTGGTTTCCTTTTTGAAAAAAACTATTGGGAGGTAGTATTTTGCGTATAGCGATTTGTCCAGGAAGTTTTGATCCTGTAACTAATGGTCATATTGATATTTTTAAACGGGCGAGTTTGATGTTTGATGAGGTAATTGTTGGAGTTTTTTTTAATCCTAATAAGGGAAACCCAATGTTTACGGTTGAACAGCGAGTGGCAATGTTGAAAGAGGCAACAAAGGATATCCCAAATATTAGAATTGAAGCTTTTTCGGGCTTGCTAAATGAATATGTCAAAAATGAAGGAGCTCAGGTAATAGTTAGAGGACTACGAACTTTATCTGATTTTGAATATGAGTTTCAGCGCGCGTTGCTGATAAAGAAAATAGATGAAAGTATTGAAACGGTTTTTATGATGACTAGTGTAGAACATTCTTATTTAAGTTCTTCGGGGATGCGCGAATTGTTGAATTTTGGTGGAGATATTGCGCAGTTTGTACCTTGTAGTGTTAAAAAGATGATTTACACTTACCTAAATGATAAAAAACAATAAACTGGCGAACGGGGTGGTTAAAGATGAGTTTAGAGGATGTCTTAAATGAACTGGAAAATCTCATTATTGATGCACAGAGAGTTCCTTTTAGCAGTAAAAGACTTATTGAAGAAGATGAGTTGGCAGATATTGTAGATGCCTTGAAAAGTGTAATTCCGGAAGAAATAAAGAAAGCTAAAAGTCTTTTGGTAGAACGAAACAAAATGTTGGCTGATGCGAAACTGGAATCCGAGGATATCATTGAAAAGACGAAGGATTATGCACGCACATTGGTTAAAGATCAAGAGATCTATTTAATGGCTAAAAAAGAAGCGGAAGAATTAATAGAAAATACGAATTCCCAAGCAGAAGAGATTCTCTTGCAGGCAAGAGAAGAAGCGATGCAAATTGTTGCTAATGCAAAAGAAGAAGCGGAAGAGCGCTTATTATCGGCGGAAGCACATAGTGATAAAATGAAAAACGAAGCGCGAGAATATGTATTCGAAATGTTAGAATATATGCAAAAAACTACAGAACTAGCAAGAGAGAATAATCAACAAATTCTAGAAGCGTTGGCTGCGACACAAGAAAAATATATAAAATAAAACAAGAGGCTTAGCCTCTTGTTTTATTTTATATATTTTGGCGTTGTTAAAAAATCTAGATTATGTATACCATTGTTTTCAGGATAAAGCAGTTGATAAATGTTTGTGGCGGCAATATCTGTTTTCAAATTAGCGCATTTGGCTAATTCAGCAGGAATATTTTTAAAGTTTTTTCCTAATTTAGTTATTATAGGCAGAGACGCGTTATTTTTAATTTTATTTAGGAATGTTACTCCGGTTTTATCAAAAGCCAAAGGGCGAATATAAGTAGGATTAGCGGTTTTTTCTAGCCCGATAAGAATTTGCGTTAAAAGTCGATTAATGCGGCTTTGTGGGTAACGCTTGTTAGTTAGTGCTGCTAAAAGGCTAGGATAATCATTGTAGATTTCAGAGTATTTACAAATGCTGTATTCAAGACCCTCGCTGACATCGCTATGTTGGCGTATGTATTCTAAAGAAGTGGTGCGTAATTTATAAATTAATAAATTGGAAAAAATATTTTCTGCATAAATTAGCTGTTTATTAGTACTTAGTTGTTTTAGCATCTCAAAGGAGTTTTTGGGCATTGTGCTAGCAAGAAGTGGCGTTAACCCATTTCCTTTTAATTCTTCTCTAATAGCGGTTGCACTAGCGATAGAAGAATGGATAGAAATTTCGCGGTATTGAGAAACTTCTCTTGGGATTAGTAAGGGTTTTATGTTGCTGTTTAAATTTTTTAAGGCTTTTAAGTACTCTATAGCCAAAATGTTATTTGCTTGTC
This sequence comes from Succinispira mobilis DSM 6222, assembly GCF_000384135.1. Classification (NCBI taxonomy): domain Bacteria; kingdom Bacillati; phylum Bacillota; class Negativicutes; order Acidaminococcales; family Acidaminococcaceae; genus Succinispira; species Succinispira mobilis. Next base: position 1,072,311 of record NZ_KB913028.1, read on the forward strand.
GGACGGTGTCGATAGGTAAATATTGTGACATTATATTATCTACCGCTTGAGGATAAGACAGGCCTTTTTTCATTAATTGTTTTAGATTTTCTCTGAAATTGTTTGAACTAAACAAAGATGCTGCAGTTTTTAAGTCATCTAAATTTTTCGTTTCCGCTCCAAAAGCTAAATAGTCCACTTTTTTTAAAGCAGTTAATAAAAAAACTCCGCCAAATGCAAAAGTTTCAGCGCTACGACAAGCGAAATTGAAGGGAAGCTCTAAAACTAAGTTGACACCATTGCTGATAGCTAATTCAGCACGATGCCACTTGTCGAATAAAGCGATTTGACCACGTTGCAAGAAGAAACCGCTCATAACAACAACAATGTTACAATTAGGAAAAAGATTGCGAATTTTTCTTATTTGCAAAGCGTGTCCATTATGAAATGGGTTGTATTCTGTAATAATTCCGATAGTTTTATTATCCATAAAGTAAAATATCGCCTCCGGTCTAAGTTAGTTGAGGTTTGAAACTTATAAAAATAAGCTAATAGGGATATACTAAAATAAATATTTGCAATTTACTAAACTAACTGTTAAAATTTTCTATGGGAATATACAGTTTTCTTTTTTGGAATTATAGTATCTTGATTATTGATAACTGCAGTCCCGTGATTTAATTATAAACTAGGAGGCGGAAAATGAAAATATTTGTAGTAAATTGTGGTAGTTCTTCTCTTAAATATCAGTTAATAAACATGGTGGATGAAAGTGTTCTAGCTAAAGGGTTGGTAGAGAGAATTGGCATCGATGGATCTACGTTAAAACATGTTCCAACCGGCAAGGAAAGTGTCACTTTAAATGAAGTTATTGCTAACCATTCCGTTGGAATAAAAATGGTTTTAGATATTTTAACGGATTCAAATCACGGTGTAATCGAATCGCTAGAAGAAATAGCTGCGATTGGTCACAGAGTAGTTCATGGTGGCGAAAAATTTTCGGATTCTGTTCTAATTGGTTTAGACGTATTGAAAAATATCGAACTTTGTTCGGTTATGGCGCCTTTGCATAATCCTGCGAATTTGCTTGGGATTGAGGCTTGTGAGAAACTTATGCCTAGTACACCACAGGTTGCTGTTTTTGATACAGCATTTCATCAGACTATGCCTAAACAAGCATATTTATATGGGTTGCCATATGAACTATATGAAAAATATGCTTTAAGACGTTATGGATTTCATGGTACATCGCATAAATATGTTGCGCAGCGGGCTGCAGATATCATGGATGAACATATGACTAATCTGCGTATTATAACTTGTCATTTAGGTAATGGTGCTAGTATTGCTGCGGTAAAATATGGTAAATGTATTGATACAAGTATGGGCTATACTCCTTTAGAAGGATTGGTTATGGGAACACGTTCGGGGGAGATAGATCCAGCAATTATCCCATTTCTGATGGAAAAAGAAAAGCTAAATGCTAAGGAAATAGATGAATATCTTAATAAAAAATCAGGAATTTTAGGTATCACGGGACTTTCAAGTGATTTTCGAGATGTTGAACAAGCGGCTGAAGAAGGAAATGAAAGAGCTCAACTGGCTATAGATATATTTGCCTATAAGGTTAAAAAATACATAGGTGGCTATGTAGCGGCAATGGGTGGGGTTGATGCTATTGTATTTACAGCAGGATTAGGCGAAAATTCAGCATTTATGCGCGATAAAATTTGTAATGGTCTTGAATATTTAGGAACAAGGATCGATAAAGAACGGAATATGGTGCGCGGTAAAGAACAAGAAATAAGCGTAAAAAGAGCCCCAGTGAAGATATTTGTAATTCCTACAAATGAAGAATTGGTTATAGCAAGAGACACGGCAAATGTCTGCAAGGAATTAATTAAATTTTAATATAGCTGTATTGTAAACTTCTCGGCTTGACAAAACTAATAAGTATGTATATAATTGATACGATTGGTGGTACTAAATGAAAGTAAATATAGCGAAAATAAAAAAACAAAATGGTTTACAGGAAGAAATTTTTGTAAAAGTTTTGCCTAAAGAGTTGTGCATAACTAAGCAGGACGCTTTAATTAAAGGTGATATTGCTCTGGATTTTAGAATTGCCAATGTGGGTGATGTAATATTTGTTGAAGGAACTGCCAAAGCTGTTTTTATAAGAGTCTGTGGTAGATGTATGAACGAATATGAATTGATTTGTACAGGTGATTTTAAAGAAAAGTTTTATCCTAGAGATACAGAAGGCATCGGCGAAGAAGAGTTAACTTTTGATGATGATCTTATTGATATCACCTATATCGCTAGGGAAAGTTTGTTGTTAGCAGAGCCAATTCAGTCTGTTTGCAAAGAAGACTGCTTAGGATTGTGTTTATCTTGTGGTATAAATAAGAATGAACAATCTTGCTCTTGTGAGGATACTTATATTGATCCTCGCTTGCGAGCTTTACAACAGCTTTTAAAAAAGTAATTTAGTTTAGTCTATTAGCTTGAGGAGGTGTGATTTAAATGGCAGTACCAAAGAGAAAAATGTCCAAAGCTCGTCGTGATAAACGTCGTGCAAACTGGAAACTAACAGCTCCAGGCTTAGTAGAATGTCCACAGTGTCATGAGCCTAAAATGCCACATCGAGTTTGTGCGGCTTGCGGAACTTATAAAGGCGTACAAGTTATTAAGGTTGCAGAGTAAAATATTAAGATTTTCAATAACAAGACTTTTATAGTCTTGTTATTTTTTTTTCTTGCTTTTTTTATTTATTCTTAGTATAATACCCTATGGGTAGATTTTAGTACCTGATAATAAAGCTAGGTGAGAAAGATGGAAAAAAGAAAAGCGAAACGCCATGAAAAATTAAAAGAATATTTAACTGAAAATGCTTTTTTTACTGATGAACAGCTAGCGGAAAAGTTAGGTGTTAGTGTTCAAACAATTAGGCTAGATAGAATTCGCTTAAATATTCCTGAATTACGAGAACGAATGAAGAGTATGGCTAGAAATGCTAGCACTAAGTTAAAGGCTATTGCCAGTAATGACATTGTTGGCGATTTAATAGATTTGGATTTAGGAATAAGTGGAGTTTCTGTTTTGACTATTACTAGTGATATGGTAAATAATAATATGGGTATAGCTCGTGGAAACTATATGTTTGCTCAAGCAAATAGTTTAGCATTAGCTCTTGTGGATGCTCCAGCAGCTTTGACGGGAGTTGCGAATATAAAATATAAAAAACCAGTATATCTAGGCGAACGTTTAATAGCTAAGGCAAAAATCAATCGCATACGTGGTAACAAGTATTTTGTGGCCGTGAACATTAGAAATGATGAAAGTGAAGTTTTTCGTGCTAAATTTATCATTGTTTCATTGGAAAAAGACGAGGAGCGTGGGCTTAAATGAGGATTGCAGTAGATGTGATGGGCACTGATTATGGCCCAGAGCAGATAATATTAGGGGCGACACAGGCCGCTGATGAATACAATTGCACGGTATTGTTAGTTGGTAATGAACGAGAAATAGAGAATATTTTACATAAAAATAAAAAAAATATATCAGATAAGATTCAAATTAGACAAGCAAGTCAAGTTATAGAAATGTGTGAGCACCCAGGAAGCGCAGTTCGTAAAAAGAAAGATGCGTCGATTGTCGTAGCAACAAAATTACTAAAAGATGGTGAGTGTGATGCTGTTGTTTCCGCAGGAAGCACAGGAGCAGCGGTTGCCGCGGCATTATTCGGGTTAGGTAGGATAAGTGGAATTGAAAGACCAACAATAGCTACGCCGATTCCTAATATATCAGGTACAACAGTTGTTTTAGATTCGGGAGCTAATGTTGATTCTAAACCGCAACACTTAAATCAAAGTGCGTTGATGGGTTCTATTTATGCTGAACAGGTTTTGGGGATTAATAATCCTAGAGTAGGTTTATTAAATATAGGCGAAGAAGAAACTAAAGGTAACGAACAAGCTACTAGTACTTATCCATTGTTAATGAATAATAAATTTATCAACTTTATTGGCAATGTTGAGGGGCGAGATATAAGCAAAGGTACTGTTGATGTGGTTGTTTGTGATGGTTTTGTTGGAAATATAGTTTTGAAATTTGCAGAAGGGCTATCGAAATCAATAATGGCTTTAATAAAAGATGCCATTAAAAATTCTGGAATTTTAGGCAAAATTGCTGCCTTATTTGTACTGCCAGCATTTAAAGGATTAAAGAAAAAATTAGATCCTTCGGAGTACGGTGGCGCGCCCTTACTAGGAGTTAATGGTGAATTTATAATTTGTCATGGTAGTTCTAGAGCAAAAGCTATAAAAAATGCTGTGAGAGTGGCTATGGAATTTAAACGCAATGGCGTAATTAATTGTATAAAAGAAAAGTTACAAGCAGAGGAGGTTCGATATTAATGTCAAAAATATATGCGGCGGGAATTTTAGGGATAGGTTGTTATGTGCCAGAGAAGATTTTAACTAATCATGATTTAGAAAAAATGGTGGATACAAGTAATGAGTGGATTATAGAACGAACTGGGATAAAAACTAGACATATCGCTGCTCCGGAGCAGGCAACTTCTGATTTAGCAACTATTGCCGCTCAACGAGCTTTGCAGTCAGCAAATGTTAAAGCTGAAGATTTAGATTTGATAATTGTGGCAACGGCTTCTCCAGATATGGCCTTTCCTTCAACAGCGTGCCTAGTGCAAGAAAATATAAAAGCTACTAAAGCGGCAGCATTTGATCTTTCAGCAGGATGTTCAGGATTTGTGTATAGTTTGACCGTGGCAAGTCAAATGATTGTATCTGGTTTATACAAAAATATTTTAATCATTGGTGCTGAAGCGCTTTCAAAAATTATGAACTGGAAAGATCGCAATACTTGTATTTTATTTGGTGATGGCGCTGGTGCAGCAGTTATTGGTAGAGTTGAAGATGGTTATGGAACTTTAGGTTTTAACTTAGGGGCCGATGGTTCTGGTGGACACACTCTTTGTCAGCCAGCAGGTGGTTCTAGAATTCCTGCTAGCTTGGAGACTGTAGAGAAAGATATGCACTATATTCATATGAGTGGTAATGAAGTATTTAAATTTGCAATTAAAGTCATGGGCGAGGCTGCAAATGCGGCTTTACAAGCTGCAAATATTAGCGCAAATGAAGTAGATTTATTTGTACCACACCAAGCTAATATTCGTATTATAAACTCAGCGGCGAAACGCTTAGGATTGTCTATGGACAAAGTGGTAGTTAACTTAGAAAAATATGGTAATACATCAGCTGCATCAATACCAATTGCTCTTTGTGAGGCTTTAGAGCAAGGTAGAATTAAAAAAGGTGATAATGTAGCTTTAGTTGGGTTTGGTGCTGGACTTACATGGGCAGCTTGTGTTTTAAAATGGAGCATGGAATAAGGGGAGTTTAAATGACAACAGAAAATTCGATTTGTTCAGTGTTAGGGATAAAATATCCAATTTTGCAGGGTGGTATGGCTTGGGTAGCTACGGCAGAACTTGCAGCCGCAGTTTCTAATGCCGGTGGACTAGGAATAATTGGTGCTGGACATATGCCAGCAGAAGCTCTAAAAGTTGAAGTACTTAAAGCAAAACAACTTACTAAAAAACCTTTTGGTGTAAATGTTATGTTAATGTCTCCACATGTTAAAGAAGTCATTAATTTATTGTTAGAAGAAAAAGTAGCAGTGATAACAACAGGGGCAGGAAATCCAGGGGAATATATACCTGCATTTAAGGCCATTGGAACAAAAGTAATTCCAGTAGTAGCATCAGTTGCTTTGGCTAAGCGTCTTGCTAGATTGGGAGTAGATGCACTAATTGCTGAAGGTACAGAAAGTGGTGGACATGTTGGCGAACTAACAACAATGTGCTTATTACCGCAAATTGTTGATGCTGTAGATATCCCCGTGATTGCGGCAGGTGGTATTGCTGATGGTCGTGGTATGGCTGCTGCACTTGCCTTGGGTGCTCAAGCGGTACAAATAGGTACTCGCTTTGTGGTTTCCAATGAATGTACAGCGCATGAAGAGTATAAAAAAGCGATAATAAAAGCGAAAGATAGATCAGCAGTAATGACTGGTGCAAGCACTGGACATCCAGTAAGGGTGTTGGAAAATCAATTGGCACGAGAATTTATGACTATGGAGCGTAATGGCGCGACAGTAGAAGAACTAGATGCATTTGGGGCAGGAAAACTAAAGCTTGCAGCGCGTGATGGTGAAGTTCGCTTAGGCAGTGTTATGGCTGGACAATGTTCGGGTATGTTAAATGAAATTAAGCCAGTTGCAGAAATCATTGAAGATTTGATGACTGGGTTAGTTAATACTATAGATAGACTAAAAAAAATACACTTTTAGATTGTGTAAGGAGGAAATTACATGATAGGTTTTATTTTTCCAGGACAAGGTTCACAAGTTGTAGGAATGTGTAAAGATGTTTGTAATTCTTTCCCCGTTGCTAAAAAAACTTTTATGGAAGCGGATGAAGCGTTGGGCTTTTCTATTTCCAAAATGTGTTTTGAAGGACCTGAAGATGATTTGAGATTGACTTACAATACTCAACCAGCAATATTAACAGTAAGCGTAGCTTTGACACGTGTTTTGGCTGAACAAGGTATTAAACCAGAAATAGTTGCGGGACATAGTTTAGGCGAATACTCAGCTCTTGTAGCAGCAGAAGCCATGGATTTTATGGATGCGGTGCGAGTAGTACGCAAACGTGGCCAGTTCATGCAAGAAGCGGTTCCAGTGGGGCAAGGTAGCATGGCGGCAATTATGGGGTTGGAAGACGAACAAATAATTGCAATTTGTAATCAAGTCGAACAAGACGGTGGCATAGTTCAAGCTGTTAATTTTAATTGCCCAGGTCAAGTTGTAATTGCAGGTGAAACTGCATCTGTTGACAAAGCTGTGGAATTATTAAAAGCAGCTGGAGCTCGCAGAGCCGTATTGTTACCAGTAAGTGCTCCTTTTCACAGCACATTAATGAAACCAGCAGGAGAACGATTAAAAGAGGTACTTGATGGTATCACAATTAAAAATGCTATTATCCCAGTGGTTGCCAATGTAACTGCTGATAAAGTACAAGATGCTAGTGAGATTAAAAGACTGTTAGTGGAACAAGCGGCAAAGCCAGTTCGTTGGGTTGAAAGTATACAAAAAATGCAAGCAGAAAATGTAAGCGTATTTGCTGAAGTAGGCCCAGGAAAAGTTTTGACAGGTTTTTCTAAAAAAATAGCAAAAACTATTCCAGTAGTAAATGTGGAAGATTTAGTTAGTTTAGAAAAAACACTTGAACATTTTAAAGGAGGCCTGTAAAATGATTTTAGAGAACAAAGTTGCTTTAATTACAGGAGCATCAAGAGGTATTGGTCGTGAAGTTGCGATTGAAATGGCAAAAGCTGGCGCAGATATTATAATAAATTATATTGGCGATAAAGCCTTAGCTGAAGAAGTACAAACACAGGTGCAATCTTTAGGGCGCAAGGCAATTATATTAGAGGCTGATGTTTCTAATTTACAAGCTATCGAACAGATGTTAGAACAGGCAGTAGCAGAGTTTTCGCGTGTTGATATTTTGGTAAATAATGCAGGCATTACTAAAGATAATCTTTTGGCAAGAATGAAAGAAGAAGATTGGGATGCAGTTTTAAATATTA